>CAYZVQ010000230.1:0-8084 GCA_964481925.1 uncultured Acidimicrobiaceae bacterium
GTCGAGCGCAACCCGTAAGAGCGCAGGAAGAGGTACGGCACGTACAGCAGGGGGACAGCGGCCCCGCCGGGCGCACCGGTGCTCACCGATTCGCGCAACCGCTCGAGGTGGGCAGCCCGGGACCGGCGCATCTTGACCATTAACCGGGCCGCGTCGAGCAGAGGCTCGGGCCGCCCCCCTATCTTCTCGGTCAGGAACTCCCGCGCCGGCTCCCCGCAGATGGCCTCGAAGGCTCGTCCCTCCCTCGTGCCGAACAGTTCGGGGAGCACTCGGTTGACGATCACCCCGGCGAGGCTCACAGTCGTCTCGGCCTTGAGCCGGCCGATGAGCTCGATGGTCTCGGTGACGGGCATCTCCTCCGGGGTGGCGACGACAAGGACGCCCGAGGTCCGAGGGTCGGAAAGGATGTCCAGCATCCAACCCGTCTGTTGGCGGATGAGGCCGACCTGGACAAGGCGGTTGATGGCCTGAGGGGCCGCCAGCTGACCGACAATGTGGCCGCTGGAGACGGCGTCGACCACGACGAGGTCGTAATGGCGCTCGCGGACCTCCCAGCACAGCTTGCCCACAGTGACGATCTCGCGAACTCCCGGCGCCGCCGAGGCCACGAAGTCGAACATCTTCGCCACGGGACCGATGTGCGCCGCCTTTGGCAACTTGAGCTGCAGGGAAAGGTACTGACGTAGGGACGCTTCGGTGTCCATCGACATCGCCCAAAGGTGCGGCGCCACCTCACGGGCGTCGAAGCTCGTCGGCCCGGTCTCGAAGCTTGCCGCCAGGTCTCCCTTGGCGTCCAGCTCACATACCAAGGTGCGCTTGCCTTTGCTCGCCGCCAGCAGGCTCAGCGCGGCGCTGACAGTCGTCTTGCCGACGCCCCCCTTACCGGTGACGAACAAAAGCTTGCGATCAAGCAGTTCAACCAACGGAGCTGCTCTTCCGGTCGTTCAGACGGCGGCCCCGAAGCCGACACGGCGCGTCTCAGTGGCCGTGTCCAGCTCTACGTACGCCAGTTTGGCGGCCGGGACGCCGATGCGCCGACCACGTTTGTCGGTAAACCAGATCATCCCGTCCGTTTTGGCCACGGCCGCGTCGATCTTCGCCACCAGCTCGTCGGGGCTTGTGCTGTCCGCCAGCTCCACCTCGATCTCCCGGGGCGCCTGGGACACACCGATACGGACGTCCACGTCGCTGCTCTCCTGTCTCGCGCACTGGTCAAGCCAGGCACTGGTCAAGCCATGATATATAGAGGGACCTCATCAGCGGGCCTGGGGGGCATTCGGACGGTCGGCTGCGCTGGGTACGGTGGGGGCCGTGCCGAGTGACGAGCGGGGCGGTCGACCACAGGTAAGTGCCGCCGACAGCTCCCAAGCCGACCTGTCGCCCCTGAGCGACCGGGCGGCAGCCTGGGCGGCGACCATGACCGGTACGGTGTCGCCCGAAGGCATAGTCCTGGCCCATTCGCTGTCGGGGCGCCCCCGGGCCCGAGCACAGGCGTTGACCCGCCTGGCGCGTGAGGACAGTGAGGACCTCTGTCTCGCCCCAGGCGCCACCAGGTCCTCGGGCGCAGGGCGGCGCGCCGTCCCCGAAGAGCCCGACCCCCTTCGGACTTGTTTCGAACGGGACCACGACCGGATCCTCCATTCCAGCGCCTTCCGGCGCCTGGCCGGCAAGACCCAGGTCTTCGTGTTCCCCCGGGACCACCAGCGCACCCGCCTCACCCATGCGCTAGAGGTGGCCCAGGTGGCCACCGCCGTGGCCCGGGCCATCGGGCTCAACGTGGCCCTGACCGAAGCCATCGCTCTCGGTCACGACTGCGGGCACGGCCCCGGAGGCCACGCCAGCGAAGAAGCGTTCGCCCCCTACCTGGCGGACGGTTACAACCATGCCATCTGGGGGGCCGATGTGGTCCTGGCACCGCTCAACCTGTGCATCGAGACCCTCGACGGCATCCGCCACCACAGCTGGTCGCTCCCGAGCCCGGCCACCCCCGAGGGTGCCGTGGTGAGCTGGGCCGACCGTTGCGCCTACTGCGCGCACGACCTCGAGGACGCCGCCGGGATAGGCATTGTGGACCTGGACGACCTTCCCGCGGCCGTCGTGGAGGTAGCCGGCCGCTCTCGGTCGTCCCAGCTCCGGTGTTTCATAACAGCGCTCGTCGACTGCATCACGACGACCGGGGAGATCGGTATGCACCCACCCGTCGCAAATGCTCTGGCCGAGTTACGGGCGTTCAACTACGAACGCATCTACACCCGTCCGAGCTCGATTGCCCAGGGTCGGGCGGTAATTTCCGTCTTGAGCGCCCTCGTCGAGTACTTCGCCGAAAACCCGGAAAAGCTCGGGGGCCCAGGCCGCCGCCCTGACGGCGCTCCCGACGCGGTCATGGAAGGCGGGCGGGAGGCAGCCCTGCACAGGTCCATCGCGTATGTGAGCGGGATGACGGACCGCTTCGCCTTCGACACCGCCGTCGAGCTCCTGGGATGGCCGGTCGACAAGCTCCCTCGCAGTGTCGCCGGCTAACGCAAGCAGTGCCGGCGTCAGGGGCCCGTTTCCAGGTCTTCCAGCCATAGGGGAGCGTGGCGCCTGGCCCAGGCCCGGCTCACCTTGCCGGTGAACATGGAGCGCAGGGCGGGAGGGTGGGTCACGGCCATGCCTATATGGCCGATCACCACGACGACGAAGAAGATCGCCACCACATCGTGCATGAAGGTGGCGCCTGTCCGCCATGAAAGGGGCCAGTAGTAGGGCCAGTGCATTACCGAACCGGTCATCAACATGACGAGCATCACCCCGCCGGTGATGGCGGCGTTCAACTTCTGGCCGGCGTTGAACTTACCGACGGGGACATCTGCGGTCGGTTGGCGATGAACGGTGAGCCTCAACCACTGGCGGTCACCCGGGATCCAGCGGTTTATACGTCGGATGTCGGCGCGAAGGCCCTTTCCCCATGTGCCGGCCAGGCTGATTATGAGAGGCAGCGGCAAGGCTAAGCCCACATCGACATGGATACGCTCGACGAGGCCCCGGCGCCCGACGAACCCGATGACGGCCGGTATGTAAAGGGCGGCGCCAGTGGCGATCAGGGTTAGGAAAAACGACGCTGTCAGCCAGTGGGCCAGGCGCTCTATCCCGTCGAAACGGCTGAGCTGCTCCGCCTTTCGCCGCTTCTTGCCAGGCGGTGGCCCCATTAAAGACCGTTGCTCCGACCGATCCAGGCGTCGACGGCGTAACCGTTGTCCTCCCAGTAGCCCGGCTCGACATGGTCCACGACCGAGATGGTGCTAAGCCACTTGATGGACTTGTAGCCGTACATGGGTGCCACGTAGAGGCGCACGGGCCCGCCGTGCTCCCTTGTGACGGGGCCACCGAGCATCTGGTAGGCCACGATCACGTTGGGCAACCTGGCCTGGTCTATGGTCAGGCTCTCGGTATAGACGCCGTCGAACGACGTGAAGTGAAGAGCCGTCGCTCCCTCTGTCAGGCCCGCCTCGTCCAACAGATGGCCGAGCTGGACACCGGTCCAGTGGACGTCGGGGACCACCCACCCGGTAACGCATTGGAACGGATGGACCAGCTTTGTCGCCGGCATCGCCTCGAGGTCGGCGACGCTCAGGCTGAGAGGACGCTTGACCAACCCGTCAACGGTAAGGCGGTAGTCAGGAGGGGGGGCCGGGTAACCACTGACGACGGTATAGAGCTGGAAATTGTCGGCCCCCGGGACCAGGCTGGCGATCCCCGCATCGCCCGCTGTCAGAGGCGCCAGGACGTCGCCTATGGCGCGCGACACCGGGTCCCCGAAGATGACACCGGCGACCCCGACACCAAGCATCCCCAGTACCACCCGCCGGCCGACCGGGGTCGGCTTGCCACCCTCAGGATCAGCCATCCACTCCATGATCGCGCTAAAAAGACGAAAAACGGCGCGCATGCCGCCGCTTGACGCGTACCGGGCCCGGTCCCTGGCTGTCCGCTGCTAGTTGACCCGCAGCTCCGAGCGGAACACCCGCGTACGGCCAAGGCCCACGATCCGGTCAGCCACCTGGCGGAACGCCGCCGCCGCCTCCGAGGACGGCGCCTCCGCCACCACGGGACGGCCGGCATCGCCTCCTTCCCTGATGGCGGCTACCAGGGGGATCTGGCCCAGCAGCGGCACGCCCAGCTCCTCGGCCAACTGAGCGCCCCCGCCCTGGCCGAAGAGCTCGTACCTGGTCCCGTCGGGGGCACTGAACCAGCTCATGTTCTCGATCACCCCCCGCAACGGCAGGCTCAACTTGCGCGCCATGTACGCGCTGCGCTGCGCCACCCTCTTCGCCGCGGGCTGAGGCGTCGTGACCACGTAGACCTCCGACGCGGGCAGGTACTGGGACATGGACAGGGCCACGTCCCCCGTCCCAGGCGGCATGTCCACCACCAGGAAGTCGGGAGCTCCCCAGTCAACGTCCACCAAGAACTGTTCGAGCGCTTTGTGGAGCATCGGCCCCCGCCATATGACGGGCTGGTCGTCCCCCACGAAGAAGCCCATGGACATCACGCTCAACCCGAAAGCGGTCAGGGGGCTCACCCCATTTTCGCCGGTGACCGGCTCCCCGGAAAGGCCGAGCATCGCCGGCACCGAGAACCCGTAAACGTCGGCATCGAGAAGACCCACGCGGTTGCCCGCCAAAGCGAGGGCTATGGCCAGGTTGACCGTGACCGACGATTTGCCCACGCCCCCCTTGCCCGAGCTGACGGCGATAACCCTCGTCGGCGAGGAGGCGTCCGAAAAGGGGTTACCGGCCATGCCCTGGTCATGCTAACGGGCCGTCGGGCGCGTATGCCGGGCTTTGGCCCGTCCCGGCGGGTTGGGCGAGGCAGGTCGTAGCCAGCGTGTTCCCAGTACGATGGGGGTGAATGGCCCAGCCTCTCAGCGGCGCCGAGTTCTCCGCCATGGTCACCGCGGTGACGTCGGCCTTCGGCGATCCCACCCGTAGGAGGGTGTACCTGTACGCCCGGGAATCGGGCGCTGGAGTGACCGCCTCACAGGTTGCACAGCACTTTTCGCTCCACCCCAACGTGGCCCGGCACCATCTGGACAAGCTGGCCGCCGGCGGCTACCTCGACGTTTCCAGCAGCCGGTCCGGGGCGTCGGTGGCAGGGCGGCCCTCCAAGCGCTACCGGACCAGCGGGCCGGCCCCGGTCCTGGAGGGGGCCAAACCCGGAGAGGAGCTACTCGTCACGCTGTTGGGGGGAGCGCTGGCCCTGGTACCTCAGCAGGCCGCCGAGGAGATGGCCGAGCGGGTGGGTTTCGCCTACGGGTGCAAATTGGCGACATCGATGGCTGTAGCCGAAGGGCAACGGTCTTTCCGGTCCGCCCTGCACGCAGTCGCCGATGCTCTGACGGCCCACGGTTTCGCCGCCCACGCCGAGGCCCGGGGCCGGTCCGTGGCCCTGGTGAAGGAGGCGTGCCCATTTTTCGACGCCGCCCTCCAGCACCCCGTCATCTGCGCGGTCGACCGGGGGATGGTCAAGGGCATGTTGAGCACCCTCTACGGCCGGGCGACAGGGCCGGCAGAATGGTCGTCCCGGGCCATGGGGGACGAGTCCTGTTCGACGAGCTTGCCTGTTGGAGCGTGAACGCAGCGGGCTGCGCCGCCATCTGGCAAGATCAGGCGTGAGCTCGGAAGGACTTATGGGACCACCAACTGACATCTCGGGGCCTCTCGCTCCAGGCGTGCGCGTCAGCCTGGAGTTCCCGCAGGCGGGGACGTGCGTGGGCGTGGTCGCCTCGGTCGAGGCGACGTCAGTGGTGCTCGACCTGCTTGACGAGCTCCCTGACGGCCACCTGGTGTCGGGCCTGACCATACAGCTGTTCATGCCGCGCGCCGAAGGCCTCTATCACTGGTTGGGCGCCTTGAGCGGCGCGCCTCTGGGTCAGCAGGTCGGGATAGAGCTGCTGAGCTCGCCCCTGTTCGTCCAGCGTCGTTTCGGCAAAAGGGTTGAGCCCGAACTGCAGGCGGAGGTCCGGCGCCTCCGCTCGACGCGCCGGGGCAAGCCCCATGAGATGTCGGTGGCCGACCTGTCCCGTGGCGGCTTGAAGCTCGAAGGACCGTTCCCGCTCAGCACGGGCGACACTCTCGAGGTCACTGTGGACATCGGGCCCACGGTCCAGCTCGTCGGGCGGGCCGTCATGGCCTATCCAGTGTCCGAAGGTACTTGGGCGGCTCATGTCACTTTCGTCGACGGCCAAGCGGATCTGATCAATCTGGTCGACGACTACATCGCCAGCCACTTGCGCCTCAGGTCCGTGTAGCCCAGCTCGGTCTGCCTCGGGCCCGGCCGCCAGGGCCCAGTTTGCCCGCAACGGCGGCAGACGCTTACCAGCGCCTAAGGCTCATGCCGCTGCTGCCTACCAGGCCGGCGTAGCGCTCCGGTTTCTCGAAAATCGACCTCACCGCCACCCGGCCCGGCCCTTGGAGGCGCATCCAAACGGTACGGTAGTCGTAACTGCCCCACCTGACCCCTCCGCTGGCCGGGTATTCGGCATGAAGGCCGAAGGTCACCGAGGTGTCGGCGTACACCCACGACCCGGGCTGCACGAGGATGGCCTGGCCTCTCTGTAGATCGCGGACGAACAGGTTGCCGGGGCAGTGCAGGAGCAGCAAGCCGGGACTGCCCCCGCCGGCGACGAACACGTCGAGGTAGGGACCGACCGGGTACTCGAACTCCGACTCGTTGCCCTTTTGTACCTGGAGCCAGACGGGAGAATTTTGCCATGTGTAATCGACGCTGTCGCTGGCCGCCAGGAAGGCATGCTCTCGCACCAGGAAGCCCCGGCCCGCAGGGATCGGGAGCGCCACCACTTCGCCGGGGTGGTCCTCCGAGAGGGCGACATGACCGGGCCCGCTCGCCCGCATGAGCACCACGGGCATACCCGCGTACATGCGATTGAAGAACGACCCTTTGGCCCAGGGTTCCAAATGAGTGCCGGGGGCCGTCCACAAAAGTGTGTGGTGCGAGAACACGACCCCTTCGCCCGCGGCTAAGGCAAAATCGGCGCTCGGCACGAGGGTGCCCTCGATCTGGCAGACCGACTGGCCGAACTGGATCTTGGCCATGTCCTTGATGGCAGGTTGCTCCACCCAGCCCGAATCGGAGACGGCCGCCCGGACATCGACGGGAGCCCCGCAGTTGGGGCACGACAACCCACCCGCGTCGGACGGGAGCCGGCAGAAGCGGCATATGTACCCCGTGGCCGGGGGCGCAGGTGTGACAGGTGCGTTCGACATGGCACTCATTCGCTCGCGTGGTGGTGGTACATCGATTGGATCCCCACGCGCCCCGGGCCGGTCATCTCCGCCAGGTACATGCCGTGACGGAAAACGCCGGTACGGACGTTCAGCTGCACCGCCTGCATCGTGACGCTCGAGTCCTTGTAGAGATAACCGCCGGGTTCCAAGAGGATCTTCTCGCCCGGGGCGAGAGTCCTCTCGAAGACGTTGCCGTACCCGTGCAGAAGGACGATGCCCGGCTCGCCGGCCGTGACGAACCGGTCCAGGTACATCCCGCTCCCGCCGTGCAGGATGTTGGCCAGCCCCTTGATGCGCTCAAAACTGTAGCGCACAGAGTGGGAGGCAGCGAGGAACGCGTGCTCCCGGACGTCGATCTCCATTGTCGGATGGAGCAGTAGCGTCACGATCTCCCCCGCCGCGTCGCGCGAAAAGGCTATCCGGCCAGGACCTCCCGCCTGGGTGACCACGTAAGGCATGCCGCCCAAGGACCTTTTCAGCCCACCGCCCAGAGGGTACACACCGACGGGTACGCTCTCGTCCTTCCACAACATGGTGTGGTGCTCGAAGATGACCCCGTCGCCTGGGCTCAGGTTGATCTCGGCCACCGGCACCAGCTCACCTTCGACCTGGCAGGTGCTGTTGGAGAACTGGAACTTCGCCATGTCCCGTAGCCGCGGCGCCTCGCGCCATCCCGAATCGGAGACGAGGGCGGCCCCGTCGAGCGGAGCACCGCAGTGCTCGCATGACCGCGCCTCAGGCGGGTTTTGAGCATGGCACCATTGGCATTCGAGGCGGTCCATATCTCCTCCTTCGATC
>CAYZVQ010000231.1:0-8064 GCA_964481925.1 uncultured Acidimicrobiaceae bacterium
CCGCCCGGGTCGGGCGCTGGCGGGCTGACGGCTCGGTTGCCTTCTTCGTCCCCATCCCCGACGGGACGCCGGCGTCGGCCGAGTTTGCTCGGCGCTGCCTGAGCGTGCTGGCCGAACAGGGCTTCCAGCGCGTCATAACCAGTGCCGTGTCGCCACGCGAGCAAGCCGGGCTGTTGCCAGCCGGTTTCGAAGTCCACGAGCACCTCCACTTGCTGGTCCTGCCCAGAGGGGTCGCGCTCCCGCCGCTGCCCGCCGTGCCGCGCCGGCGCCGGGCCGGCCCGGGACGCAGGAACGGTCTGTTGAAGGTCGATGGGGCCGCTTTCGCTCCGTTCTGGCGTCTTGACCGTGCTGGGCTCCGAGAGGCGGTGAGGGCGACGCGCCAGCACCGCCTCCGGGTCGTGCTCGGCGACCATCGCGCCGTGGTCGGCTACGCCATCTGTGGCACGTCGGGGGGCCGGGGGTTCGTCCAGCGCCTGGCGGTGGCGCCAGGCGCTCAGGGAAGGGGTATCGGGAAGGCACTCCTCCTGGACGGGCTCCATTGGCTCCGAGCTTCGGGCGCCCAAGAGATCGCCGTCAACACCCAGGTCGGCAATGACCCGGCCCTGGCCCTCTATCGTGGCGTCGGTTTCCGAGACGACCCCGACGGCCTGGCCGTCCTGTCGGCCAGGCTCAACGTCCGGGACGCGTCGGAGGTGAGCTGAGCATTGCGCCCCAGCCTGGCCCGTGCCTTGACGTCGGCCTGCGCCTTGGTCCGAGCCCATAGCCTCATGGCCGTGCTGTTCCTGGGGGGCACGGTGCTGATGGGGTTCCCTCCGGTCCCCGTCGCCGCCGACCCGGCCCCGGCGCCGTCGACGACCACTTCGGTGCCCGCCGCCTCCCCCCCGGTCCCCCCCGTGGCCCGGGGGCACAACATCTCCACCGGTCGGGACAACCTCACCCTCATATCTCAAAGCGCCTGGGTGGGCCCGGGCCCGGGAGAGTTCCAGTTACGCCTGGCGGTGACGGCGAGCCACCAGGCCGATGAATCGTTGGCCGTCATCGTCTATGGGAAGTTGTTCGCCCGGTCTCAGTTCCAGGCCGCTGTGGACGGGGATGTGTACGGCCCCTATTACGACGGCCCCGGCGCAGGCAACACCCCGGTCCCGCTGGACGACCTGGTCGATGACCCGGCCGGGGGGGTCGACGTGGACATTCCCGTTAATGCACCGAGCGGAGGTTTGTCCTTTATGACCACCGGGGTCTACCCGGTCCAAGCGTTCCTGGAAGACAACGGCGTCCGGATCGGCCCGACACTCACCACGTTCATCGTCTACGTCGGCAAGGATGCCAGTACGCTGCGGCGCCTCGACACCGTGCTGGTCGTGCCGGTGGGAGCCAAGGTCCCGATCGGCCAGACGGGCGTGCCTGGGCCTTTACCGGCGGCGTCGGCGAGCGCCCTGGAGGCCGATGCGGCACAGCTCTATCTGTGGCACGTCCCGGTGACCATCCGCGTCGAGCCCGCCGCCGTGCTGTCGCTGGCCGTAGGAGGCGCCGCCGGCAAGGGCGCGGTAGGCGAACTGCGGGACGCATTGGCCGCAGGTGACGAACTGCTCCCGACCACACAGTTGCCCGTCGACCTTGGCGCTCTGGTCAGTGCCGGTCTGACCGCAGACCTGCAAGAGGAGCTCTCGTCAGGCATCTTGAGCCTAGGCAGGACGCTAGGGCAAACACCGTCCCTGCGCACGTGGGCGTTTTCGGGAGGGGTCAACGCTGCCACCATGGCTGCATTGGCCGCGCTGGGCGCCAGGCAGGTCGCCGTGCCCGAAGGAGACCTGTCGGCCCTCCCGCCGGCGGCCGTCGACCTGACATTTTCCCTGCCCACCGAGCTGGCAGTACAGAGGAACACGCTCCGGGTGATGGGCGCCGACAGCGAGCTATCGGCGCGCTCGGTCCAGGCGTCGAGGCCCGGGCAAACGGCGCTAGTGGCCAACCAGGTCCTGGCCGAGCTGGCCATGGTCGACCTCGAGGCGCCCGGCCACGTTCGCGGCATCGTCGTGGCCCCTCCGCCAGGCGCCGTGCTCGTCCCCGGCTTCCTGTCCGTCGTACTCGCCGGACTGCACGGTAACCCCCTGCTGAACGCCGTAACTCTGTCCCAGATGTTCCGAGACCTTTCGGTGGCCACTCAGGCTAACGGGCGCCTTTTGGTACGCCAGCTAGAGGGCCAAAGCGTTGCCGCATTGGGGGGGACCGATCTGCTGGCGACGGCGCGGGCTACGGTCTCGGCCGACGCGGAACTGTACGGCGCCAGTTCCCCTGCCGTCGGGTCGCTGGACCAGGAGCTGGAAGTCAGTTTGTCGGCTGTCTTCTCGGTCCCCCAGCGGGCGGCCCTCATCGGTGCCGTCCTGCGTGCCTCGGAGTCCGACCTGTCCAAAGTGCGGCTACCGCCCTCCAGCTCCATAACGCTTACCTCCCGCCAAGGGCGCCTTCCTCTTACACTGCTGTCAAGCGCGGGCTCGCCGGTGAGGGTGCTGCTCACCCTTACGAGCGAGCAGCTGAGCTTCGTGGACGTCAGGTTCGCCGGTGTCGGTTCGTGCCGCTCGGTCAGCCCCGGCTCAGAGAACTGCCAGCTCACCTTGAGCCCGCTCCACCCAACGGTCCTCCAGGTGCCGGTGGTGGTGCGCACGAGTGGCGCCTTTCCCTTGGCGTTGCAGCTGGCCACGCCTTCGGGCTCAGAGGAGATTGCCTCCAGCACCGATACCGTCCGCTCGACGGCCATCTCCGACGTCGGCCTGGTCCTCATGGTGAGCGCGGCGCTTTTCCTGGCCGTTTGGTGGGCCCGCAACGCCCGGCACGGCCGGCGGGCGCGTCAGCTGGTCCCGCGTCCCGCCGATGATGAGAGCACTGATGGGGGCCCTCGAGCCGACGCTGTCGAGACGGGCCAGGTAAAGGCCCGAGCCTCCCGGTGAGGCGCGCCACCGGCGACGCGGGCCATCCGCCGGCTCCGAGCTCTCTGTGAGCGGGGGCGAACCCAAGCGTTGGGCCGCCGTGCGGGCCGCTCCCTGGCTGACCGTCCTGCCCGGGTGGGCCGGCGGGACGCCCGACGCTCTGCCTACCCGTCCACATGCTTCGTCTACTCGCAACGCCATCGTCATGGCCGCAGGGACGACGGTCTCCCGGCTGAGCGGGTTCGGGCGGGTGCTCGCCGTCGGCTGGGTCCTGGGCCAGGGCCGCCTGGCCGATGCTTACAACCAGGCGAACACGGTCCCCAATACCATTTACGAGCTTCTCTTGGGCGGGGTGCTCTCGGCCACCCTCCTGCCCGTACTTATGGAGGCGCTCAGCCGCAAGGGCGACGACCGGGACGAAGGCGCCGTCCCTGCCGTCGTCACCTTTCTCTCCGCCTTGCTGGTCGTCGGGACCGCCTTGTTCTGGCTATGCGCACCTTTCATCGTGGATTTCTTCCTGCTGCGGGCCAAAGGTGGCGATGTGGCCGGCGAACGTGCCCTGGCCACGACGTGGCTGCGATTGTTCACTCCACAGTTGCTCTTCATCGGCCTCACCACGCTGACCACCGCACTTCTGAACGCCCGTCGACGCTTCGGAGCGGTCGCCTTCAGCCCGGTCCTCGCCAACTTGGTCACGATTGCCGCCCTGTTTGCCGCCGACCACATGGTGAAGCACGCCTCGATCAGCGCCTACCAGGCGGACACGGCGGCTCTGGCGGTGGTGGGGATCGGGACGACCGCCGGCTACCTGGTCCAACTGCTCGCCCAATTACCGGCCCTGTTGCGGGCCGGCGTCCCGCTGTGGCTCTCCTGGCGCCCCTCACATCCGGCGCTGCGCACCATAGGAAGGCTCTCGGGCTGGACGATCGGTGCTGTGGTCGCTAACCAGCTCTCTTTTACCTTGGTCTCCGTCCTGGCCAACTCGAAAACGGGCCAGCTTTCTGCTTTCATCTATTCGTACACCTTCATGCAACTGCCTTATGCCGTTGTGGCTGTGTCCATTTCGTATGCGGTGGCGCCGGACCTGGCTCAATTATGGACAGGGAAAGACCATGATGGTTTTGCATACCGGGTGGGCTATGCCATGCGCCTGACCGTAGCGTTGTTGTTGCCGGGAGGTATCGGGTACGCGTTATTGGCTCACCCTATTGTTGCACTGGCTCTGGTCCATGGTAACTTCAGCGCCGCCGATGCCGGCCTCACCTCGACGATGCTCACCATCTTCTCCCTTGGTCTACCTGGGTTTAGCGCGTACCTCCTTTTGATGAGAGCCTTCCAGTCCAAGCAGGATACCCGCTCGATGTTCTGGCTTTATGTCGTGGAAAATGCGCTCACAATTGTGGCTGCGCTAGTCCTGTACCCGCTCGTCGGTGCGCCCGGGCTAGTGGTGGCGTGGATCGGGTCGTACACCGCTACCGTCCCATTTGCGTGGCGCCAGCTCCGACGGTCGGCACCGATAGAAGTCCCCGCCGGTTGGTTGGTACGGGTAGGTTTGGCCACGGTGATAATGACGGCCGTAGTGGGGGCGCTTTTGGGCCTGGTGCCTGGTCCGGGTAGTGTAGCCTGGTCTGCGGCGCGCGTGGTATTCGTTGCGGTAGCCGGAGCAGCGACGTTTATAATGTGCGCCCGAGCCTTGGGAATTTCTGAGTTTAATGGACTGAGGGCGCGCTATCGTTCGTTGGTACGATAAGCGACCGGGCTAAAAGGGCCAGAAGGATAGGAGCGACGTGACGGTACGGATAGTGACTGACAGTGCTTCCGATCTCGCCCAAGAAATGGCGGAGGCATTGGACATCGTCGTCGTCCCGCTGCATGTCCGCTTCGGCGCCGACGAGCTGGTGGACCGCCAGCAGCTCAGCGTGGCCGAGTTCTGGGCCCGGTGCGCGGCCTCGGCTGACCTGCCCGAGACGGCCGCCCCGTCCCCGGGCGCCTTCAAATCCGCTTTCGACGACCTGCTGGCCGAGGGGGCGGACGGAGTGGTCTGCGTGACGTTGTCCGCGAAGCTCTCGGCCACAAATGAGGCCGCTTCGCAGGCGGCCCGGGCCATGGACGACCCTGGGGCCGTGACGGTCCTCGACTCGTTCAGCGTGACGATGGGCCAGGGCCTCGTGGCCGTGGCGGCGGCCGAAGCCGCCGCCGACGGCGCCAGCATGGGTCGCGTCGTAGACGCGGCGGAGTCCGCCCGAGAGCGACTGACCGTCTGCGGCGTCATCGATACCCTCGAGAACCTGCGCCGAGGGGGCAGGATCGGTGGCGCCGCCGCCGCCCTGGGGACCCTACTGTCCATCAAGCCCGTCATAGAGGTGCGCGGGGGTGTGGTGGAGCAGGAGTCGAGGCAGCGCACCCGGGCCAAATCACTGAGGTACCTGGCGCAGAAAGTGCGCTCGGCAGCGCCATTGGAACGGCTGGCCGTAGTGAATGCGCAGGCTCCCGACTTCAACGAGTTCCTCAGGATGATGGATGACGTACGGTCGACGAATCCGGTGGTGGTCGGCGAGATCGGCCCGGTCATAGGTACGCATGCGGGGCCGGGCACGATCGGCGTGGCATGGGTGAGAGAGCGTAGTTGAAGGCTGTGCCCCTCGTGGCCCCTCAAGTCCGGGGCGAGGGGGTTGAGGGGCCGACAAGGCGGCCGAGGCAGTAGCCTTGTGCCAATGCCAGGTCTTGCGCCCGGTCTACCGCGAGCTCTTGCCGGGCGTTACCGGCTTGTCCGGCTCTTGGCCAAGGGTGGGATGGCCGAGGTCTGGGAAGGCCGCGACGAAGTCCTCAACAGGCCCGTCGCCATCAAGATGCTCTTGGCTCATCTGGCGGCGGATCCTTACCTGCAAGAACGCTTTCGCAGGGAGGCCGTCACGGCGGCCCGCCTTGTCCACCCGGGGATCGTCGCCATATTCGATGCCGGCGTCGAGGTCCTAGGAGAGGGTGGGACCGACCTGGGGTCGCTGTTTTCTGTGGGCTGGCCCCGGGACGAGCGCACCAAGCCGGACATGCCCTGGCCTGAACAGCCGAGCACGGCTTTCATCGTCATGGAGCTGGTCCCCGGCGAGACCCTTCGGGACCTGATCACGCGCGCCGCCCCACTGTCCCCCCGGCTGGCCACGGCGATCGTTGCTCAAGTAGCGGACGCGTTGGCTTACGCCCACGGTCAGGGCCTAGTGCACCGCGATATCAAGCCCGCAAACGTCCTGCTGCGGGACGAGGGCTCCGACGTAGTGCGTGTCAAGGTGGCCGACTTCGGGATCGCCAAGGCCGCGGCGACGGCCGGTGGTGACCTGACGGCCAGCGGTACGGTCCTGGGCACGCCTAAGTACCTGTCGCCTGAACAGGTGCAAGGAAAGGAGCCCGATGCCCGGGCCGACCTTTATTCGCTGGGGGTCGTCCTGTTTGAGATGCTGGCCGGGCGACCGCCGTTCCAGGAGAGCACGGACATGGCAACGGCCCTGGCCCAGGTCCAACAACCGGTCCCCGCCCTTAACGAGCTGGTCCCAGGTTTGCCACGGCAGCTGACGGACATCGTGGGCGCCCTGTTGGCCAAGGACCCGGCGGATAGGGTGCCGTCCGCGCTGGCTCTAGGCAGTTCTCTGGCCCGCGTCGGGCGCAGCCTGGGGACCTCGGAGGCCTCGAACGAGCCCGGTGCCGACGTCCACACCGGCCTGTTGCCAAGCTTGCAGAGCCCGTCGGGGCCCAAGGACGCGAACGCCAGGCCGGCGAGCGCGGGTGGCACTGTCGCCCTGGCCAGCGAGCCGACGGTGGCGGAGGAGCCCACCGGCCCCATCCTGGTCGAACCGGCCGGCGAGGCCGTAAAGGCCGGACGCGGGCGCCGCAAGAGTAGTCGGGGGCGCGTCCCCAAGAAGAGCTCGGCCCGCGGGCCCGGGCCCCACCGTAAGCGCCGGCCCGGACGGTGGGCGAGCATCGTTGTCGCCGTGCTGCTGGTGGCGGGGTTGAGCTTGGCTGCCGCCCTCGCCCATGTCCCCGGGCCGGCGCCGGGGACCAAGCAGGACGCCGGGGGCGATGGTGGCCGGGCCTCGTCGGGCTCGAGCTCCACTTCGGCTCTCACCGTGGTCTCTGTCCATGAGCTCACCCAGGACGGTAACGAGCCGAATGACAACGTGAGCGAGTTGCTCAATGTCATAGGCAACAACCCGAGCGGGTACTGGGAGAGCGATATATACAAGAGCGCCGAGTTCGGTGGTTCCGGCGGCTTCGGCCTCGTACTGCAGCTCGAGGGGCTACATGTGTTGCGCCAGTTGACCGTGAGCACGCCGATGAAAGGTTGGACCGCAGAGGTATTCGCCTCTAGCTCCGATGCTGGCGCTCTCAGCGGTTGGGGCCAGGTCCTTTCGCGCCAATCGGCGATCAATGGCGACGCGGTGTTCTCTCTGCGCGACGAGAAAGCCAGCTGGGTCCTGCTTTGGATGATCGATCCGGGCCCGACCCGCCAAGCCGTGGTGCGCAGGCTTTCAGTGACCTAACAGAACCCATGCCTCCCTGGCGGGAGTCGCCACGATGTAGGAGAATCGTGTTGGGCCAGGCTGAGCTCGTTCTTGCTTGGTGCGCTCGAACCCGACTAACAGATTGACGCCAGGGGCCTTCCCGGCACCATGAATTGTCGTCCCGTACACGTTTCACAGCTTCGTTGATCGGTTGACCCCGCCGGCCCGTTCAAACCCGAACTGAACCGAGCAGAGGAGGCCGGTGATGGACCTAATGGTGGAGCGGTGTGCCGGTGTGGACATCGGCAAGGACGAGGTCGTGGCGTGCGTGCGCACTCCCGGCCCGAGCGGCAAGGGCCGCAGCAAGCAGACCCGGACGTTCAGTTCGTTCACCTCGCAGCTCGAGGCGATGGCTGACTGGTTTGCGTCTGAGGGTGTCACCGAGGTGGTGATGGAGGCGACGGGCTCGTATTGGAAGTCACCTTGGTACGTGCTGGAGGAACGCGGGTTCGAGCTCAAGTTGGTCAACGCTCGCCATGTCAAGATCCTCCCGGGGCGCAAGAGCGACGTGGCTGATGCCGAATGGCTGGCCGAGCTGCTCGAGCACGGGCTGTTGCGCTCGAGCTTCGTGCCCCCGGCGGAGATCA
>CAYZVQ010000232.1:0-8063 GCA_964481925.1 uncultured Acidimicrobiaceae bacterium
AGCGGTGAGAGGCCTCCCTGAGATCGGCCCGTCCCTCCGCGTTCACGATGTACGCAGTAGTGACGTCTGCCAGGGTCTGGGCTGCTTTCATCGATGTCGCGCTGAGCTTGCCCCGCCTGTCCCGGTAAAGGTCCAGGGCGCCTATCCGGCGGTTACCGAGGCGCAACGGGAACGTGAACACCGCAGCCAGCCCGGCTTCGGACGCCCGGGCAATGAACAACGGGAACCGCTCTTCGCAGCTGAGATCGGGTACCACGATGGCTCCGCCGGTACGGTACGCCTCCAGGCAGGGCCCGTCCTCGAGCTCGGTTTGTAGCTTCTCGAACCGCAGTGCGTCCCCGTTCGACGCCGCTATATAGCGGGGCTCGACGCCGGGCGAGATCAACGTCACCCCTGCCGCGGTGACCGGCATGATCTCGACAATGCGCTCGACAAGATGGTCCAGAATGGCCTGGATCGGGAAATCGGTGACCATGGTGCGAGCGAACTCGCTCAGCACTTCCGAAAGTTGGCTCTCGCTGGCCACGGCGCTCCTCTGTCCGACGACCGAATCGAGCCACAGGGTCCGGGTAGCCCATCGCTATTATAACGCTGAGCCGGCGCCTTATACCACGCAAAGAGATCATTTAACCACGAAGAGGAACATGAGCCGGTGGGCACGACGACCTGGTGATGCCTGCCGACCGCCATCGGGTTGACGCCCAGCGGCGCGTGGGCGATGCTGTCTGTTGGTTTTATCGCCAGTTAGTTCCTGAGCGCAGGAGACCCAACATGGCACAGCGGTGGTACCCCAAGGCTCTGGTGGCGGTCTTGGCCGGCGCCGCGGCCATGATCGCCCCGCCCGGGGGCGAGCTCGGGGCGGCGGCCCAAAGCCTGAGCTTCACCAGCGTCTGGTCCCAGGACCTGGGCGACGGTACCCCGGTGGCGCTCTCTTCGCCCGATGTGGCCACGCTGGCCGGTGCCCCGGCGGTGGTGGTGGGGGACCAGGGTGGCCATATCTACGCTTTTTCACTGGCAACCGGGGCCCTCGTCCCCGGTTGGCCGGCCACCACCGGAGGGGTGCCCGTCGAGTCGACGCCATCGGTCGCCGCCCTTACCCCGGGGTCCCCGGACGACACCATCTTTGTCGGCGCCGGTACCGCGGCCAAGCCCCATGAAGGCGGATATGAGGCGTTCGGTCCCGATGGGACCTTGAAATGGTCGGTCAGCGTCCATAACCCGGGCGCCACCTACGTTTCTGGGGTGGTGGCCTCGCTCGCCGTCGGGGACCTCCAGGGAGGTCTGGACGTCGTGGGGCCGTCGGTGGGACAGCGCCAGGATGCCATCAACGCCATTACGGGCACCGTGCTCCCCGGTTTCCCCTGGTTCCAGGGCGACGGGGACTACGCCACGCCCGCGCTGGCCGACCTGTACGGGACGGGCAAGCTCGAGATCGTCAACGGTGGTGGGCAGACGGCCGGACTGGCCTACAACACCCTCTACACCCAGGGCGGTCACGTCCGGGTCCTGTCCCGGACGGGCAACGAGGGTTACAGCCAGCCCAACGGAGGCCTGATATGTGAGTACAAACCGGACGAATCGGTGGAGTCCTCGCCCGCGGTCGGGCCTTTCCTGGCGCGCGCCAAGGAGGGGATCGCCGTAGGGACGGGCAATTATTGGCCGGGAGCCTCGCAGGCCGACATGGTCCTCGCCTTCACGTCCCGCTGCCGGTTGGTCTGGGCCCGGCGCCTGGACGGGCTCACCACGGACAGCCCGGCTCTGGCCGACCTCTCCGGCGCCGGTGCTCTCGCGGTCGTCGAAGGGACAAATAACCAGCATGGAGGCGGCTCGGTTTACGCCCTAAACGGGGCGACCGGCGCCGTCATGTGGAGACAAAGCGCCCTGGGCGAAGTCATCGGCGGGGTGGTCACGGCGGACCTGGGCTCGGGTTACCAGGACGTTATCGTTGCCTCCACCGGAGGCGCAGAGGTCCTCGACGGGAAGACGGGAGCGGTGCTGGCCATCTTGGAAAGGGGCGTCGGCTTGCAGAACTGCGCTCTGGTGACCGATGACCCCAACGGCTCGATCGGGGTCACCCTGGCCGGTTATGGTCCCACCGACGGGGGAGTGGTGCAGCACTACCAACTAGTGGGCTTCCGCGGGGCCAACGTCGCCGAAGCCGGGGCCTGGCCCATGTTCCACCATGACCCGTACCTCACCGGGAATGCCCAGGAGACGTCCCCACGTGGCTGAGCGCCGTGGGGGAGCACCGAAAGCCGTGAGGAGAAGGGCAGCACATGTAGTCTTATTGTCCTCGGCCAGAGTGCCGCCCTACTACGAATTGTCAGGAGCTACACGATGCTAAAGCTGAGCCTGTGGGGCGCCAGGGTAGGCGTGTCCGGGCTGGCCGCGGCCAGCCTGGTCGGCGGCCTCAACGCGCCGGTCAGCGCGGCCACGACCACGACGACGACCCCGTCGGGCGCGGCGGCGCCGACGGTCAAAAACCTGCTCAACAATGGCAACTTCGCGCTTCCGTTCAGTTTCAACGCATATGGGTTCCGGCCTCCTGGCTATTACACAGTCAACAAGGAAAAGATTTACTCCATCCCCGGTTGGACGGTGGGCGCGGTCACCGACCCCGACCTGAAAAACAGCGCCGGCCCCCCCGATTACGAGGGTGGCGTCGAGGTCTATAGCCGGGGCTATGTCCTGTCGCCCACCGGCGCCAACCAGGAGGTGATGTTGGATTACTACGGGCCCGGCAGCATCAGCCAGGCCGTCACCACCATCCCGGGACTGAGTTACGAGCTGTCGTGGTTCGGGGCCGGCTACAACGGGGAACCGCTGGGCAAGAGCTTCAATGTCTTATGGGACAACAAGCTGGTGGCGGTGCCGGTGTACAGTGCGGCCGGTACCAGCCTCAGCGACATCCAGTGGAAGCTCACCCACCTGGTGGTGCTGGCCACATCGACCAGCTCCCTGGTCAGCTTTGCCTACGACCCGGCGTGCCAGGGGACCGTTTGCAACTACTCGACATACGGGACGATGGTGAGCGAGGTCACTCTCAACGCCGACGCCCAGCTTTACCTTCCCCCCAGCATCACGCTGGCGCCCACGGGCAAGCTCTTGGCCATCGTCCGCAGCACCAGCGGCACCGCGTTCACCGACCCCAACGTGACGGTCAAACTGGTCGGTTCGTGGCAAGAGAAGGTGGCCTCGTACGCCCCGCCCGTGGAGGTCACCAAGCAGCTGGCATCAGCATCCGTGGTCAATAGCGTGGCTGCTCTTCAGCTCCAGGGTGTCCCGGCCCCGGCGGCAGGAAAGCCCCTCACCATCGACGCTACGGCCACGTTGACCGGCCCCGGCTTCGTGACCCAGGTCAAGACGCTCAAAATACACATCTCCTAACCGGACCGCTCTGTTAGCCGGACCGCTTGCGCCCAGCAAACGCGGCGCAGTTCCCTTTTACGTCACGTGACGAAATGCCTCCTGACAAGTGGCCCCCGACGTTGCTCGACTGTCGACCTATTACGTCACTGTGACGAAATGTTGCCCATAGAGACCCAGCGAGGCGTTCCCAGTTCTGTGGGCGCCGTCCTCGCTTGAGGTCCGAGGTCCGGGGCCAGGTCCTGGGGCGCCGTTCCTCGCTGAGGTCCGAGCCCGGCCCCAGAGCTTCTGTGGCGCGCGTTGTCTCATGGGCCGGCCCTGAGAGGAGCTCTGGGGAGAGGGGCCGCGGTCCGGGATGTGGGAGCCGCCGTCCGGGATATCCCGCCTCGGCACCCGACAGTTGGCTGGCCTGCTTTTGGTAGCAACGCCGATAATGGTCGTTATGTAAAGTAAGGCGGGAGGGCCGGCCGGGACAGGCATGGCGTGCCCGGCGGCGGCGGCTCGTGACGGCACCGACCACTGGCCGTCCTTCCCGGTAGAAGGCGCCCGCCCCTTAGCGTGAGAGCGGCCCCGCCGTGAACGGAGAACGCATGCGAGCAAGTCGTTGGTACAAGTGGACGGGCCTGGCTGTGTGGGCAGCCCACTTCGTACTGGCCGGCGTCGGTGTCTACCGCTGCCCGCGCTGCAAGGGCCGGCTCAACTATCGGTGGTGGTGCAAGCGCTGCAAAGGCTACCGGCTGCCCGCCCACTGACGGTTCCCGCTAGCGGTGGTGGGCCGCCGGCCTTGGCCCGGCGCTGAGGCGGGCCAGGAGGGACTCCTTGATGGCCGGGCGGCTGCCAAAGACCAGGAGGAAGGCGGCCTCCCGGCTGAGGCGCTCGGCGACGTCGCCCACCAGCGCCGACCGGCTGCCCCGGCTGACGGCCAGGCTGGCGGACGCCCGCGCCGCGAGCTCGCAGGCCCACGCCCGGGCGGCGGGCAGGCCGGTCTCGTCGGCGCCGTCCAGGCCCGCACGGCAGTCGGCCAGCTCCTGGTCGAAGGGCGAGCGGCCCATCAACGAGCAGCACCTACGGACCAGGCCAAGGGCGAACGAACCGTTTAGGCGGAGCCGCTCGGACTGCGCCCGGGCCGTCTCGTAGTCCTGCTCGGCTATCACCATGTCGGGTCGCACCACCACGCCGCCGAAGCGGGCCCGTACGGTACGACTGGCGTTGAGCGCCACCAGCCGCAACGGGGTGATAGACAGTCCCGGCTGAGGCTTGGCCTCGAGCAACAGGGTGACCACCCTGCCGTTAGGGCCACGGGCGAGGACGACGACGACGTCGACTACCCCCCAACCGCTGACCCAGGGGGCCTCGCCCTCCAGGCGCCAGCCCTCCGGCACCGGCCGAGCCGTGAGCCGGGCCGGCCCGCTCAGCAGCCCGGTAAGGGCCACTCCCCCCTTGACCTGGCCCGTTATGGCTCCTTGAAGGTACTTCCGGCGCAGCGCCGCCGGCGATGCCGGGTCCAACATGGCCCCCAGGAAGCGAAAATGCTGTGCCCACACAAATGTGGACGCCAGGCACCCGGAGGCCAGCTCTTCGACGGCGGAGCACATCCCCGGGTACTCGAGCCCGAGGCCCCCCTCGGCTTCGGGCGCGAACAGCCCGTACAACCGGGCATCGGCCAACGACCTCAGGTGGTCGTCGGGGACGCTTTCGGCGGTATCGACGGCCGGGGCGTCGGCGAAGAACCGGGAGCTCAGCTGTTGCAGGTCGGCGCGCACGTTATGGCTCAGCCCCTCGGTGGTCCCTGTCTGGTCTGTCCGTGCCACCCACTCGCTCCTCGTGCTGGGGAAGTCGTTCCCTGAAGCGTAAGGGAGACCAGGCGGCCTCTGTCGGGCAGGGCAAGCACGCCGAGGAGGGCCCCCTACCGCTACCGGGTGGGGCGAAGTTATCCAGCCTCGCGATTAACCCCGGTGGTGAGCGCTGATAGCCCGCGCCACCCGTTGGCGGGGGCCAGGCTGATGGGCCGGGCGGACGCCGAAAGCCACGCCTCGCAATCGCCCGCCCGCAGGGGGCGGGCCAGGAAGTAGCCCTGGGCGGCGTGGCACTCGAGGTCCGCCAGGTGGCGCAGGGTGGCCTGGTCCTCGACGCCCTCGGCGGTGACTTTACGCTCCAAGCGGCGGCCCAGCTCGATGGTCGAGCGCACAATGGCCTCGTCGCCCTTGTCGTGGAGCATCCCGGTGACGAACGACCGGTCGATCTTCAGTTCCTTGAACGGGAGGTCCTTCAGCCGAGTTAGCGACGAGTAGCCGGTCCCGTAGTCGTCGATGGAGAGGCTCACGCCCAGCTCTTGCAGGCTGAACATGGTGCGTTGCGACGCCGCCAGGTCGGTCCAGCCGGCGGACTCCGTCAGCTCCAAGGTGAGGGCCGAGGGCTGCATGTTGGCCCGGCGCAGGGCGGCGTCGACCCTGTCGGGCACGCGGCCGTTGGTAAGGCTGCGGGCCGAAAGGTTGACGGCGACGGTAAGGCCCGGGATGAGCTCCCGCCACGCCCTGAGCTGCGCCAAGGCCCTGTCCAGCACCCACCACGTGAGCGGGTCGATGAGGCCGGCGCTCTCGGCCACGGGGATGAACTCCACCGGTGAGATAGGCCCGTGCTCGTCGTGGGTCCAGCGCAGCAGGGCCTCGCAGCCGATCACCTCGCCTGTCAGGAGCTTCACGACGGGCTGGTACCAGACTTCCAGGGTCTCTTGCTCTATGGCGCGCCGCAGGTCGGTGGCCAGGGTCAGGCTGCGCACGTCGGAGCGGTCCTCGGCGGGATTGTAGAAGCGCACTCCACCGCCCGCTTCCTTGGCCACGTACATCGCGATGTCAGCGTGCCGCATCAGGCTGGCCCCGTCGCCCGACCCGTCGTGGGCGGTGGCCACTGCCACGCCCATGCTGGCGCCGATGTCGAGCAAGAGGCCCCTCACGGCGAAGGGCTGTTTGATGATGCCCATCAGCCGCTCGCTGGCCGCCTCGATCGAGACCCCGTCGGTCGCCCTAAGGAGCACGGAGAACTCGTCGCCCCCGAGGCGGGCCACCACGCTCTGGTCACCGGCGAACGGCCTCAGCCGGCTGGCCAGCTCGAGCAGGATGGCATCCCCGATGGCGTGACCGAGAGTGTCGTTGACCTCCCTGAACCGGTCCAGGTCGATGAACATGACGGCCACGTCGTTCTCCGGGCCGCCCTTTAGCGCTGCGTCCAGGCGTTCGGTGAAGTAAAGCCAGTTGGGCAGGCCCGTCAGCGTGTCGTGATGAGCCTGGTGCTCCCGTGCTGCCGCCTCGTCCCGTAGCTGCTCCAACAGCTGGCTGGAGCGCAGAGCGACGCCTGCGTTGGCGGCCAGGGTCTCGAAGAAGCGCAGGTCGGCCTGGGAGAACCCCTCGTGCCGAAAAGCCCTGTTGGCCACAAGTAGGTAACCGGCCTTGGGGTCCTCGCGCGCCAACGGGGCCACGAGTGCCTCCCGCAGGTCCCTCTTCTTCATGGAGGTAGTCAGCACCAGGTCCTCGGAGCGGGCGTCGAGAAGCTGGGCCCCTCTCATCCCGACCAAGGTGTCGAAGCTGGAAAGGGGCATCCCGGTCTCGAACACGGGCCCCGCGTCCCCATCCAGTGAGCACCGCAGGACGAGGCCGTCCAGAGGCGCCTCCAGAGGTATTACCAGTTCGCCCCGACTGGCCAAGAGAAGTGACCGGGCCTCTTCTAGCACAGTGGACATGACCCCGCGGCCGTCGGACAGCGCGCTCAGGTGCCTGGTGAAGTCGTACAGCTTCTCCAGGTTGGCGTAGCGCTGGCCTGACACCACTGTGGCCCGGTAGGCGAGGTTGGCGGCAATGGCGATGGCAATGCACAGGCCGGCGCCCCAGATGTTCACCCACACCAGGGACACCGCGACGAGACCGCCGGCGGTGCAGAGACCTATATAGATCCCCAGCTGGGCGAGCATCGGCACCAACGGCGGCCGCCGCCACCGCTTGTCTACGAAACCGGAGATGATAATCAGCAGCAGCAGAAGGTTGATGACCGCGATGACGGCCACCGTCGCCGCACCGATGAGCCAACCGCGTAGCTCCACGGGGCTCGCCAGCCGTAGATGGGCCGCGCTGCCCAGCAGTCGGTCGTATACGAGAGTGCCTAAGCCCACGGAGCACAGGTACACGGTCCATCCCGTTAGCGCTTTGAGCGGCGGTCGTCGGCGCGTGAAGCTGCCGGCCAGGTGCCCGCACGAAACCCCTAAGAGGACGAGGCCCGGCTGGAGGAAAACGATCCCGACAAGGGTCGGTATCTCCGAGAGCCCGATGGACATGCTTAGTTTGCGGTTTCGGACCTTTATCGAATACTTATCGGCCGCCCAAAGTCCTAACGCTATGAGTGGTAAGAGCGGCCAGCGATTGCCGCCCGCCGGCTTGAGTTTGGCCAACTCCTCGAAGTAGAGGAGCGCGACCAGGCCGAGCGAAACCGCGACCGCTCCGAAAGCCCGAGCGCGAGAGGTCCCATTTCGGCCTGTGGGCCAGGGTCTCTCGCTCGCGTCCTTGCTCAATCGAGGCCTTTCGGAGTGATGCATTTGCTCCTCGAAATATCGGCCCTTCCAGCCCTTTCTGTAGCTCGCCGAGCGTGGAGCCGTCGGCCGCCGCGCCCCATTGGGACTAAGAGTGGCGCAATGCGCGCAAATGAGGCAG
>CAYZVQ010000233.1:0-7982 GCA_964481925.1 uncultured Acidimicrobiaceae bacterium
CCGACCTCGAGCTCGACGGGGACCGCCTCGTGTGCGACCTCGTCGAGCACCGCTCCGTCCCCTACCCGGCCTCGGTCCGCCATGACATCTCGGCCATATTGCCCCCGTCCCCGACCACGATCGAACAGGTCTGCCGCCTCGACGTGGCCATCGGCCAGTTCTTCGGCGAGGTGGCCAAGGAACTGGCGGACGAGCATGGGGGCGTGGACGCCATCTGCTCGCACGGCCAAACCGTCTACCACTGGGTCGACGGCGCCGCCGCCCGGGGCACGCTGCAGCTGGGCGAGCCGGCCTGGATCGCCGAACGCACGGGCGCCGCCGTAATAAGCGATGTCCGCAACCGGGACATCGCCGCCGGAGGCCACGGGGCGCCGCTGGCCAGCCTGCTCGATGTCCTACTTCTGGGTGCCTCCCCCGTCGCGGCATGCGGCTCGCTCAACCTCGGTGGCATCGCCAACGTCACCGTGCTCGGGCCTGGCCGGGAGCCGCTCGCCTTCGACATCGGCCCGTCCAATGCCCTGATCGACGCCGCCGTCGAGATGCTTACCGACGGAGCCCAGGGCTTGGACCGCGACGGGGCCTGGGCGGCCCGGGGCCGAGCGGACGCGGCGCTGGTCGACAGGCTGTTGGACGACCCCTACTTCGCCCTACCGGCGCCCAAGTCGACGGGCAAGGAGTACTTCAACCTCGGTTATGTGACCGAGCGCCTCGACGGCAGGGAAATTTCGGCCGAGGACCTGCTGGCATCGCTGACGGTGACCACGGCTGAGTCCGTGGCGGCCGCCATCCGGCCGTTCCATGTCACCGAGCTCATCGTGGCCGGCGGCGGCACCCGCAACCTCACCTTGATGGCCGGGCTCCAGGCCCGGCTCCCGGGCGTGAAGATGAGGCGCACCGACGAGCTCGGGGTCCCCGAGGCGGCCAAAGAGGCTCTCATCTTCGCCATCATCGGTTTCCTCACCCTTCACGGCCTGCCGGCCACCGTCCCTTCGTGCACCGGCGCGGCCCGGTCCTCCGTCCTCGGCTCGGTGACCCCCGGCCGGGCCCCTTTGGCCGCCCTACTGGCGCCGGCCCCCCAAGCACCCACACGGCTGGTCGTGCGCTCGCCCCTGCGCTCCGCATGAGCCAAGCGGCCCTGGGCACGAGCCCGCCGGAGGCGGTGGGCGAACCGCTGCTGGCGCTGCGCGGCGTGGGCATCGGGCTGAAGCGGCGCCGGCGGTCCTCCGAGATCGTCCGCGGTGTCGACCTCGAGGTGTTCCCGGGCGAGAAGCTCGGCATCGTCGGCGAGAGCGGGTCGGGCAAGACCCTCACGGTGCTCTCCGTGCTGCGCCTCCTGCCCGACCCTCCGGTGCGGCTTCTCCGGGGCCAGATCACCTTCGCCGGCCGGGACCTCGGCGCGCTGGACGACAAAGCCCTGGCCCGGGTGCGGGGGGCCGAGATCGCCATGGTCTACCAGGACCCGATGACCTCGCTCAACCCGTTGCTCCGCGTCCGCACGCAGATCGCGGAGACGCTCCGCGCCCACGGTGTGCCCCGGGAGGCGGCCCGTGCCCGCTGCCGGGAGGTGCTGGCCCAGGTCGGGCTGCAGGGCCCCGAGAGGGTGGAGCGGGCCTTTCCCCACGAGCTCTCGGGCGGGATGCTCCAGCGCGTGATGATCGCCATGGCTCTGGCCGTTTCTCCCCGCTTGCTCATCGCCGACGAGCCGACGACCGCCCTCGACGTCACCATCCAGCAGCAGATCCTCGAGCTGGTCGAGGACATCCAGTCGCGCACAGGCATGGCCGTGGTCTGGGTCACCCACGACCTCGGCGTGGTGGCCCGCATCGTCGACCAGGTCGTGGTGATGTACGCCGGGCGGGTGGTCGAAAAAGGGCCGACCCGCCCGCTGTTCGCCCGCCCAAATCACCCTTATACCCAGGCCCTGCTCGGTTCTCTGCCGCACCGGGGCACGCGGCACCGCCAGCCTCTGACCCAGATCGGGGGCTCCCCGCCCGACCCGGCTCACCTGGGACGCGGCTGCCCGTTCCGGTCGCGCTGCGCGTACGCGTTCGACCGTTGCGCGGAGGAAGAACCGCCCCTCATCGACCGTGGCGCCGGCGCCGCCGCCTGCTGGAAGGCCCCCAGCGAATGGGGGAAATAGCCGAATGGCCGAAGTAGCCCTGCGGGCGACGGGAGTGGTGAAGGAGTACCCGTCGCGCCGCGGTCCCCCGGTCCGGGCCCTGCGGGGCGTCTCGGTCTGCCTCCCCGAGGCCCGCACCCTCGGCGTCGTGGGCGAGAGCGGGTGTGGCAAATCGACCCTGGCCCGCGTGCTCGTGGGCCTCGAGCAACCGACCTCGGGCCGCATCGAACTGATGGGCCACGCCGCTGGCGGCCACGCCGGCCCGGCTCTGGCCCGGCGTATCCAGCTCGTCTTCCAGGACCCCTTCTCCTCTCTCAACCCTCGCCTCACCGTCTCGAGCACCCTGACGGAGGTACTCGCCGTCCACAACCTCGTGACCGGCCGCGCCCAGCGCCGCCAGCGCGTCGACGAGCTGCTGGCCATGGTCGCCCTCGGCCCCCGCTTCTTGGACCGCTACCCCCACGAGCTGTCCGGGGGCCAGGCCCAACGTGTGGCCATCGCCCGGGCACTGGCCGTCGAGCCGCGCCTGCTCGTGCTCGACGAGCCGACCTCGGCGCTCGACGTGTCGGTGCGGGCCGAGGTGATGAACCTGTTGGCCCGGCTCCAGGACCAACTGGCACTGTCCTACGTCTTCATCAGCCACGACCTCGCCATGGTCCGCCACATCAGCGACACCATCTCGGTGATGTACCTGGGCAAAATCGTCGAGGCCGGCCCCTACGAAGCCGTCCTGGGCGCCCCGCTGCACCCCTACACCCGGGCGCTGGCCGAGGCCGTGCCCCTGCCCGACCCCGAAGTGGAGGCCGGACGGCGAAAGGCGTCCACGGGCGAGGCCGGCGCCCTCGGGGCCGAGCCCCCGGGCGGCTGCCCCTACCATCCCCGCTGCCCTCTGGCCGAGGAGATCTGTCGGGCCCAGGTGCCGGAACTGGTCGAATTGCGCCCGGGCCACGAGGCGGCCTGCCATATCGCAGCCCGCGAGACCGGCACCCAACAGACCGGCACCCAACAGACCGGCACCCAACAGACCGGCACCCAATAGACCGGCCGCCAGGAGACTGGCGCCCAGGAGGAGGCGTCCCCGTGATCGGCCGCCGACCTCCGCCACGGCCCGGTCGCCGCCATCGACACCCTCGTGCCCGTCCTCAGCCTGCGCGCCACCGGGCCGGCGGCCGCCGATAGCGAGCGCCTGGAGGCCGAACTGGTCTGCTGCCCATTTCCGTGGGGTGGCCTGGTGCCTCAGCCCCCGGGCTGGACCTCGACGGGCCGCCGCCCGTTGCTAGAAACCAACTCCGAGGCAGTGACGGGCTCGATTATCGAGGTCGCAATTTCGGTACGGTCCCGCCCGGATCTCTTGGCTAAGTAGAGCGCGGCGTCCGCCAGTCGTTCGAGTTTGTCAACGTCGCCGGCGTGGTCGGGGTACCCGGCGATGCCCAGGCTAGCGGTCAGGGAGAGGTCGACACCGGGGATGGTGATGTCCGCGACGCCGGCGCGGACTCGTTCCGCGATCGCCTGGGCGGCGGCCACCTCGGTCGCCGGAAAAAGTAGTGCGAATTCCTCGCCGCCATTGCGCCCGGCAAAGTCGCCGACGCGGAGCACGCTTCGCAAGACTGCTCCGACATTGGCGAGCGCCTGGTCACCGACGGGGTGCCCGAGACGGTCGTTGATGGCTTTGAAGTGGTCGAGGTCGAGGA
The DNA here is from genome assembly GCA_964481925.1 of uncultured Acidimicrobiaceae bacterium. GTDB lineage: Bacteria > Actinomycetota > Acidimicrobiia > Acidimicrobiales > Palsa-688 > Fen-671. Next base: position 3,811 of record CAYZVQ010000233.1, read on the forward strand.
CGACGAGCGATAGCGGGCCGCCAGTCCGCGTCGCTTGGGCGAACATCCGCTTCAGGGTGTCGGTCACGGCCCGCTGGTTCGGCAGACCGGTGAGGCTGTCGGTGGCGGCGCGGATCTCTGCGATGGCCAGGTTACGCAGGTTGGCCAGCACCGGGGCGGCCTGGTCCACGGACTCCTGGATGCGCTGGTCCTCGACCCGGTTGTACGGTGCCGGTCGGTTGAGCAGGACTGAGCCGATGACTTCCCCGCCCACGGTCAACGCCGTGCAGGTAGAGTGACCCGAGCACCCCGCACATACCGGGCAGGCGATCAGGCCGGGGTCGCGCTCGCTCTGGTGATGCGTCCGACCGGAGCGAACCGCCAAACAGGAGCGGGGTTCAGCGTTGCTAAGGCTGGACAACAGCGGAGAGCCCTCGGGCAGAGGCGTCACAGCCTCGAGGCGGTCGGCGCTGTTGTTGCGGCTGAGCACCGCCGCTGCGGTGCCGGGAAAGCTGCGCTCCAGATGTCGCCGGAGCAACTGGTGTGCTTCTTCCTCGTCGTTCGCGATCTGCAAAGCCTCAGTGAACTCGATCCGGTCCTGCTGTGGCTCGACCGCTCGACGCATGCGGCGGGAACCCACCAACGCCAGGCCCGCGGCGGCGACCTGTCCGACCACGATGGTGGCAACAATGAGCCAGACCGTCACTGCCCCTTTCGAGTCCGCTTGGGACGCGCCATCCTGGGCCCCGCCCTCTTCCTTCGTCAGCAAGCCAGCGAGCTGGTCGCTTACGGGCTGGTACGCGGTCTGCAAGCTGGTGGCCAGGCCAGGTTGCGGGCCCGACACCACCAAGATCGACACCATGAGGCCTCGCACTGCGGCCCAACGCCTGGCAAAGAGAGCCAGATTTCTCAACTCTGCGGCAGGGTCGTGGGCATGGAGTTGTTGCAAAATGCTCAGTTCGCCGTCAACCACGGGGACCAGCTGGGTGTTCAACTGCCTGGCCAGCTGGGACCGCCGTGCCGGGTTGCCGGTGAGCAGCGCCTCCTCGCCGACGGCGTAAGCGGCATCCATGCTCCGAGCGATCTGCGCCGTGGCGGCAAAGGTCACAACTTCATCGCCCGCAATCGATTTGCCCGTGTCGGTGGCCGATCGCACCCCCACGATACCGACCACACCGACCCCGGCAACCGCCAGCGCGAAGAACACGCACAAACAGACCAGCGCCACCGTCGCACGCTGGGAAAGGCTTCGCATGGCACCTCAATCGATCGGTGAGCCCAGATGGGGCCCTCCAGCTTGTTGCCTCGAGTTATCGACAACCCACGGCGACAATGTGAGGTGGTCCGGCGCCCGGCCGGAGGAACGACCTCTTTGGGTCACTCGGGCTCGCCGAGGTCGTAGTCGAAAACGTCCAACGGTGCCACCAGTCCTCAAGGAGCGGTGGGTGGCCCGCTCAAATGCCCGACAACCTCCGCACGGCCCGGGCCAACGCCGAATTGTCGTCGTCGCCGAAGCCGGCGGCGATGAGCCCGTCCTCGAGGGTGGCGGCCAAGGCGGCCACGGGGAGGGCGGCGCCGGCCTGGCGCGACAGCTCGAGAGCGATAGCCAGGTCCTTGCGGTGCAGGGCCAGCTTGAAGCCCAATGGGTACCGGTCCTCGATCATGTTCTTGCTCCGGTTTTGCATGACCCAGGAGCCGGCCGCCCCACCGGACAGTGCTCCGACCACGACCTCGGGGTCAAGGCCGGCCTTCATGGCGAGCACTACGCCCTCGGCGACACCCAGGTAGGTGCCGCACAGGACCACCTGGTTGACCGCCTTGGCCACCTGGCCCGACCCCAGTGGACCGATGTGCGTAACGGTACGGCCCATGGCGCCCAGCACGGGGCGGGCCCGCTCGACATCGCCGGTCTCCCCGCCCACCATGATCGTCAAGGTGCCCGTCTTGGCGCCTTCTGAACCGCCGGAGACGGGAGCGTCGACCATGGCGACGCCCTGGGAGGCGAGGCGGGCCCCGAACTCGCGGGCACGGGCGGGGCTTATCGTCGAGCAGTCGATAAACAACGAACCCCCCGCCAGGCCAGGGGCCAGGCCTTGCGCCCCGAACAGGACGTCGTCCACCTGGGGCGAGTCGGTCACGCAGGTCACGACCACGTCGCTCGCCTCCCCCACCTGCCGCGGGCTGCGGGCCTCCACCGCCCCCAGCTCCACCAGCGGCCCGGCCCGCCCCGGCGTCCGGTTGAACACGGTCAGGGGGAAACCGGCCCGGGCCAGGTTGGAGGCCATGGCCGCCCCCATCGTCCCCAGGCCCACAAAGCCGAGGCGGGGCCGCCTCTCCCCGGCGCTCGTCTCGGTCCCCGCACCCTCACCAGCCTGCTTGTCAGTCACGACGCCTCCTTGCCGGCCACCAGGGTAAGGGCCACGCCGGCATGGACCAGCACGAGGTCGCCTGGCCCGGCGTCTACCAGGCTGGCATCGACGGTCTCCCGCCGCCCCCTGGCCAGGACTTCAGCCCGCCCGTCCTCGTAGACGGCCATTACCTCGGCTACTCGGCCTTCGTCCGAGCAGGTGACGCACAGCTCCTCCGTGCACGCCGCCTCGGGACCGGGCTCGAGCAAGCCGGGGTGCTCGGAGACGGCGACGTCGGTCACGCCTACGTCGGTCACGCCTACATCGTTCACGGTACGAGCGCCAGGAGCGTCCACGCGTTCAACGTAGGACGTCCAAGCTCGGTCACGGCAGGCTCCTTGTTGGGAGGGCGCGACGCCGCTGGCCCGGCTGCGCTAGTGGGGTATGTTCCCCGCCAGCAGGGACAGGTCGACCAGGGCTACGACAGTGTTCGCCACCATCAACACCAGCCCCATCCAGGCGGCGGGTTGCTTTGCCATGCTCCGGCCCATCGCAGAACGGCCGAACAGCTTCGCGACCGAGACGCCCGAACCGGTGCTCATCATCCCGGCACCTCTTCGGCTGCACCCGGCTTGGTGGGGCGGAGCGGCCCCATCTGCTCCAGCAGCATCAAGAACTGTCGGGCCAGGGACAACACCACCAACGCCATGGCGATGTACCAATCACTGCGGTACAGCTTGCGCCCCACCGCCACCTCGATGGTGAGCACGCTGAGCGCCAGCAGCGTGGGCAGGAAGTTGACGACCAGCGACCGCAGGCCGGCCGGGGCCGCCACCCGGGCGGGTTCGGTCCGCTCCGCCCCGCTGGAGCAGAAGGCGCCCAAGGCCAGGCCCAGGTAGCCGACGACCCAGCCGGTGTCGATGATGTTCCCGGTGGCGTAGCGCCCCACCTCGGTCAGGTAGGTGTAGGTGCTGTCCGCCCCGGCCATGGCGACAAGCCCGCCAAGCACGCAGCCCATGGCGAAACGGTCACCGCTCGCCATGTCGCGGATGACCCCGATGACGAGGAAGACCATGATGACGTCGCCGAACGGGTAGGCCACCGCTACGAGGCCGCCGAGGCTGGTGAGGTCGGTGTGACGCCACAATGGCCCGAGCACTAAGGTCCAGCTCAGGAAAAACAGCGCCGTGGCGACCAGGATCCCGTCGAACGCACTTCTGCCCCTCCACTTTCGCCCCCCGCTCATGGCCGGGTGGGAAAGGAGGGCGGCGACGACCAGCGGGATGGCAGAGAGGTAACCGACGTCGGCCCACGACGGGATGGGGACGGCCACTCGCAGGACGATGTCGTAGACGGCCCAGATCGCCTCGGCCAGCGTCCACGCCCCGCACGCCGCCGCCAGCAGCAGCCAGAAACGACGGGCGGTCGCTCCCCGGTCCAGGCCGGCCCGCAGGCAGAGGCAGGCGGCGGCGAGGGCGGCCAGGAGCGTGACCACGTCGTCGAAATCCGTCACCGATGTCGAGCCCCCGAGGCGCAACTCGACCCAGGCGGCAAATATGGCGATGGTGACCAGGACGACAACGGCCGCTCGGACGCGGCGCCGCTTGCTTTGGACCGCTAGGCGCTTATCGTCGCGCGTGCCCTGCCCGGACGGAACGTGCATTGTGGGAAAATCGGTACCAGGCGGCTTCCCGACTAGAGGCGAAAGGCACTAAAGCCGCACTCGCGAGACCCGTGCCCGTTGAGGGTCGACGCTTGTCGGTCAGGGGCCGCGGCCGGCCGTGGCCTAGACGTCTAGGCCGTACTGGTCGAAGCGGACTTTGTCCCGGTCGGCCCCGGCCACCA
>CAYZVQ010000234.1:0-7974 GCA_964481925.1 uncultured Acidimicrobiaceae bacterium
TGGCTCTCGGGGCATTTGGCCACTTCCTCGGGCGTGCCCGCCGCCACCACCATGCCGCCCCCCGAACCGCCCTCGGGGCCCAGGTCTATCAACCAGTCGGCCGTCTTTATGACGTCCAGGTTGTGCTCGATGACTATCACCGTGTTGCCCTGCTCGACGAGGCGGTCGAGCACACCGAGCAACTTGCGCACGTCTTCGAAATGCAGGCCCGTCGTAGGCTCGTCGAGCACGTACAGGGTCCGGCCCGTCGACCGCTTCGATAGCTCCGAAGCCAGTTTTATCCGCTGTGCCTCCCCACCGGAAAGGGTGGGGGCCGGCTGTCCCAGCTTGACGTAGCCGAGCCCCACGTCGACCAGTGTCCGCATATGGCGGGCGATGACCGGTTGGTTGACGAAGTAGTCGGCCGCCTCCTCGCACGACAGGTCCAGGACGTCGGCGATGTTTTTGCCCTTGAAGGTAATGTCGAGGGTGTCGCGGTTGTAGCGGGCGCCCTTGCACACCTCGCACGGCACGTACACGTCGGGCAGGAAGTGCATCTCGATCTTTATGGTGCCGTCGCCCGAGCACGCATCGCAGCGGCCCCCGTTCACATTGAACGAGAAGCGACCGGGCTGGTAACCGCGCACCTTGGCTTCGGTGGTACTGGCGAAAAGCCGCCGGATATGGTCGAAAACGCCGGTGTAGGTGGCGGGGTTGCTCCGTGGCGTGCGGCCGATGGGCGACTGGTCGACGTCCACCACTTTGTCGAAGGCCTCCATCCCCTCCACCCGGCGGTGGCGGCCGGGCACCTCCTTCGACTTGTAGATCCGCTGCATCAAAGCCCGTAACAAAATGTCGTTGACCAACGTGGACTTGCCCGAACCGGACACGCCGGTCACGACCACCAGGCACCCCAGGGGGAACTCGGCGTCGATGTCACGGAGGTTGTGCTCTTTGGCGCCGCGCACGACGAGCCGGCCGCGGGCCTCGCGTCGCCGCGTCGGCACGGGTACGAAGCGCTTGCCGGAAAGGTACTGGCCGGTCAGAGAAACTTTGCTGCGCAAGAGGTCCTTGACCGTCCCCGAGACCACTATCCGGCCGCCGTGCTCGCCCGCCCCGGGGCCGATGTCGACCACATGGTCGGCGGTGCGGATGGTCTCCTCGTCGTGCTCTACGACTATGACGGTGTTGCCCAGGTCGCGCAGGCGCACCAAGGTGTCTATCAGCCTGCGGTTGTCCCGCTGGTGCAGGCCGATCGACGGCTCGTCCAGGACATAGAGCACTCCGACCAGGCCACTGCCGATCTGAGAGGCCAGCCTGATGCGCTGCGCCTCGCCTCCGGCCAGGGTGCCGGCGTTGCGGTTGAGCGACAAGTAGTCGAGGCCGACGTCGACCAGGAACTGCAACCGGGCCCGGACTTCGCGGAGGACCCGGTCGGCGATCAGGTGGTCGCGCTCGGAGAGCCGCAGGTCCTCGACGAAAGTGGTGGCCTGCCGGATCGACAGGTCGCACACCTGGAAGATGTTGTGGTCGCCGATGGTGACGGCAAGACTGGCGGGCTTCAGCCGGGCCCCGCCGCACTCGCTGCAGGGCACCAGGCGCATGTAGCCCTCTATCTGCTCGCGCATGCTGTCGGACTCGGCCTCGGCATGGCGCCTTTGCAGGTAGGTGACGACGCCTTCGTAGTTGGTGTAATAAGAGCGCGTCCGGCCGTAGCGGTTCTTATAGTGCAGGTGCACCTGGCTGGTCCCCGAGCCGTAAAGTACGACCTTCTGGTCTTGTTTTTTCAGCTTCTTCCAGGCCAGCGTGGTGGGTATGGCAAAGGTCTCTGCCACTCCTTGGAGCAGGCGCCCGAAGTACTCGCTGCGGGCACCGGCCCACGGTGCCACCGCCCCCTCGTCGATCGACAGGTCGGGGTCGGGCACGACCAGCTCGGGGTCCACCTCGTAACGAGTCCCCAGCCCGTCGCAACGGGCGCAGGCACCATAGGGCGAGTTGAAAGAGAAATTGCGGGGGGCGAGCTCCTCGTACGACGTCCCGCACACAGGACAGGCCAGGTGCTGGGAGAAAGTCAAGGTCTCGGGCAGGCCGCCTCCCAGCCCGGCGCCGGGCTCGTCCTGCCCGGCGCCGGGCCCGTCGCCTGCCTCGCCATCGTCGGGCCCGTTAGCGCTCTCCTGGCCGGCGGCGCCCACCGCCCCTCTGGGCGCGTCGCGGCCCCCGGGCCCTTCACGCGGCACTATCTGCACTTCCGCCACGCCGTCGGCCAGTTTGAGCGCCGTCTCCAACGAGTCGGTCAACCGACGCTCGATCCCAGGGCGCAGGACAAGCCGGTCCACCACGACCTCGATGGTGTGGACCTCGTAACGGGCCAACTTGGGCAGCTCGGCCAGCTCGTACACGGTGCCGTCAACGCGGGCGCGGGCAAAGCCCTGGCCCGCCAGTTCCTGGACGAGGCTCTCGTACTCGCCCTTTCGCCCCCGCACGACGGGCGCCAGGACTTGGAAACGGGTGCCCTCGGGAAGGGTCAGGACCCGGTCGACTATCTGCTGGGGCGTCTGGCGGGAGACGAGGCTGCCGTCCTTGGGACAATGGGGTATGCCGACCCGGGCATAGAGCAGGCGCAAGTAGTCGTAAATCTCCGTGATGGTGCCCACCGTGCTGCGGGGGTTGCGCGACGCCGACTTCTGGTCGATCGATATTGCCGGCGACAGGCCCTCGATGAAGTCCACGTCCGGCTTGTCCATCTGGCCGAGGAACTGGCGGGCATACGCCGACAGCGACTCCACGTACCGCCTCTGTCCCTCCGCGTAAATGGTGTCGAAAGCCAGGCTGCTCTTGCCCGAGCCCGACAGGCCGGTGAAGACGATCAGCCGGTCCCGAGGCAGGTCGATGGACACATCCTGCAGGTTGTGCTCCCGGGCTCCCCGGACGATGAGCCTGTCCGACATAGGGAGACCAGGTTACCAGCCGAACATATGTTTGGGCAAGGACTTTACCAGGCCCGTCAGCCGCCGATAGTCAGCTGCTGATGGTCACCGGGCCGGACCAGGTGGCGCCGCCGTCGTCGGTGCGCCAGAGCTGCTCCGGGTAGGGACCGTTGGGCCAGGGCCAGTTGGCCGGGGCGTCGCTTTGGTCCAGCCCGGACCCGGTGGCGGCGTCGGTGAAACCGATCCACGACCACCACGACCCGCTAGCGCCGGCGGCCGGGAGCGTCTGCCAGGTGGCGCCGCCGTCGTCAGTGCGCAAGAGCTCGCCTTGCTCGGCCGGCTGGACGACGGCCGCGGTGTCGCTGGCCGGGGCCAACAGGGCGGAGTTCTCCAGTTGGCCGGCGGACAGTGCCTTCCACTGCGAGCCCCCGTCGGTGGAGCGGAAGGCTTCTGCCATCATCCCCGTAGGGCACATGGCCCACAGCACGTCGGCTGACGACGCCTCTATGCTGCCCCCGAGCCCCGAGAAACAAGGGCTCTGGTAGGTGCTGAACTGCGCCCCGGACCCGGTGCCAGCCACCAGCAGCTGGTTGGCCTGGCTGGCCGACGTGGTGACAGAGAACCAGAGGTCGCTGCCGTGCACGGTCATGGACGCCACCTGGTCGACGTCCGCCGGCACCGGGACCGCGACGGCCGACCACTGGTCCGACGAGGCGGGCGAACGCTCGAGGGTGACAGCCGAGCAACTTCCGTTCTGGCACGAACCGACCAGGGCGAACGCGTAGCCGTCGCCGGTGCCGAACCCGAGCAGCTCCCGGCCCGAGAGGGGACCGGGCTGCTGCCACTGGCCCCCGCCGTCGTGGGTGTCCCAGAACTCCCCACCAGGGCCGGTGGCGAAGGCGTACCCGTCGAGGTCGTCGGCGAAGCGCAGGGTGTTTATGCCGGTGGAAGAAACCTGTCCTTCGAGCAGCGGGGAGGTCGGGGCCGGGAGGCCGACGAAATGCGCGCCAGCGTCGGTGGTGCGCACGATCGAGGTGCACACGGGGTTGGTGCAGGGGGCGTCGCCCAGCAGCCAGTACTCGCTCGGGGAAACGGCACTGAACGACACGGGGTCGAAACCGCTCGGCACGGTCCCCCCCGCCGGTACGGTAGTTGTCGCCGGGACCGTGGTAGTCGTCGGCGGTCCGGTCGTGGCCTTGGAGGCGGCCAGGGTGGAGGTGGTGGCCGCGCTGTCAGCCGCCTGACCGCCCGTGCCCCCGCAGGCCGCCAGCATGGAGCTCGCGCCCAATATGGCCACGAACAGGGCCGGCGGCCATTTCTTGTTCACAATCCTGCTAACGCTAGGACAATCGGGCCGGTTCCCCGGCGCCCAGCCCACCGCCGCAGTCGGTAGCGGGCCACGACAGCTCGGCGAGCCGCAGCTAGCAAGCGCAACGTCGTCCCGGCCGTCGCCCTTCTCCCTGGTAGACGGACCGGAGGGGCGCGAAGAGCAGTCGGGGGCGAAGGTGTAGCATTTGTGGCGCTATAGCCTCATTCGCGCTGCCAATCGCCAATTCAATCCCAATCCCCCATTCAAGGAAGTCCTGATCCCATGTCCGAGTTAAACCCGCCGACGAGTGCTACTGGAGCTGCCAACGAGGGTGGTCCGTCCGAGATGGGCACTTTCGACGAGACCGGTACGTACACGCCTCGTCAGGTCGTTTCCGACGACCTCGGCGGTACCTCCTTCGAAGACGCCATCGCCGGGACGATCGTGGAGTTCGACGACGGCGACATCGTTTCCGGCACGGTCGTGAAGGTCGACAAGGACGAGGTCCTGCTGGACATTGGCTTCAAGTCCGAGGGCGTGATCCCGGCCCGGGAACTTTCCATCCGCCACGATGTCGACCCCCACGACGTGGTCAAGCTGGGGGACAAGATCGAGGCTCTGGTCCTGCAGAAAGAGGACAAAGAGGGCCGCCTCGTGTTGTCCAAGAAGCGGGCCCAGTACGAGCGGGCCTGGGGGACCATCGAGGCCGTGAAGGAGCGCAACGGCACCGTTCGCGGCCCCGCCATCGAGGTAGTCAAAGGCGGCCTCATCCTGGACATCGGGCTGCGGGGGTTCCTCCCGGCATCCCTGGTCGAGTTGCGCCGGGTCCGCGATCTCCAGCCCTATGTCGGCCGAGAGCTGGAGGCCAAGATCATCGAGCTAGACAAAAACCGCAACAACGTCGTGCTTTCACGCCGCGCCTACCTAGAAGAGGCCCAGCGCAGCCAGCGCGACGAGTTCCTGACCAACCTGAAGCCGGGCGAGGTCCGCAAGGGTGTCGTTTCCTCCGTCGTCAATTTCGGTGCTTTCGTCGATCTCGGCGGTATGGACGGCCTGATCCATGTTTCCGAGCTGTCCTGGAAGCACGTCGACCACCCGGGCCAGATAGTGGCGGTGGGCGACCAGGTCACGGTGCGGGTGCTGGACGTGGACCTCGACCGCGAACGGATCAGCCTGTCGCTCAAGGCCACGCAGGCCGACCCGTGGCAGGAGTTCGCCAATGCCCACCGGGTGGGCGAGCTCGTTTACGGCCGGGTCACCAAGCTGGTGCCCTTTGGCGCCTTCGTCCAGGTGGGCGACGGCATAGAGGGGCTCGTCCACATCTCCGAGATGGCGGTGCACCACGTCGACCAGCCCGACCAGGTCGTTTCCCCGGGCGAAGAGCTTTGGGTGAAGATAATTGACATCGACCTGGCCCGCCGGCGCATAAGCCTGTCGATCAAGCAGGCCGCCGAAGGCGGTGAGGTGGCCGCCGAGTACCGCGAGGCCTTCGGCGAGCACGCCTACGACGAGCACGGCAACTACATCGGTGCCGGTTACACGCCCTTCGAGCCCGAGTCGGAGGCCCAGGCGGCCTGGGCCGGGTACCTGGAGGAGCAGGCGCACGGGGCGGGGACCACGGGAGACGCGGGTGCGCTTGACGGGGTTGACGCGGCTGGGGCCGTCAGCGAGGACCGCACTTCGGCCGTCCCCGCCGAAGCCGCCGGCACCGAGGCTGAGCCCGAGGTCGTCGAGGTCGTCGAGATCATCGAGTTCGGCGAGGACGCAGCCGGCGAGCCTGAGGTCCTGGACATCGTCGAAGTGGTGGGCTCCAGCGGCCACGCCGAGGTCGTAGGGATCGAGGAGATCGTTGAGGACCCGCCGGCAGGCCCGGCCCCGGCACCGGAGCCCAATGCCGGCTCAGGGGCACCTCCCGCCAGTTGAGCTGACCCTCCCGGTCGCCGCCTCGACCGGGACACCGCCTATTGCAACCTGGTCAGGACCGCCTTGGCCAGGTTGACCATCTTCGGCAATGGCGCCTCGGCAGTGATGCCGATGTTGCAACCGTCACCGTAGAAAAACAGGTTCTCATAGGTCGTGGTCCGGGAGGCCACGGCAAATGCGGGCTGGCCGACGCCGTAGACCTTCATGGCGCCGCCCTTCAGGTAGTCCTGCTCGACCGCCAGAAACGCGGACCACGGCACCTGGAGGAACGTGACCTGGACGCCCAGGCTGTTCGCGCCCACGGCGTAGGTGCACGTGGTCCCGCTGGGGACGGGATGGGTCTCGACTGGTGCCTGGGCATCCTGGCCCAAAGCCGACCGGACCGTCCAGGACGGCACGATGCTGCAGGACGGCAGGGTGAGGGGGGCCGCCGCCGGACGCCCGGCGGCCATGGCCGGGGCGGCCGCGGCGCTGCCGAAGGCGGCCACCAGTCCGGCACACGCACCGGCGGCCAGGACCTTCAAAAGCCGGGGGCCGTTCGGTCGCGCCATGGGTGCCTGGTGCCTTTCCTTGTCCTGGGCCCATTATCCCAGAGACCAACCGCGGCTGCCGGGCACGGTGAGTAGGTTACGGAGCGTGCTACTGGTCGGTCTCAGCGGCTCCCTCGGGAGTGGGAAGTCGACCGTGGGAAGTGCGCTGGCGGCCCGGGGCGCCGCCGTCATCGACACCGATCGGGTGGCGCGTGAGGTGCTCGCCCCCGGCAACCCAGGCTCGCAGGCCGTGCTCGAGCACTTCGGCCCAGAAGTACGCGGCCCGGAGGGGTCTATCGACCGTCAGGCCCTGGCCGCGATCGTCTTCGCCGACCCCGGCCAAAGGGGGGTCCTAGAAGCCATCTCCCACCCCCTGGTACACAAGGAGGTGAGCCGGCGTGTGGCCGAGCTCGGCGACGCGGTGATAGTGGTCGAAATCCCGCTCTTGGACGCCGCTCGCCGTGACGAGTACGGCTTCGACGTGGTCGTGCTGGTCGAAGTGCAGCCCGATATTGCCCTGCGTCGGGCGGTGGGACGGGGCATGACTGAAGACGACGCCCGCGCCCGGATGGCAGCGCAGCCCACCGCGGCCCAGCGCCGCCAGGTGGCGGACTGCGTCCTGGGCAACGACGGGGACCGGGCCGACCTCGAAGCCGCCGTCGACGGGCTATGGGCCTGGCTGCGGGCCCAGGGCTCACATCGCTGAACCCGCCACCCTAAACCTGGGCCCGCTGCGCTAACCCCGCCGCCACCTGGTCCCCGACCACCTTGTCGATGTTGCGCCAGTAGGCCACGACGCGCGACAGGACGGGCTCGGTCACGTCCTGGCTGGCGTGACCGACGACGTTGGAGACGAGCCGCTGCCGTGCGGCCTGGTCCATGGCCTCGTTGACCATGGCGTTCGCCTGCCCAAAGTCGTCGTCCTCCTTGTGGAGGGTGTAGGCGGAGCGCAGGATCTCGCCGGTGACGTGCCAGGAGGGGTCCGGCCCGAACATCTCGGGACCGGCCGCCGGCCCGCCGAAGGAGTTGGGGGCATAGACGGGGTCCCCCGGGTTCTCGTAGCGCATGGCCCCATCGCGGTTGTAGGAACGCACCGGGGCGTAGCGCGGGGCGTTGACGGGTAGCTGCGTGGCGTTGGCGCCTATGCGGTGCAAGTGGGTGTCGTGGTAGCTGAAGAGGCGTGCCAGCAGCATCTTGTCCGGGCTGGGGCCGATCCCCGGCACCATGTTGTTGGGCTCGAAAGCCGACTGTTCGACCTCGGCGAAGTAGTTGTCGGGGTTGCGGTCGAGCACCATCCTGCCCACCT
>CAYZVQ010000235.1:0-7971 GCA_964481925.1 uncultured Acidimicrobiaceae bacterium
CACAATCTTCAGAGGGAGGCCACGCCATGGCACGAGTCGTCCATTTCGAGATCACCGCCGACGACGTCGAGCGCGCTCGCAAGTTCTACGAGATCTTCGGGTGGGAGATCACGTCCTCAGGCATGCCTGGGGTGGACTACTGGCTGGCCCACACCGGCGAGGAGGGGCTGGGGATAAACGGCGCGATCATGCCCCGGGCGTACAACCCTCAGCCCGTGATCAACTGGGTCGGTGTCGGTGACCTGGACGACATGATCGGCAAGGTCAAGGCCGCGGGTGGAGAGATCGTCGGCGAGAGGCAGACCGTGCCCGGAGTTGGCGACACCATCTACGCCAAGGACACGGAGGGCAACACCTTCGGCATGCTCCAGCCCCTACCCGGTTCCAGGATGCAGCCCTAGTCGCGGAGCGGACGCCCACCTCATCTCCCCTGCGATGGAATTTGAGGCCGCAAGTCGTTGTTGGCACCAGGAACTGCGAACCTAACTGGCTGTGGCGGATCTCATCGCGAGACGGGAGGCCAAATGAGCTCGGTGCCATCACCCCTTACACGACGACCTGTGTACCAGGACGACAGGATAGCTATCGCTCCCGGTCGCTGGGCACCCAAGTGGCTCGTCCTCCTGCTCGTATGCGTCGGGCAGTTCATGGTGGTGCTCGACATCTCGATCGTGAACGTCGCCCTTCCCTCTATCGAGACCGACCTCCATTTCAGTACCACGAGCTTGCAGTGGGTCGTTAACGCTTACACGCTCTCGTTTGCCGGGTTCCTCCTGCTCGGGGGAAGAGTCGCCGACCTGTTCGGGCGGAGGCGGATATTCCTCTTTGGGCTTGCCCTGTTCACCGTCGCCAGCCTCGTGGGAGGCTCCGCTCAGAACCAGGCAATGCTGCTTGGCGCCCGTGCGCTCCAGGGACTGGGTGCTGCGGTCCTGGCGCCCGCAACACTTACAATCCTCATGACGAGCTTCTCCGAAGGCGCCGCGCGGGCTAGGGCACTCGGGGTCTGGAGCGCAGTTGCCTCGGCTGGAGCGTCTGCGGGCGCCCTTCTGGGTGGGATTTTGACCGATGCGCTCAGCTGGCGCTGGATCCTTTTCGTGAACGTGCCAATAGGCCTTATCGCCCTGCCGCTAGCCCGACGCTTCCTGCCCGAGTCGAAAGCCGACGCCGCTCACCGGCACCTGGACGTACTCGGCGCCCTCACGGTGACGGGTGGACTGGTGGCGCTCGTCTACGCGATCGTGAGTAGCCAAGGCCACTCGTGGCTGGCAGCCCGCGTCACCGTGCCTATGGTCATCGCCGTGGTGCTTCTCCTGGGGTTCTTGGTGGTCCAGGCGAGGGTGGCGCGGGTGCCGCTTGTTCCTCTTCGAATATTCCGCTCACGTTCGGTGGCCGGCGGCAACGTCGTCATGCTGCTGCTGTTCTGTGCGATGTTCGGGAGCTGGTACTTCGAGACCCTGTACATGCAGCGGGTGCTCGGCTACAGCCCGCTGCAGGCAGGGCTCGCTTTCTTGCCCCAGACAGTTCTCATCGCCGTCGGCGCACAGGTGACCGCCCGGCTCGTTACCAGGGTCGGCCCGCGGAGGTTGATCCTCGTCGGGACCGTCATCTCGGCTGCAGGGCTCGCCTGGCTCTCGGGTATCACCCCGGACAGCTCCTATCCGCGTGACCTGCTCGGGCCGTTCCTCTTGATCGGCCTCGGCATGGGACTGTTCGTTACGCCTGTGACCGTGGCGGGGACGACAGGAGTTCCTCGTGGTGATGCAGGGCTCGCGTCCGGCCTCCTCAACACGTCCCGCACCGTAGGCGCCTCGATAGGGCTGGCGGTTCTCGCTACGCTTGCCGCCAACCGGACCTCGAGTGTGCTAGGGCACCTTGCGCCCGGCCGAGCGCGGATGGGGACCGCGCTCACCGATGGGTACTCGCTGGCCATCCTCATCGGGTCCATCGTCCTTCTGGTAGCCGGCGCGGTGGCGATGGCGACCCTGCCCTCGCTCGTGGCGCCGCGACGGTCGGTGTCAGTAACCCCGGCTGGCAATGCCACAGGAGAGGTCATCGACCTGGACGAGCGGGACCGCAACGAAGCTCCCGAGCCGGCGTAACGCGTAGACCGCCTGGCGATCGGGGCCGAGTTCTTCAGGCGCCTGTGCCAGGTAGTGGACGCTTTTTTACGGGTTCGCAGGCTCTGACGCAGTTCGGACCGGGCACTGATTGCGGCTGAACGATAGCCGCGCACGTCGGACTGGCTGACGTGATGGATCGCGTCCTCGATCGGCCGATGTACGCGGAGCCGGAGGCGGCGCGCCTGCGCAGGAGGCGGACCGGGCCGCCCTGCTCATCGAACGGGGCGATGCGACCGCTCATGACAGGTTCCGCACCACCGATGCGTACGCTCGCCACGACGATGCGCTTTGACCAGATCGGAGAAGCCCATGGCAACAGACAGCCGGCGCACTATCCTCATCGTCGGGATCTCAAAGACCAGGGGCGTGCCCGACGTGGCCGGTCCCGCTGATGAGGTCGGCGGCATGGCCCGAGTCGCCATTGTCGGTGGCGTGGCATCCCCCTCAACGCGCGGGTGCTCGTCCCTCTGTTGGCGCGCTTCACCGAAATGGGGCGTGGGGCGCGAAACCCCCAGCTTTAGCAGTGGGGAGCCAGAGCCCCACGGTTTAGCGTTCTCGTCATGTCTCTACCGCAGTGATCCCCGCGCCCTTGAGCATCCGCCGCAGTTCGACTACCTGCTGATCGTCGATATCGCCAGACCGCGGGGCGCGGAACGCCTCGGTCTCCGAGCCGATGGTCACCTTATAGAGCCCATCGCGCTCCTCAATGACCGAGCCCACCTGGCCCAAAAGGGAAAGAACATCGTGCCACTCAATGTTGTGGCCAGTTGGATGGCTGAGAATTCTTTGCACGGTGGCTCGATGATGCGCGTCCAACTTGGGCGTTTCTGCCATGTCCGTCTCCTCGAGTGTCTGCCACGGGCCACATCCCCCCACGTGGTGGGGAATTGAAAGATCCTCAGGGAGGTCAGCTAACCGCGTCTAGCTCGGCGAGCGACCTGGTGCCATTGTCGCGCTCGGCGCCCAGTTTGGCCATAGAGCTGGCTGGCTCGTCCGGTGCGGATAGTCGGTCCGTTGAGCTGAGTCCCTGACGACCGTCTCAGCCAGGTGCTTGACGATGGACTGCTCCTACCCGCGCCTGCCTGCGCCATTTTCGGACAAGTCAGCGACAAGCTCGTAGCCCACTTCCCCGTGCTCAGCGATGTCAAGACCCCCGCGCTGCTCGCCCGGGCCAACCCGAAAGCCGATGACCATGACACGAGTCGGACCGCTCCGTCCGGCCCTCAGTGCCACCGGGTCCAGAACGCCCCGTTATAGTTGGCCGAAACATAGCAAATATAACCACAAGTGGTCCAGATCGACATTTTCTTTCCTGCTCGTGGCCCTACTGACGTCACCGCCAGAGTACAGAACGACAAGCTGGGGAGGGTGACCAGGGCGCCCCGAAGGCCATGCCCCAAAGCGTGGCGAACCCGTAGGACCAGCCGAGAGGGTATACATCACAAGAGCCGGGAGGCGTTGAGCTCGGTGACTGCGTTGCCGTTCACGACGGAGGTGCCAAAGTGCGCTCAGTGGCAAACGGTCCGATCTGATAATCTGATCTCGTGCCTGACGTGAGTGCTACCGATGCGGCCCGGAACTTCTCCGACATCCTCGACGCCGTAGAGCACCGAGGTGAGCGCTTCACGATCGTCCGCCGAGGCAAGGTCGTCGCGCAACTCGAACCCATCAGCACCGGCAAAGGCGCAGATGTCAAGGCTTTGCTGCGGCGCCACCGGCGCGACCCGGGCTTCGCCGAAGACATCGCCTCGGTGCGCGAGCTCCTAGAGATCGAGCTCCGGCCCTGAGCCGGCTCCTGCTCGATACGACGTTCCTGGTGGGCCACGAGCGCACCGGAGCGTCGCTCGACGAGCTGGTAGACGATGACGACGAGGTGGCCGTCGCCGCCGTTACCATCGCTGAGCTCATGGTGGGCGTCCTACTTGCCGACGACGCCCACCGTCCCGCCCGTCAGCGGTTCCTCGACGATGTCAAAGTCGTTATCCCCGTTATCAGCTACGACGCTATGGTCGCTGCCTCACATGCCGAGCTCCTAGTCACCGTTCGTCGGAAGGGACGCCCGCGCGGAGCCCACGACCTGATCATCGCGGCGACGGCCAATGCAACCCAACGAGAAGTTGTCTCCGCCGACACCTCAGCTTACGAGGACCTGCCCGGCGTCACCCTTCGTTCCCGTCGACCTTGATCGCGCCCTTTACGAACATGTGCACCCGCCACTGCCACCGAGGCCCACAGCCGCCCACTACGCAGCAAACCGAGGCGACCCCCGTAGGCCGGGCGTCCCCCGAGCAGTGCGATGAGCACGGCTGAGCTTCAAGAGCGGGTGGCCCGGGCGGCAGAGAACGCGCTGGCGGACAACGGCTACGTCTCTCCGCTCGACGTGCTCGTAGGCATGCGGTGGCTGGAACCCGTCGGGCGGCCCGGAGCACCTTACGCCCCAGGGCACCGCACTTCCAAGCGCGGGCCCGGAACGAAAATCGCTTGCCGGCCTTAGCGGCGGGTACCAGGCTTCGGTCATGGAAGGCTACGACGCTGCTACCAACGGCCAGCGCATCGCCGAGGTCTAGGACGAACATACCAAGGGCGCCCGGCCCAGAGGCGTTCGTGCCAGACATCGGCCGCCTCGACCGGGGCCAGCGGGTAAGCGACCATAGATGTGGGCCTCGACCTGGTGCTCCTCGAATGCTCCCGCCACGACGCAGCGGCCATAGGGTCACCAGCCAGCACGTGGCGCTCGGGATCAACGGGACCTGCCTGTACCCCGTCCAGCTCCGTTATGCATGGCCGAGGGAGCTGGACCTCATGGCCAGGATCGCCGGTCTCCAACTAGAAGGACGTTGGGACGGATGAGACCGCCGCCCCTTCACTGCCAATTCGGTCACCACCATCTCGCACGACGGCACTGCGCTCGGCAAACATGACCCAAGTTCGCGACAGAAACTCTGGACGGCCCTCGGCAACTCCAGCGCGCACCAGGCTCGCCAGTTGAGCTCCCGGCCCCGCTACCGTTCGAGGGGACGGCCGAGCATCACAGACGCTGCCGGGTTGGCATAGACGTAAAAGGCTGTCGGCACCGACTGCGGTCATCCCATCCTCGGTGAGGGCCAGCACGCCGGACAACGCCCAAGGCCCACTGCGGAGGCGTCCACAAACACCGGGGGCCGAAGGGGCCCCTAAGCAGAGTGGTCCCTGCCGCTCCGCCACTTCAGGCCTCCTCGCCCTTTCGGCGGCTGCCTGCGACCGTCATCGAATACTTCCGGTCAGCTCGATGGGCTCGATGGGCTGAACAGGCGGAGCGGCAGGGACTGGCTGGCTGCCACTACTCTCACCGGGCTGGAGGAGCAACCAGGCCCGTCTGAGCGATGACGCCATAGCGCCATATAGCGTGTAAGCAAGGATGGAAACGATCTCTTTCTCACCCGGTGCTGCGATCAGTAGAGCACCTTCCACGATCTGGGAGAGGTACACAGCCGCGCTGAGGAGGAAATTGGGCCACGAGGACCCGACGCCCTCGTGCTTGCTTAGGTGCAGTCTCAGTGTGCGGTAGAGACAGACCAAGCCGGAGACAAGTACCGGGTACCCGAGACCTACACTTGGGACGAGCGCCCATATCGAGATCGTGAGCACGTTGAACAGGCCGGTGAACGTGATGGCGGCCAGGGCACGGCTCCGAAATTCCGCCGACTTGCCGAGGATCGCGTCGTAACGCAGCGATATCGATACGAACAGCAACCCGATCAGCGAACCGGCGATCTGCGCGCTAGTCGTGAAATAGCCGACGAGCTCCTTAGGTACCACGTCGTCTCCTCTGTCTACTTCCTGCGTGCCGTCGCGCCCTCAGCAGGGGTCGGGCCTTCAACGGTCAGACCGATTTGGGGTAAAGGGGCCAAAGAACGTGGGCCCGGACGGCCATAGGGCGCTCCCCAACGCGCCCCCTCGCCTCCGGGCCTGCTGAGGCCTGGCTACGTTACGCGGCAGCGGGCATAGCAATCGTGCCCCAACGCTGAACCTGGCTAGAGGTCGTGGTCGGTGCACCCAAGCTAGCGCTGGCCCGCCTGGTCCCCGATGGCGCAAGTGTGCTCGGTGCGAAGTCGGTCTCTGAGGTGCCGGCTCGACGAGCGAGGGGTCCCGTTGGTTGGCGCTGTTGAGGGGGTGGCCGAAGGACCGTTTTATCCACGTCCAAATCAACACGTCGCACCTCCCGGACCGTGAAGCACTCGGCTCGCTACCAGGGTCCGGGGCAACGCTCTCCCGGAAGAGCACCGAGGATCATCGGCAGCCACCAACACGGTGCGGGAGTGCTCAGTCCGTGTCCTGGTCGGATGTTACCGGCCCTTTGGCTTCAAGCGATCAACATGTCGGCCAAGCAACCCCATGGCCGGTGGCCGGCGGCACAATAGGCGCCTCACCAGGTGGCCAAGTAGACAAAGTCAGCACCAGGCTGGCCGAGCCACTGCACGATACGCATGCCCAGGTCCATGCCGGTGGCGGACCTCGCAGTGCACAACCCCGTCAGCTGATTGGGGCTACGCCGAAGGACGACGGCGTGCGCCGGCCAGGTCAGACCGTCTTGGCGGCGCTTGTCGTCCATGGTGGCGTACAGCACCTTGAGGGACCAGCGGAGCCGACGGCATGGGCCGGCTTCGGGTTGCGCGAAGCTCGCCTCGTGCTCTCGAGCGTAAGTCATTGTGATTTACGCGACTTTGAGGGGGGCGGCCCTCGTAGGTCCAACGGAACTGGGCGGCACGGCCGTTGCAGTCCTTGATGAACGAGATGATGCGCCGAGCCGGGTCGTCGACATCGACGAACTCGTCGCGGCGCAATAACCGACGTTCCAAGATGGAGAAAAACAACTCGACTTGGTTGAGCCACGACGCGTGGGTGGGCGTATGGTGCAGGCGGGCCCTGGGGTTGAAATCAAGGAGTTCTTGGACTTGGTCGGTCTGATGGGCGTCCAGGCTGTCGACGGCGCAGTGCAGGTCTAGCTATGGTGGGGTCTGGTCCATCAGGTCCCACAAGAACGTGACGAAGTTATCTGAGCACGTCGAGCCGGTCACCCAGGTAGCCATGGTGCCCTCGTGCACCTTCAACCCGGCGAACCGGACCGCGGTGCCGTTGCGCTCATACTCGAACTCTCGTCGTTCTTTCTTACCTGGCGCCGCCCGAACAGTGGGGTTGACCCCGGGACTTGGCCTGGATAGCGGTCCTTTCGTCCACTGACCACACCACGGCGTTGGTGCGTAGGTGGTACGGGCCGCACCACCAATACTTCACGGTCGCCCGGTCTCAGCTCCAACGGCAACAGTCGCATCACCCCACGAAAGCACATCACTGTCATTAGCGCGACGATGCCCTAGCCGAGTTGTGGCGTCACGGACGGGAGCCCGCCCGCGAACTGCCGACCTCGTATGTCAACTATCCTACCTATGATGCCGTTCCGTCACGTGGTGTTGCTGACGTTCGCCGACGGGACCGATGTCGACGCCATCGTGGCAGCGCTGGGCGCCCTTGCCGACGAGATTCCTGAACTGCGATCGTACGTGGTGGGCCGCGACGCCGGACTGAGCGCGGGGAACGCCAGCGTCGCAGTGGTGGCGGACTTCGACGATGTCGCCGGTTTCGAAGCTTACCGAGACGACCCCCGCCATCAAGCCGTGATCCAGGAAGTCATCCGCCCCGCCTTGGTCAGCCGCGCCGCGGTCCAGCACCGAACCTGAGAAGCCCGCCGGCGTCCGGTCAGTTGGCCTTATTGTCACGGCGGCGGCACCGAACAAGGCGGTGCGGGCCCCTATCAAGGCGGCCATGGGCCCGGCGAGGGCGTAACCCACTGGCAGCAGGGCAACCGACCCGA
>CAYZVQ010000236.1:0-7931 GCA_964481925.1 uncultured Acidimicrobiaceae bacterium
AGGGCCCAGGCGTCACCGTCGGGGGCGGGCGCCCAGAGGTAGATGCCGCCCTCGGGCATGGGCGCGTCCACCCCGGCCGCGGCCATGATCTGGCTCAACCGGGCCAAGCGCCCCCGGTAGGTCTCCCGCTGAGCATCGGCGTGGGCCTGGTCGGCCAAAGCGGCGGCACCAGCGCGCTGGGCCGCCCCGGGCACCATGAAACCGGCGTGCTGGCGGACCTCGCGCAGGAACCTCACCACCGAGGGGTCGCCGGCGTACCACCCGAAACGCAGGCCCGCCAGGTTGCTCCGCTTGGACAGGGAATGGACGGCCAGCACCCCGTCGAGGCCGTCGGCCCCGCCGCCATGCCCGAGGATGGTCCGGGGGGGCCCGTGCCATGTGAGCTCGGCGTAGCACTCGTCACTGGCCACCAGTGCGCCCCGCTCGCGCCCCCAGGCCGCCGCGCCGGCCAGGTCGTCCACGGCGCCGGCCGGGTTGCCCGGGCTGTTGACCCACAGCACCAGTGCCCGTTCGGCGTCGGCGTCGCTCACCGCGTCAGGCGTCAGGCGCAGGCGGAAATGCTCGTCGACGGGCACGGGCACAGCCCTCAGGCCCCCGAGGAGGGCCCCCATCTCATAGGTCGGGTAGGACAGCGCCGGGTACAGCACCGTGTCACGCGACGGGTCGCGCAGGTGCAGCCACGCCGGCAGGCCGGCCACTAGCTCCTTGGTCCCGATGCACAGGGCCACCCCGTCGGGGCCCACGCTCACGCCCAGACGCCGCTGCATCCAGCCCGCCGCCGCCGTACGGGCGACCGCCGACCCGGCCGAGGAGGGGTAGCCGCGCGTCGCTCCCCCCTCGTCGGCGCTCGCCAGCGCGGCCAGTACAGCCGGGCTCGGCGGGTCGCACGGGCTGCCCACCGAAAGGTCCACCATCCCGCCCTCCAGGGCCGCCGCCGCGGCACGCAGGGGGTTGAGGCGCTCGTAAGGGTAGGGCGGAGGCCGGAAGCCGGCCGGCGCCTCGGCCGTGAGGCCGCCCGGGCCCGGGCTCACGGCCTGTCCTCGCCGGTACCAGTCCTGTCCTCGCCGGTACCAGTCCTGTCCTCGCCGGTACCAGTTCCGGCCTCACCCGCGAGGAACGGGACGAACTGCCCCATGGCCGAGTTGGGCAGGCGGATATGGACGGTCATGGCGTCTTCGCCCTCGGTCATGGACAGCACCTCGCCCTCGCGGTGCAGGGCGGCCAGGATTTCGCCCCGGCTATAAGGGATGGAGAGCACGACCTCCTGGCTGGTGCGCCGGAGGTGGCCGGCGATGGCTTCCAGCAGGTCGTCCAGGCCCTCGCCAGTGGCGGCGGAGATCACTACCGCGCCCGGGTGGCGGGCGGCCAGCTTTTTGGCCTCGTCGGGCACCAGGTCGCCCTTGTTGAAGACCAGCAGTTCGGGGATGTCACCGGCGCCTATCTCGCCCAGGACCAGGCGCACGGCGTCCATCTGGTCCTCAGGCTCGGGCGCCGAACTGTCGACCAGGTGCACGAGCAGGTCGGCCTCGTTGACCACCTCCAGGGTGCTGCGGAACGCCTCGACGAGCTGATGGGGCAGCTTGCGCACGAAGCCGACGGTGTCCGACACCAGCACGGGCTCACCGCCGGGCAGGGCGAAGCGCCGGGTGCGGGGGTCCAGAGTGGCGAACAACCGGTCGTCGGCCACCACCCCTGCCCCGGTGAGCAGGTTGAGCAAAGTCGACTTGCCGGCATTGGTGTAACCGACCAGCGAGACCGACGCCAGACGGCTGCGGCGTCGGCCTTGGCGCTGGAGCCGGCGCCGCCGGGCCAGTTGGGCCAGTTCCGACTCGAGCTTGTGGGCGCGGTGGACCAGGCGGCGGCGGTCCACTTCCAGTTGGGTCTCGCCCGGGCCCCGGGTACCGATGCGGCCGGCCTGCTGGGACATGGCCACGCCGCGTCCTCGGAGCCGAGGCAGGCGGTACTGGAGCTGGGCCAGTTCGACCTGAGCCTTGCCTTCCTGGGTCCGGGCGTTCTGGGCGAAGATGTCGAGGATGACCGCAGTGCGGTCGATGGCCGTCCGGCCCAGGATCTTCTCCAGGTTGCGCGACTGCGCCGGCGAAAGCTCGTCGTCAAAGACCACGGTGTCGGCGTCGGCCGACTCCGAGACCATACGTACGTCTTGGGCCTTGCCCTTGCCTATGTAGGTGGCGGGGTCGGGACGGTCCCGGCGCTGGTGGACCCGGGCCACCACGTCCGCCCCGGCGGTGGAGACAAGCAACGCCAGTTCGTCCAGGTGGCGCTCGGTCTCCACTTCGGGTGGGGCGCCCGACCAGCCGTGGTCCCCGGCCGGGAGCGTAACCCCGACGAGGACGATCTTCTCCCTGAACGCCCTATCTATAAGGCTCATGGCAGCTCCCATAAGCACAGGCCCACCCGGCGGCTGGGCCCGCTCAGCAGGGCGGCCCCGTCCGGGCGCAGTTCGACCTCGGCCGCCCCCCCGGGCTGGTTGACCGTGACCTTGGTCCCGACCCGCCCCCAGCGGTGCAGAGCGGCGGCGGCGGCCACCGAGCCCGTGCCACAGGCGAGGGTCTCGCCCACGCCGCGTTCCCAGACCCGCATCGTCAGCTCGTCGCGACCGGGCCCGAGAGCCACGAACTCCACGTTGACGCCACCGGTGGCGGCCCCCACCTCCTGGCTGAGAGCCGGGCCGAGGGCGGCCACGTCCACGGTCTCGGGATGGGGACCGAGCACGACCAGATGAGGGTTGCCCACGTCCACCAGGACCTGGCCGTGCCCCACGTTGCAGCGCTCCTCCGGCCCGCTGACCCGGGGGGTGCCCATCTCGGTGCTCGCCCACATCCAGCCGTCGCGGAGCTCTCGGACATGAGCCGTGCGCCGGCCGGCCGGGGTGAGCACGCTGATGCTGTCGCCCGGGCGGGCCGGCAGGGCGCCGCTGTCGATGGCCGCGTGCACCAGGCAGCGCAGCCCGTTGCCGCTCATCTCCGCCTCGCCGCCGTCGGCGTTGCGCAGTTCGAAGGTCATCTTGTCACCCGAGCCTGCGGCCGCCGGGCCGCCCCGGACCAGGCCGTCGGCCCCGAAGCCGAGGTGGCGGTCGCACACCGCCCGAGCCAGCTCGGCACTGACCGGCCAGGACCCTTCGAGGTCGACGAGCACCAAGAAGTCGTTGCCCAACCCCTCGTACTTGGCCAGGGGCATCGTCGCGGTCATGCTTTCCAGTCTCCCAGCAGCGCAGGCAGTACCGCCAGGGGGTTTTCGGGCGTCCCGAACCAGCGCACCCGGGGGTCCCTCCTCCACCACATGCGCTGGCGGCGGGAGAACTGCCGTGTCCGGCGGGCGGCCTCGGCCACGGCGTCTGCCAACGTGCTCCGGCCCGCCACGTGCGCCAGCAGCTCCCGGTAGCCCAACGCCTGGCGGGCGGTGCGCGACAGGCCTCCCGGACGTCCGGCCAGCGACCGCACTTCGTCGAGGAAGCCGGCGTCCATCATCGCCGCCAGACGGCCCTCGATACGCCGGGCCAGGACCTCGCGGGGCAGCCATACCCCGGCCAGGCGCCAGCCCGTGGGCGGAAAGGCGTCGACCCCGGGACCGAAACTCGAAAAAGGCCGACCGCTACCCAGCGTCACCTCCAAGGCGCGCAACACGCGGCGGCGGTTACCGGGCTCCGCCCGGGCCGCCCCAACCGGGTCGAGCTCTTTCAGGCGCCGGTGCAGGGCCACCGTGTCCGGTTGCCCGTCCAGCTCGTGCCACAGGTCCGGCCACCGTCCGGGAACGGCAAAGTCGTCGATGAGAGCGTGGAGGTACAAGCCGGTACCGCCGACGAAAAGTGCCCGCCGGCCCCGGGCCTCGATCCCGGCCATCACCCGGCGGGCCTCGGCGGTAAAGCGGACGACGTCCCATTCGTCGCCCGGGTCGGCCACGTCGATCAGGTGGTGCGGGACGCCGCCGCGCTCGCCCTTGGGCGTTTTTGCCGTCCCAATGTCCATTCCCCGGTAAACCTGCATGGAATCGGCGCTCACGATCTCCACGTCGCCGAGCTCCAGGGCGGCCAGCACGGCCAGGGCGGACTTCCCGCATGCCGTCGGGCCGACCAGGGCCAGCGGCGCGACGGGACCGGCCGGTCCGCTCAGTTGGCCATCACCGGGATGAGCTCTCGATGGCGGGGCGGGGAGATGACCCGGCCGAGCCTGGCCTTTAGGAAATGGGGGGCGGCGTGCTCGACTACCGCCTCGACCACCATGCCGGCCCGCAGGGGCCCACCGTCCAGGTGCACGAGCTTGTTCTGCCTCGTCCGCCCGGAAAACACGCCGGGGCCGCCCTTTTTGGCCGGGCCCTCCACGAGCACCTCCTCGGTCAGGCCCACCCGGGCCTGGTGGCGCCTCAGAGCGCTGCGCTCCACCACCAGGCGGAGGCGCTCGAAACGGTCGGCGACGACTTCGGGCGGTACGAACTCCTGCGTGCGCGCCGCCGCCTCGGTGCCCGGACGGGGAGAGTAAATGAACGTGTACGCGCTGTCGTACTCCGCCTCGGCCACCACCTCCAGGGTCCGTTCGAAATCGGCCTCGTCCTCGCCCGGAAAACCGACGATTATGTCCGTGGTCACGGCCAGGTCGGGCACGGCGGCCCGGGCGGCCGCCAACCGCTCTAGGTACCGTTGCGCCGTATACCCCCGCCTCATAAGGCTGAGCACCCGGTCGCTGCCGGACTGGAGAGGGAAATGCAGGTGCGGGCACACGGCCTTTTCGGTGGCCATCGCCTCGATTGTCTCAGGGCGCAGGTCTTTGGGGTGAGGGCTGGTGAAGCGCACCCGTTCGATCCCCTCCACATTGGACACCGCCCTCAGCAGGTCGGCAAACAATGGCCGGGCTCGGGGCGCTCCGGCGGCCGCCCACTCCTGTCCCGTCATGTACGCGTGCGCCCGCCAGTCGTCCGAGGCGCGGGCTTTCAACGCCAGGTCCCGCCCGTAGGAATTGACGTTCTGGCCCAGCAGGGTCACCTCGACGGTGCCGCGGGCCGCCAGTTGGGCCACCTCGGCCACCACTTCGGAAAAGGGCCGGCTTATCTCCCGGCCCCGGACAGAGGGGACGATGCAAAAGGCGCACTTGTTGTCGCAACCGACCTGGACCGTGACCCAGGCGGCAAATGGAAGTTCACGCCGGACCGGCAAAGCCGACGCGAACTCGTCGGCGGCATTAGCCGCCGCCTCCAGGATCTCTACCACGGGGCCCTCGCGACGCGCCCGCTCGAGCAGGGTGGCGGCGTGGCCGACATTATGGGTGCCGAAGACGGCGTCGACCCACGGCGCCCGCTCCATGACCTTGTCCCTGTCTTTTTGGGCCAAGCAGCCGCCGACGGCGATCTGCAGTCCCGGCCGCTGCTGTTTGAGCGCCCGGAGCTGGCCGAGGTTGCCATAAAGACGGTTGTCGGCGTTCTCCCTTATGCAGCAGGTGTTGAAAATAACGACGTCAGCGTCCTCGACGCTTTGCGCCGCGACCATTCCTTCGGCTTCGAACAGGCCGGCCAGGCGCTCGGAGTCGTGCTCGTTCATCTGGCAGCCGAACGTGCGCACCAGATAGCGACGGGGCTGGGCCGCGGGCGTCGGCACCGCTTGTTCACGCTCTGGCGAGGTCACTCTCGGATCCTAGACGCGCCCGCCCCCCGCCCGGTCGGCGCCGTATTGCAGAAGAGCTATCATTGGCGACGTCGCCTCGGTTGAGCGGGTCCCCGCCAGCCTGCTCCCGAGGCGGCGTTAAAGCCGGGGCGTTTGTGCCGGGGACGGCGTTGAAGGAGGCACCCATGGTCAGCGATCTTGAAGACGCCCGTCGTCGAGAACCGTCCTACGTCCTGGGCGAGCGGGACATGCTCGAAGGGTGGCTCGAGTTCCACCGCACCACCCTTCTGCTCAAATGCGAGGGACTTGACGACGAGGCCCGCAAGAGCCGGCCCGTCGGCACCTCGAAACTCTCCTTGCACGGCCTGGTGCGTCACATGGCCGAGGTGGAGCGCAGCTGGTTCCGCCGCGTCCTGCAGCGCCAGGCGGACGCCCCCCGGGTGCTTCGCCCCGAGGCCAACTGGGGCGGCGACTGGGACTCCGACCTCGTTCCCCTGGACCAGGCGGTGTGGGCCGCCGACCTGACCGCCTGGCAAAACGAATGCGAGCAAAGCCGCCTGGCGGCCGCCTCCCACGCCCTGGACGACACGGGCCTACGGTACGGAGAACCCGTGTCGCTGCGCTGGGTTTACGTCCACATGATCGAGGAGTACGCCCGCCACAACGGCCACGCCGACCTGCTCCGGGAAATGGCTGACGGCGCCGTCGGCTGGTAGGGGCGAGTTGAGGCGTCCCCCGTGCGCTGTTTCGTAGCGGCCTGGCCCAGCGCCGAGGTCGTCGCCGCTCTGGCCGGCCTCCCCCGGCCCGCCAGCAAGCGGCTGCGGTGGTCGGGCGAAGACCAGTGGCACGTGACCCTTCGCTTTTTCGGCGAGCTCAGCCCGGTCCAGGTCGACGAAGCCACCGTCGTGCTCAGCGAGGTGGCCCGGGGACTGCCCGGGGACCTCACGGCCCGGGGCGGCCCGGCGACGAGGTTCCTCGGGCCCGGCCTTTTGATCTGGCCCATTGACGGCTTGGGCCCGGCGGCCGGGCCGGTCGGGAGGGCCACCGCTCATATAGGCCAGCCCCCACCGGACCGGCCATTTATCGGGCACGTGACGATTGCCCGCGGTGCCCGGGGAGCCGACCTGCGCCAGGCCCCCCATTTGCTGAGCCCCCTCAGCGCGTCCTGGCCGGTGACTTTCTTGGCGCTCGTCCACAGCCAGCTCGGTGCCGGAGGGGCCCGCTACCGGGACGTCTGCACCTTCCGCCTCGGCCCGTCCCAAGACCAGACGGCCCCGCCCGCGGGCCCGACCTGAGCCGGGCTTCGGCCCTGGTCCATGGCCCATCGGTATCCACCACCGAACATATGTTTGCTAGTATCGTGACAGGAGTTACAGTGATGAAGTTACGGCCGGGCGGTCCGCCATAACCGGGCCGGACGGCCATAACCGTCACACCCGCTTCGTAGGTTGCTCATAGCACGCCAACTACAGACAGACGACTTGAGGAGGACGGTCCCGGTGGAACGTGAAAAGGCACTGGAGATGGCCATGGGCCAGATCGAGAAGCAGTTCGGCAAAGGCGCCATCATGCGCATGGGCGAGAACAGCCACATGCAGATCGAGTCCATCTCTACTGGGACTCTTTCCCTGGACCTGGCGCTCGGCATAGGTGGTCTGCCCCGCGGCCGCATCGTCGAGCTGTTCGGACCGGAGTCGTCGGGCAAGAGCACGCTGGCCATGCACGTCGTCGCCGAAGCCCAACGCAACGGCGGCATCTGCGCCTACATAGACGCCGAGCACGCCATGGACCCCGTCTATGCCGCCGCCATCGGTGTCAACGTCGACGACCTCCTCATCTCCCAGCCGGACACCGGCGAGCAGGCCCTCGAGATCACGGACATGCTCATCCGCTCCGGTGCCCTCGACGTCGTGGTCATCGACTCGGTCGCCGCCCTCACGCCCCGGGCCGAGATCGAAGGCGAGATGGGCGACGCCCATGTAGGCCTGCAGGCCCGCCTCATGTCACAGGCGCTGCGCAAAATTACGGCCACGCTTAGCAAGTCCAACACGATCGCCATATTCATCAACCAGCTGCGAGAAAAGATCGGCGTCATGTTCGGCTCTCCCGAGGTCACCCCGGGGGGCAGGGCCCTCAAGTTTTACTCCTCCATCCGCCTCGACATCCGCCGCATCGAGTCCATCAAGGACGGGGCCGAGATCGTAGGTAACAGGACACGGGTAAAAGTCGTGAAAAACAAATGCGCGGCGCCCTTCAAGCAATGCGAGTTCGACATCATGTACTCCAAGGGGATCAGCCGTGAAGGCTCCCTCCTCGATGT
>CAYZVQ010000237.1:0-7911 GCA_964481925.1 uncultured Acidimicrobiaceae bacterium
GCCCACCACGACGACGAGGCCCACCACGACGACGAGGCCCACCACGACGACGAGGGCCACCACGACCACGAGGGCCACCACGACGACGAGGCCCACCACTACGACGGTCGCGACCACGACGACGGTCGCGACCACGACGACGGTCGCGACCACGACGACCGTCGCACCCACGACGACCACGACGGATCCGCCGGCGCCGGCCGCCACCGTGGCCACCACGGCCCCGGCCGCTCAATCTTCGCCGTCCGGCGGGGTCTGGCTCGAACTGCGAGAGTGCGAGTCAGGCGACAACTATCAGTCGGACACCGGTAACGGCTACTACGGCGCCTACCAGTTCTCAGCCTCGACGTGGTCCGATCTCGGCTACCCAGGGCTCCCCGACGAGGAGCCTTATTGGATGCAAGACGCGGCCGCCCAACGTCTCGAAGCCGCGGATGGCTGGGCCCAGTGGCCGTCGTGCAGCGCCGCGCTGGGCCTGTGACCGAGCAGGGCCAGGAACGGTCAGCGGGCCTTCAGCTCCTCCCGGACGGCCCCGGCCAGAAGTAAGGCCCGGCGAGGGCAGGCGCGCGCGGCCTGGCGGGCCGCGCGCAGCAGTTCGCCCGGCACCTCATGTTCGCTCAATACCGGAAAACCCCACTCGTCCAGGGCCATCAGTTCAGGCACCATCTCCGCGCAATAGCCGAAACCGTCACACGCGGCAGGGTCGACGCTGATCCGCATTGTCCTATTTCCCCCATCCGTCCCCGGACCGGCCCATCAGCCGGGACTGCGCCGTGAGAGCACTTGGCGCGGCGCGGTCGCGGCACGGGTAGCCGTGGACATGCGACGCTACGTCGGCGGAGAAAACTTCCAGCGCGCTGCGCACGAGGCGCACCACACCATCGGGGTGACGACAAGCGCCGCGGCCGGCCACCGCACCACAGCGCACCAGGAGCCGGTCGAGGACTTCCGGGGCGGCCGTCCCGTCGGCGATGGCGGCGAGGTCATCGGCGATCGCCGGCAGCCCGAACAGGCACGGGCCGCATTGCCCGGCGCTTTGCCCGGCCATGAAGCGGGCAATGAGCGCCGTCTCTTGGATCCCGCACGTACCGCCAGGGAGGACGACAAGGACGCCGGCGCCCATAGACGCCCCCAGCCGGCCCAGCTCGGCCGGGGCGAAGGGCACCCCGAGGTCCTCGCCCGCCAGCCAAGTACCGCCGTAGCCTCCCACCAGCACGGCCTGAGGTGGGCCCGACAGCCGGGCCAGCCCAATGATCTCGGAGACCGGGGCCCCGGTGGCGACCTCCACGACGCCGGGGCACTCCACGCCCCCACTGATGGTCACCAGGCATGTGCCGGGCGCCTCGGCGGCGCCAACCTCGCGGAACCAATCTGCGCCGTAGCGGGCGATGAGGGCGACATGGGCCAGCGTCTCGGCGTTGTGGACAACGGCGGCGTGGCGACCGACGCTCAGCGGGACCGACTTGTCCGGCCTGAACCTCGGGACGCCGGGCCCCCCGGCGACCGCGGAGGCCAGGGCGGACTCTTCACCGGCGACGTACCGGCCAGAAAGCGTGCGGACCTCCGCGTCGCCGGCTCGGCCGCGGCCCGTTCGTTCCTGTTGCGCCCGGACCAAGCTCCGGGCCATCTCGGGCGCGCTGTCGGCGACGCACAGCACAGTCCGCTGGGCACCCAGGACGGTGGCAACGACGTCAGCGCCGTCAAGGACGAGATGAGGGGTGGTGCCGACCAGCAAACGGTCCTTGGCACTGGCCGGCTCGCCCTCCATGGCGTTGACGATGAGGGTCGGCCGGTCGGCGGCACGTGCCGATGCCAGTTTGCGGGCCGTGGGGAAGCCCGCCCCGCCCCGGCCGGTCAAACCGGACCGTTCGATCTCGGCCAGCAGGCGGTCGCTACCCTGGGCCCCGGGCCCACCCCCGAGGGAGAGGGGCCCGTAGCGGCGCAGGTGCGCCTCCAGGGTCGGCGGGCCGTGGAGAGCGTCCGGCGCGATCAGGCGTGAGGCCCTCCTGGTGGTCAAGGCTGTGTTCATGGTCTGCCTCCTATGCCCGGGGTGGCCCCCGCGGCGCGTGAACGGATCGAACGGCGGGGCCGGATGACCGTGCGGGGCAACGCGGCCTGGGCCCGGAGGGCGCCGGCCACCCGCCAGCCGACGGCGACGACAACCCCGGCGGTGCAAACTGCCAGCAAGCCGAGGGCCCAGGTGAGCTTCCTGTCCGTGCCCATCCCCAGGGCGTGCGAGACGGCGACCGGCCAACTCAGGTAGGCGAGCCAATGCAGGGCCCGCCAGGCGCGAGCGGGGATGTGCTGGCGCAACGCGCTCGAGATGGCGACGGCCAACAACAGGTCGGCCCCGATCGTGCCGAGCGCCAACCAGGTCCGGTGGTAGCTCGAGGTGAACGGCGCCACGACGGCCGACCAGCCGACCTTCACGTATGTGTCGATCTCGGCCGTGAGCACGTGTACGGCCAGGAAAACCACCGTCAAGACAGAGAGCCGGCGGTGGACCTCGGCCCGGGCGAACCCGGGCAGAGCGCTCCGGGCCCGCCCGGCCGTCAGGATGCCGAGCACCACCGTGCCGCTCAGCAATACGAGCGCCACGAGCCCGGTGGCCCGGGTCGTGTACCAGAGGTCGATGGAGGGCACGGCTACGCCGCCGTAGCGCAGCGCCGTACGCCGAGGCCGGCTTGGCCCCGATGGGCTTCGGGCGGGTCGGGAGGCCAACCGTTGAGCGCCAGGACGGTACCGTCGGTACGGACCAGGCGGCAAGGAAGTCCCATGGCCGACAGCCGCGGCGGTGCCGCCTCGCTCCAGACGATCGCCGATGTACTGGCGGCATTCGCCACCAGGCAGGACGGCGCCGCCACCGAGACCAGCTGCCAGCAAGTCACCGCGCTATCGCCCGTCCTCGGGTCAACGATGTGGTGCAACCGGCGGCCGCCCCGTCGCCATGTCCGCACCGACGTCCCCGAACTGGCGAGGCCACCCTGACGTAGCGCCACGACCACATCTGTGGCGGAAGGTGACGTGGCGCAGTCGAGCGCTATGCCTACGGGCCAACCCTCGGGGGGCGAGCCGGCCACGCAGATGTCGCCTCCGAGGTTGACCAGTACGGCCACCCCGGTCACCTCGGCGATGCGTGCCGCGGCGCGGTCGGCCGCGAAAGCCTTGGCCGTAGCGCCGAGGTCGAGGACCATGCCGGCCGGGGCCCGCAGAAGCCGGTCCCGAGGGTCGAACTCGATGCAACGCCAGCCCGGCACGGGCCGGGGCGGTGCCACCGGACGAGCGCTCTGCGCCCTGACCTCGTCGAAATCGCGGTCGTAGCCCAGGTCTATGAGTGCCGCGCCCACCGTCGGGTCGACGGCCCCGCCCGTCATCTCGGCCACCATGAGGGCAGCGGCGACCGCCTCGGCCAGCAACGGGCTGATGCGGACGGGGCGCCCGTGGGCGCGACCGGTACGGGCAATCTCCGAGTCCGCCCGGAAGCGGCTGCAGGCACGGTCTATGGCGCCGAGCTCATGACGCAGTACCTCCTCAGCCAGGTCAATTGCCTCGCCACCGGCCGTGGCGACGAGGACCAGGCTCCCGAGCGCCGGGAACTGGCGCGCCGCATGGCTCGTCCCGTGGGCGCTGAAAGCCCCGGGGCCGGCCATGTCAGCTCGCCCCTGACGTAGTGACGGCGGACGTGGTCGTAGTCGTAGGGGCCAGGGTCGTCGTGGGGGTCGGGGCCGTCGTGGTGGTCGAGCCGGTGGCGGCCGTCGTGGTGGTCGAGCCACTGGCGGTCGAGCCGGTGGCGGCCGTCGTGGTGGTCGAGCCGCTGACCGTCGTCGTGGTCGAGCCGCTGACGGCCGTCGTCGTGGTCGCCGTGGCCAGCACCGCCTTCGTGGTGGTCCCGGGGATCTCGGTCGCCACTGCCGTCCCTATACCTGCCGTGGCTATCACGGCGCCGAGGACCATGGCCGACGTGGCCAGACGTATGCGGCGGGCGACGTAGGCCCTGTCCGTCTTCCGGGCCGGCCGCCCGCCGGTACCCTTTGTCTCCTCCGGTCGGTAGTTCATGACCGCATCCAACGGTGCCGCCCTGGTAGGTCCCTCAGGGCTGCCTGGGTACCGGCTGGGAACGCCGCGGCCCCCGCACCGACGAGCGCGACGCACTATGCCGCCACTTGACGACTTTGCTAGCTAGATGGCTAAATAGCTATATGGCTGCTAACAAAGATGACGCCGAGGCGGCGGCGGTGTTCAAGGCCCTGGCCGACCCCACCAGGCGGCGCGTGCTCGAGGACCTGAGCAAAGGTGAGCTCGGCGCTGGCGAGCTGGCCTCCCGGTTCCCGATCTCGGGCCCTTCGGTCTCCCGGCACCTGGCCGTATTGAAGGCGGCGGGCCTTGTCACTGAGCGCCGCAGCGCCAACCGGGTCCTCTACTCGCTGGTCAGTGACCGCCTGGCCACTCACGTCGGCGAATTTTTGGCCACGGTGTGCCCAGAGCACGCCCCTGCCCCGCGCCAGGGCAAGAAGAAGGCCAAGGCAGCCCAGAAAAGCCCGGGCAAGGGCAAGCACAAGGCCCCGGCGGCGATCACCGGGCCACGACCGCCGACGGAGGCGCCCGCCCACCGCGACGGCACCACCCAGGGCCCTGTTACTAGCGCCACGGTTTGAGCGGGGGGCATTCCTGTTCGCCGACGCATGGAGCACGACCCGTCAGCCAGGCGAACAGGTCGTTTGTCGTACCCATGATCTCGACGCCGTCGCCGCTCCCGGCGACCCAGTGCTGGCCGGCGTCGCCCGCCGTCAGCACGACGGCCACGTCGGGAGGAAGGCGCGACGGCAGGTCGATCATGGCGCGGTCCATCTCCTCCAGCACCCACCCGAAGGGCCAGTCCCGGGTCTCGTAACCGTAATCGAGGTCGACATGGTGGACCTCGACCTCGCGGAGCCGGCCCACTACGAGGCCCGGACCTATGCGGACCTCGCCGCTCGGGTGTACGGCCTTCGCCTCCCACGCCGCATCTGAAGCGTTTTCCAGCGCCGCCGCCAACTGGTCGCAGGCGGCGCGCAGGCGCTCTTCGAGCTCCCGGGCGGGGCGGGCGCGACCGGCTTCGATCTCGGCGTCGCGAGCCGGCCGTCCTCCTGGGTAGACCTCGCCGACCTCGCCCTTGGCCGCCGCCTCCAGGGCGCGCCGGGTACCGTCGGCGTTCGCGGCCAGGTGGGTCAGCACCATGGAGCGGTCCCAATCGGGAAGGAGGCTTGGCCCCGCCGCGCCAACGTCGTCCAAACGGCCGGCCGTCGCCAGCAGCTTGTCCGTGGCTCGCGCGACCCGCTCCACGTAGGGGTTTTCCATGGCGCCCACGGTAACCGCGCTGTCACGTTCACTGCGACAGCGCGGTGCCGGCCGTGCCCCTCAGGACGCCCACGCCATCGGCGGGGGCGTCCTGACCTCCAGGGCTTGCTCGGCGGCGGCGAGGCCGACCCGGCCCGCAAGCCGAGCGGGGGCCGACCAGGCCGCCAACCCGAGACGCTGCAGCTCCAGCGGCCGACCGGCCGCGGCGAGGCATAACAGCTCAAGCGCGCTCTCCTCGAACTCGACGCCCCTGTCGGCGGCGGGTACCACGAGCGCCTCCCTCGCCTCGGCTTCGTCGAATGGCCCCAGGGTCGTGGGCCAGACGTACCCGCCGAAGTTACCGTTGCGGGCGAAGCGTTGGCCCAGCTCCGGACGACCGGTCAGTAGGAACGCCACCGGGACGCCGTCCCGGGCGAGACCGCGGGCCAGGTGCCCGGCGCATTCCACCTCGGCCCCGCCCAAGCGGTCGGCGTCGTCGAGCACGACCATCAGGCCCCGGGACATGCGCTGAGCGAACGAGCCCGCCACGGCGAAGAACTCCCTGAGCTCCGCCCATGACGGCTCGCGCCCGGACGGCAACAACCTTCGCAACTGTGGCCCGGGGGCCAAGCCCCGCCCTGCCGGGTGGCCGGGTCGAATATGGGGCCAGGGCAAAGCCCCGCCGTCGGTGGCGGGAGCGGCCGCCCGGCGCGCCTCGGGCGAGCACAGCCGCTGTATGCCGGCCAGGGCCTGGTCGGCCACGTCGCGCATGGGCCGCTCTTTGCGGCCACAGCGGTGGAAGCTCACCACCCAGCCCAACCGGGCGGCCACCTGGCGGCCGACGGCGCGGGCCTGAGCGGTCTTGCCCAGCTCGGGAGCGCCAACCACCAGTTGGTGGAACCGGGGGTCGCCCGGGCCGGCCAAGCAGGCGGCCAGGCTGGCGGCCACGCTGCCCGGAACGCCTATCTGCTCGGCGTCGGCCCGGTCTACGAAGTGGGGCGGCGGGGCGCCCAGGAACGGTCGGTAGGGAGGAGGGCAGGTGCTCATTTGCGGCTGCTTTCTAGGAGGGGGACGGTAGGGGGACGGTAAGGGCGCGGGCCTGGTCGTTGGCGAGGCGGGCGGCGAGCTCCTCGGCTCTGACCACAGGCCAGTCGGCGCGCTCGGAGAGAAGTGGCATCCGCACCAGGACCGGAGGGAGACGGCTCCACAGGACCAGGGCGCGGCCGGCCGGCAAGGTGCGGATCTCGTCGGCCCGCAAGACGGTTTCGCTCTCCCAGCTGGTGGTGCGGGAGAAATCTCGGCCGCCTTTCCCGCTCGCCCCGCGGTGGGTGGACTCGCGCCGGACGCGGCGTTGCCCGCAGATCCGTTCCAGGTCCGACAGGTCGTTCGGCGACGTCAAGCCCCCGAGGACGGCCGTGATGGACGTGGCGTTGCCCATCGTCTCTGCCTTCTGTGCGCCCCACCTGGTCACGGCTTGGGAGAAGGACTGCATGGCGTAGACCAGGACGATGCCCCGGCCTCTCCCGTCGGCCAGTAGTTCGGGCAACCCCGGGACCGGGGCGATGCTCGGGGCCTCGTCCAGCAGGCCCAGCAGAGGCGGGTCCAGGCGCCGGGCCGGCGACCGGGCCGCCATCCTCTCGGCGCAGTCGAAGACCTCGTCGGCCAGGGCCGTGATAAGCGGGGCGATGGCGCCCAGGCGGGAGCCCTTGCCCATCAGGTACAGGGTCCCGTTGGCCCCTAGCAGCTGTTCGATATCGAGCTCCCGGCCCGGGCCGGGGCAGCAGTCGGCCACCACGGCGTCGTGGCTGAGGCAGGCCAACGCCCTGGCTACGTAGCGCAGGACGCCGGACGTCGTCTCGGCCGCCCCCGTGGTGTGCAGCTCGACGAGGTCGCCCCAACCCGGCGCCGCGCCCGGACTGGAAACCAGGATGTCGGTCGGTGTGGTGTCTTCGGGGCGGCGTGACCAGTCCAGCACGGCCCGGATGTCCAGGTCGGCTACGGCGGCGGCGTGCAGGTAGGCCTTCAGCAGGTCGCGGGCCGAGTCCCGGAAGAAGGCGCCGTTTTGCACGTCGCCGTCGTCGCCGGTCGCAGCCAGTAGGGCGGCGGCGCGGCGCTCCGCCGTCTCACTGCGCTCACAGCCCGCCACCGGGGACCAGCGGGCCCTCTCGGCCCCGGGCACGAGGGAGTCGGGGTCGAGGGCGAAGACGGGCCCAAGGCGCCCACGAGCGACAGCCGAGAGCTCATAGAGGTCGGCCTTGGTGGACGTGGCCAGGGCCGGGCCGGGGTGCTGGCGCAGGATGGGGACCAGGGCCCGGAAAGTCTTGCCCTCTCCCGGCGGCGCCACCAGGCGCAATGACGCCTCCCAGCTGGGCCAGAGCGCCAGGCCGCCGGGGACCGCGTAGCCCAGCGGGTAGCCCACGTCGCTCGGGGCCGGCCGTTGACCGCGGCCGGCGAGAGAAGGCCGCGTCTGCGGCGCCCGCCGGCGCGCCGCGGTGATGGACGCCTCCTGGCGGAGCTGGGCGGCACTGGCGAAGCCGAAGCGGCTCCTCTGGTCGGTGACGTGCCGCCGCCGGCCGGTGGCCACCCAAGGTCTCG
>CAYZVQ010000238.1:0-7899 GCA_964481925.1 uncultured Acidimicrobiaceae bacterium
GCGCCTGATTGCGCCGCGGAGGGGGTGGGCGTCCCTCTCACTTGCACCGTCAAGGCGAAGGGGGCCCCGGCGACCTCGTCTCGGGAAAGGCTTGGGCAGGTTGGTGGGGTGCGCGATGTGCTCACCACCAGGACCAGGGCCCAGCGTTCGGCCGTCCCGGTCGTGTGGGCCCGGGCCGAGCAAATAACCGAGAACCGGCCCGTGCTCTGTGGGTCACCGGACAGTGCCCCGCTTAGCCCACCACGACTGCTTGTGAAGGCCACCCCCGCGGGGAAGTGGCCGGTACAGCTGATGCTCCCTGTCGACGGCGCTGTCACGGTGGGGTTAGGTAGCGTGAGCCGAAAGGCTTCACCCTTCAAGGCTCTGTAGCTCGTGATGGGCTTCCCGGGGGAAGGCTTTGTGAGCACGCTCATTTTTCGGAGTGTTATGCCCGCGGCACTGGCCGCCCCGATCTCAAACGATGTCTTGCCGAGCTTCGTGGGTGTGCCGGCCAGGGTGCCCCTACCGCCCGGCCCGCCGCTAAAGGCCATCCCAGGAGGGAGAGCCCCTGCGGGGACGAAGACCGTCGGCGTCGGCTGGCCAGCGGCGGTGAGGGTGAAGACGCGGGCTTGCCCTGCTGCAACTGAGATGCTCAGCGAGCTGGTGAAATGGGGCTCGGCCAGCGCTCCAGGCGTCGAACGGGCGAGACCAGCTGTCTTAGCCAGGTCTGGCCCATGCAGCATGGGGGCCGGCCTCGGGCCGAGCGCGGCGGCCATGGCGATCGGCAGGCCGGCCGCCATGGAGACAGCCAGCACCACACCGACGACGGTGCGGCGTGCTCCTTTTGGCACCACAGTTCCTTCCTGGTCACTACCAGCCAGGGACGGGGGACGGCACTTCCGGGCCGTGTCGCTCATCGGCTGTCGGGCTCGTCCCGGGCACGGTGAAGCTCGCGTTCATCACGCCTCAGAACCGTCCAGCGCCACGGAGGCACCTCGGGCCGAAGGCACCGCGTTAGCCTAACCTAACGACAACCTAAGCTAAGGGGGCCGCTTCTCTTCATGTACCAGGGAAGCTGAGGCCACCAGGTGAACGCAAGCGTTCGCTCCGCGGACAGGCTCCAGTGGTCATGTCAGCCGTTCTTCTGGGCGTGCCAGCGTATTGGTCGCAGCACGCATCACCGTCGCTCTGGCCTGATTTGCTGTGAGATATAAGGGTTTTTTGGGAAACGCGTAAAGAATATTCTGGGACGGGCCCTACTCGCCCGCGCCGCTCAGCTACCGCCGGTGAGCCCATGGAAGAGTTCAGCGGTCGGTACCCTTCGGGTGCTGAGGCGAGGCATAAATGAGCCAAACGGTCCGGGCCTCCTCATCGATGACATAGCGGACGCGGCCACCGCTGGTCACCTCGTACTCCCACTGCTCGAGGTCCTTGCCGTTGTGCCGGTGACTGGCCAGGTCGCCCCGCAGCCGGTGCTGGCGCTCAGGGCTCGCTCCCAAGCGCGGCTCGGCCTGCAGGACCTCCAGACAGCGACGAGTATTGCCGGGCGCGTACCGGCACAACTCCTCCCAACCTGTGGCTGACTCCTTGGTGCCGAACCGCA
Source organism: uncultured Acidimicrobiaceae bacterium (assembly GCA_964481925.1). Taxonomy (GTDB): domain Bacteria; phylum Actinomycetota; class Acidimicrobiia; order Acidimicrobiales; family Palsa-688; genus Fen-671. The sequence goes on from CAYZVQ010000238.1 coordinate 1,583, forward strand.
CGTCCCATTCGTCGGGCGGCGGCGGCACCGTGGCCCGGTCGCCGCGCCTGGGGCTCAACCGAGCACCTCGACCCGGCCGAAATCTCCCTCCGTCGGCTCGAGTGCCGCTGCGTAGAAGCGCTTGCGCGCCTTGATCCGTGCCGTGGCACGCCATCCCGCGATCACGTGGTGCGCCTCGCGGTCGACGGCAAGCTCGGCGGCGTCAGAAAGTGCGGCAACCACCTCGGACGTGAACTCCAAACGCTCCGCCTCGGACAGGTGTCGCGCCCACGGGAAGACCTCGGTCATGGCAGACGCCATCGCTCGCGCACCGGCCTGGTCGCGCGAGAGCGCGCCGAACAGCCGCGCAGCCGTCATCAGGTTCTCGTCCCGCTCCTCCTCCTGGTCAGCTAACGTCAGGTAGAAGTCGGCGGAGTCACGGTGAGTGACCCGGAGCCGGCCGAGGCGTCTGGCGCGCTCCGCGACCGCCCGCGGGTTGCGGGACAAGTCGGAGAAGGTCACGCTATCGGAGGGTTGGGAGCTCATCGAGCCCAGGATATCAGATCACGTTCTGATCTCAGCCGATGAGGTACGGAGTGTTGGCCGTCCCGAAGCGTCAGCGGCCGTACCGCGGCCGTGCCTCCGGCGGGAGAGGCCAGCTGAGGCCTGGGCGTTTACGAGTGTCGGGGGTACACCAGCCGTGTGAGGAGGACAGCGCAGTCGAGGCTCGAGCTTCGGCCCAGCCCGTCGCCTCGCGCATTCTGGCGCTCACTCCGGGAATGGTCACCCACGCCAGTGCCGTCGTTATGCATGGATTCTCGTTGTAAATCAGGCCTTTTGCAGCCACACACAATGGGCCATATGGGCGGGCCCACGAAGACGCATGGGCCCCGCTGCCGGTTCATCCTCAGGCACGCCTGCGGCCCACGCCCAACACCGGCCCCGCCGCTAGCCGATCGTTGTCCACGAGGGCCTTGCAGCCGATCGTCGAGAATGGGCGCTTCTCGCTGCGGCGTCAACAGGATGTCAACAGTCGAGAAAAGAGCCGTGGCGAGGTTCTCCGTCGCCTCAGACCTAAAGACCTCGACGCCACCATACGTACTTGTCGGCGGCCCCGCTTAGGGCAGCGCCTGGGCGGTCTGCTGCTCAACGGTCGCGAGCTGTCGTGAGTGCCCCAAGAAATTGTGGATCCACCTCGACCGTCGGGTTGGATGTCCGAAGATCGACGTCTTTCAGCGCGGCCGTGCGGTGCTCTTGACCCCCCACCCCTGCACCAACAAGGACACATGGGTCGTGAGCATTGCGCTGGGAAGGCCGGTCCCGGTCGTCAGCACGTGGGCGAGTACCGGTCCGTAGAGCTGCGTGGTCGCTAGCCGGACATCGGGCATGGATGACGCCACCGGGCGGATCCGATCAAGCATTGTCTTGGTTGGCTCGGCCAAGACGTCGGCCGTGCGGAGAAGCTCGCGTACGGCCGGATCCTGCTGCGCTTCCCCGAGCAGCGCTCGGTAGGCGAGACCAGCGGGTGAGACCGTCAGGAATTCGGTCAAGACCGTGAGGTAGTCGACCAGCGAGCGTCGGGGATCGGTGCGTCCGGGAACGACGAGCTCACTCCGGGCGTCGTCGACACACGCCTCGAGGAGGATCTCGGCCTTGTTCGACCACCAGCGGTAGACGGTCCCTCGCCCCACGCCGGCTCGCTTGGCGATGCCCTTCATGGTCATCGCGGCGTAGCCGACCTCCACGAGCATGTCGTCGACGGCGTGTAGCACCGCACGACGAGCGAGCTCGCTGCGGGGTCGGCCCATCACCGGTACCGCTCCGGTCGTTGGTCCCACGCCGTCAGTATAACGGGACACCGTGCCCCGTTTCTCTGTTACGTTGTTAGTTACAGAGCACGGTGCTCCGTATCTAGGTGGAGCTGCCGCCTGGGCCCCCCAGGGAGAGCCACATGACGCGACCCAGACATACAGCCGTAGTGAGAGCATGCCTGGCGCTCACCCCGCGCACCTTGCGCCTGACGCTGGCCGGCCCGAGCCTGGTCGGGTTGCGTAGCCTCCCCGCTCAAGACGTCGAAGTCCTGGTGACCGAGGGGCCCGGCGCGCCTGTGAAGCGCCGGTACACGATCCGTAACGCTCGCCCGGCGTCAGGCGAGATCGACCTCGACGTAGTGCTTCATGAGCCCGGCGGTCCGGGTAGCCGTTGGGCCGAACAGGCGCCGCTTGGCTCGCCGGTCGAGTTCATCGGGCCGTGCGGCAAGCTCGAGATCCTTCCCTCCGACTGGCACCTCTTCGTGGGCGATGAATCCTCGCTTCCAGCGATCGCCGCCCTGTGTGAAGCACTCCCCGACTACGAGGCAGCGACCGCCGTTGTGCAGGTCGGCTCGGACGACGATCGGGTGCCAATCGCGTGTGGCGACATCTGCTGGGTCGCCCGAGGCGAGGCGCCAGCCGCTGAGGTGAACCTGCTGCGTTCAGCGGTGGAGGACTTCGCGCTGCCGGGCCCGAACGGCCGCGCCTACCTGCTCGGTGAGTTCCAAGCGGTGCGCATCCTACGTGACCGGCTTATAGCCCGCGGCCTGGGACCCGATCGGGTCTTTGCCAAGAGCTACTGGCGGGCCCCGTTCGCTTTTCTACAAGACCTGCCCGCATGACCGACGGGGCGAGCCCGGGCTCGGTGCCCTTGCCACCGGACCAGGGCAGGCGGGCGTTCCGGGGTCTCGTCGCCGTGCGGACCGTCGGAGCCTTCGCCGACAGCGCCATGCTGCCGTTCATCGTCTTGTGGGCCCGCCATGACGTAGGGCTCAACGGCGCCACCGCCGGGCTGCTGTTCTTGGCCCAAGCCATCGGGGAACTGGTCGGCGGGCTGGCCGGCGGTGTACTGGCTGACCGGCTCGGTCATCGGAGGGTGCTGCTGGTCGCCACGCTAGGCATGGCCGCCGGCTACGGCAGCCTGTTCGCCATCCGGGAGCCGGCGCTCGCCCTGGGCGCGTTCTTCGTGGCGGGGCTCTTCGAATCCGCCTTTCACCCGACGATCGCCGCCCTGGTCGCCGACCTTCGCTCCGGTCCGGACCTCCAACGGGCCTACGGCACGGTCCGAGTCGGGGCCAACGTGGGCAACATCGGCGGTCCGCTGCTCGGCGCGGCCGCGGTCAAAGCGTCGCTTCCGACCGTCTTTGTCGTGGTTGGCGTACTCCTGGTGGCTGGCGTCGTGGTCATCGCCCTCACCGTCCCGCCAGACCGAGACCTGGTCGAGACGCCGGGGGACTATGAGCCGGAGGTGCAACCAAACTCCCTACGTACCCTGCTCCGGGACCGCCGGCTCGCCTTGTTGGTCCTCTCAGGCGGACTGCTGGCCATCACGTTCACGTGGCTCGAAGCCGACGGTCTCGTCCTCCTACGCCAGCAGCGGCCGCTCGGTACCACGGCCTACGCCGCCCTGTTCGCGGTCTCCGCCGCCGCGACCGTGGCTTTTCAGCTCCCCTCCACCCGGCTCGCCCACCGCTGGACGCCACGGAAGCTGCTCTTCATCGGCACCGTCGTGCAGGGGGTTGGCTTGCTCGCCCTGGCCGGCGCCAGCTTCGGCTACGTCGTCCTGATCGCAGCCGTGCTCCTCATGGCGCTCGGCCAGATGCTCTACGCCCCGACCGTGTCGACCTTCACCAGTCGTTTGGCGGCACCTGGACGTACTGCGACCTACCAGGCGGCGCTTTCCACCACCGAAGACATCGGCACCGCCATCGGCCCGGCGACCGGTCTCGCACTGGGTGGCCTCGCCAACCCCCGCCTCATCTGGCTGCTCGCCGGCCCGCTCTGTCTCGTGGCCGGTCTCGGCAGTGCTCACGCCAGTCGCACCAGCCGAACGAGTGATTAGGAGATTGGTGTCGCCGCGAACGCCTTACGGCATGCGCTCCCTATCGGGGTCCCACGCGCCAGCTGTACCATGCCCGAGGCAAAGTCGGGAACGATCGTAGAGATGGGCACGTTGTCTGCTCCGGCCTTGAGGTGTTCCCCGACCTTCGCCGCGATCGCATCAGACCTGGGTGGCTCTCAGGTGGCCAAGTTGCATGGTGAGCTGGGGCACACCCGCACTGAAAGCAGTCTTGATGGCGGACTGGATCGCCGTCATCGAGTCGAGGACCACGTTGGCTGGGTTGTTCATTCTTGCTGTCACGCGGGTTTTCAACGGCAGACCATAATGAGTATTCTTGGGTCGGTGCCTTGGGTGGGCAAGTCTTCCTTTCGAAACGCCATACTCGGCGTTATGCGTTCTCAGCTCTAAGCATGACGATTGAGTCCTGGCACGCATAATTCCTGGTCGATTAGCGGCCGCCGGCAATGAACATTCATGCGCGGGTCTATATATGGACAGCCCACGCCGAACAGGTACCGAACAGCGCATCCCTCTCCACTGAGCGGTGCGCTCAGACGATGATTTGCGCGATGCCCTCACCTTCGCGGGCGGGTGGACGTCCGCATGGCGGGAGCGCGGAATGTCCGGGGGGCACGGTTTCCGGAACGGGTGATAGCCGTTGCTGTGCTTGCTCCGCTCGGTACGGTCGACGGAGCTGTCTCGTCTCCGTGCTGCGGGCAAGGACTTCGATGGTGTCTCACCCGAGGGAGGTCCCCTGCGCTACAGGCTCATGCCCGGCAGCGGTCGTTCGGCCGCAAGGTCGGTCCAGGGCTGCGGTTGTAGCCATTGGCCTGGCGTGCGCTGGCTGGCGGCGCGGTCCCGTTCGGCTCGACGCACCTGGTCGAAGACGGTGCCGGCCTGCTCGGCGAGCTCGGCCCATTCGGTCGGCCCGGGGCGGTCGCTTCTGGCTTGGAGCACCCGGTCGGCGATCGCGATCTGGCGTCGGGCCAGGTCGGTCTGTGGGCTCCATCCCGTCCAAGGCGGGCTGGCGCCGTCGTTGCGGTCGAGTGCGGCTTCGATGTCGAGGGCGTGGTGGCACCACACGGCCCGGCCCGCAGGTGTGCCCGGGGGCGCTCCGATCCGCTGGACCAGGTGGTCGGGAGGGTCGTCGGCGAAGGCGGCGACCCGGTCGGGGCGGGTGCGGTCCAGGGCGGCGTCGACCTGGGCGAGAATAGTGCCGATCTCCTGGCGTGGGACGGCCACATCGGCGAGGTGGTCTTGACGCTGCTGCTGGTGCTCGGCCAGGGCGGCCAGACGCTCCCGCATGTGAAGCTCAGCGCTGGTCGCCTTCCGGGCCCGGTCTTCGGCGGCGGCGAGCTGCGCCTGGGCGTCGACGACGGCCTGATGGTCGTGACGGGCCCACCGCCACCTCCCAGCGTCTTGGAGTTGAGCTTGCCCGGCCGCCAGTAGCTCCTCGGCTTGGTGGACCTGGCTGACCACATCGGTCAACTGGCGGCGAGCCTGTTGGTACTGGTCGGCCCGGTCCTCGGGTACAGCGGCGTCGAGGGCCCGTATATCGCCGTCCAAGGTGCTGCGGACGTGGCGGAGCTTGTCGATCCCATAGGCGAGCGGGTCGTCCGCGCAAACGCAGGCGGCGACTACCTCGGCCCAGTGGCGGTCCACCTGGTGGTCCAGGCTGACCAGGTCGGCTCGCCGCCAGCCTTCGGCCGTCTCGAAGTGCTCATAGGCGTCCTGCTCCTGGCGGAGGCGCTCCACCCACCCGGCCGTCTCCTCGTAGCGCTCGCGAGCAGCCGCCGCCCGCCGCGTGTCGCCCTCGTGCTTGTCGCGAAGGAATTGGCGATGGTCTCGGCCGTTGCGGCTCAACCCGGCCATGCGGCCCAGCTGGTGGATCTGGCGCCCGCTGTCAGCCACGGCAGCGTTCATGCTCTCCAACCAGCTCGAGGCGGAGCTCATCTCGTCAACGGCGCCGGCCAGTGCGTCTTGGCGGTCGGGGGGCCGGGCCGACAGGGCCCGTTCGTGCTCGGCCATGAGCTGGTGCAGCTGGCGGTCGAGGACCCACGGGTCACTGCGGGCGGCCATAGAGGGATCGGGTTGGCGCCCGAGCGCGTCGGCGACCTGTTCGGCCCCGTCACGCTGGTCGGCCAGGGCCCCGCCGTGGTCGACCACGGCCACCCGAGCCGTGTTCCAGGTGTGGGTAGGCCGGCGGGAGCGGGATTGGCCGGTGTAGCCCCGGTAGGCATCCAGCGCCGAGCTGCCCAGCAGGTGGCAGGCCTCCCAGGTGCCACCCTGGGCCCCGTCGACGGTGCGGGCCCAGGCGTGGGACAGGTTGGGGGCGCCGTCCTTACGCGCGCCGGCCACGAACGCCGCCGGGAGCAGCACCTCGGCTCCTTTGTCGTTGTCGAGGCGAACGGTCAGCCCACCGGTGCCCGCCCCGCTGACCGTGGCGGTGGTGCCGTTGACCAGCC
>CAYZVQ010000239.1:0-6494 GCA_964481925.1 uncultured Acidimicrobiaceae bacterium
CCAGCGCAGCCGCACTGTTGGCCGGCGACCATTAGATGATCGAGCAGGGCGGCCTCGGCCCGACCATCTGTTTATGCGCTGAGGCCGGAATGCCCCGGCCTAAGGGGGACGGACGCGGGGCCCGCCCGCGCCTATGGCCGGCTTTGCTGGATGCTGCTGTACAGGGGTACCGATGCGACCAACCCGCGGCCCGCGTTCCCAAGCCGTCGTCTCAGCTCACCTCATGGTCGCGATGTCGAGGGCGTTGGTCCCGTCGTTGACGAACAGGAGCCCATGGCCTCCCGGCGCGATCGCGGCCGCGAAGAGGTCGCCGGCGCCCTTGGGGATGAGCGTTGTCTTGGCGACCTGGTGACCCTGAGGACTGATCTCTACGGCGTTGCCGTCATTGGCGTTCATGACGATTACGTCGCCGTTCGGAGCAGGCAAAAGGCCGAGCGGGGCGTTCAGCCAACCTCCTGAGGACAGGGTGCTGGTACCGTCTGGCACCGCCGTCGTCCGCGTCAGGGCGTTGGGGATCTCTGGCTCACCGTCTCGAGCAATTCCTCGCATCGCGCGCCACGTTCAGGACCACCGAATTGGGAGCGCCCCATGGCACTGCCTCTGCCGGCCGGTACCACGGGCGCCAAGTCACACCCGCTTTACCGGTGGCTATGCCATAGCGGTCGTCGGGCTCAACCGGTCACACCGAGAGCTTCGCGCTGGCAAGAACTGTGCCCTCGGCAGTGATCAGCCGAGCCGACCGTACCTGGCCCGCGGGCGATGTCAGCGGCGCGCCCCAGGCGCCGTAGCCCCCCGAGAGGTCGAACACCCCGGTCACCTCGACCTTCCCGTCAGCGAGCGTCACCTCGCAAGTCACCTTGCCTGACCAGGCGTCCGCGTCGACCGTCATGAACATCCAGGCCGGGCGGCCGGTCGAGATCATGACCTCACCGAGAACTTGCCCGTGTGAGGTTAGGTTGGCCGCCGTAAGGTTTGCCGCGGCCGGGTTAGCTTGACTATCGCCGCTTCGATGGGTGCCAAGTGCCCCGAGGCCGAAGCCGAGGCCGACCATGACCACCGCGGCAGCGCACAGGGCGCTCAGGCGCCGAGAGCGGTTCGGACGATGTGTGCTCGCCGATGCCTGGAGCCTCTGAGCGAGGCGCAGCTCGAAGCCAAGCGGCGGCTCACTTTTTGGCGCGAGCTGCAATAGCGTATCGGCGACGATCGAGAGACGTTCGAGCTCAGCGCTGCAGCGCGGGCAGGACCCCACGTGGTCCAGCAGTTCCGCTCTACTGCGACCGGACAGGAGCCCGAGCGCCAGTTCGGCGAGCTCGTCTTGGAGCGCTTCGCACTGCCTTGGGCCCTCGACGTAGCCGCTCATGACGTGGCCTCCATCGCAGCTGCTTGGCGGAGCTTGGCCATCCCCATCCGGAGCCGGCTCTTCGCCGTCCCGAGCGGGATACCTTCGGCCTCGGCGATCTCTGCCCCGGTCCGCCCGTACATGGCGGCGAGCAAGACGGCGCGGCGCTGGTCGACCGGCAGGTCGGCGAGCGCCGCCCCGATGGGTACGAGCGCGTCGGTGGTGAGCGTGACGTCTTCGGGCAGGCGCTCGGTGCTCATCAACTCGAGGAACACCCGGTCACTGGGATCGGTTGGGCTAGCGCGCCGGGCCCGGAGCGCGTCGATGGCTAGGTTGCGCGTGATGGTGAGCGCCCAGGTGGGCACGGACGCGCGCCGAGCGTCGTACATCACCGCGTGTCGAAAGATCCGGATGAAGGCCTCTTGGGCGACGTCCTCGGCGCGGCCGGCGTCGCCAACGATCGCCAGCGCCAGCCCGAACAGTCGGTGCTGGTAGCGCCGGACGAAGACGACACCCGCCCGGTCATCACCGACGGCCATGCCCGCAAGCAGCGCCTCGTCGGAAGTGCCGTCGCCATCTCGGCCCCGAAGCCTTCTCATCACCAGTGGTACGGCCGAGGACCCTAAAGAGATCAGCTCCTTTGGCGCGTCCGTAGCCGCAGTGTACGTCAGGGGGACTTCCCGATCGGCCGGTGGCCAGCTCGTGATGATCCACTCGCAAGCCCCGAACGTACAACCGGTACCCGAGTGATGAGGAGAAATACGGCGTGGGACAGGCAAGGCCGCGGCAGGAGATAACTCGCCGAGCCCATCGGCACTAGCCCAAGGACGCTGATGGAGCACGCATCACCGGTGACCAGTCGTCGGCTGCTTCTCGGGCGGCTTTTAGGAGCCGGGCTCATCGCCGCCACCGGGGCGGTCCACCTCGACCTTTACCTCACCGGCTACCGGACCGTCCCGACCATCGGTTGGCTGTTCCTGCTCCAGATCATTGCCGCCTTTGGCCTCGCCGCGCTGGTCGTGGTGACCAGCAGCCGCCTGGTTCCGGCCGCAGGTGCGGGCTTCGCCGCCTCGACCCTCGGCGGTTATGTCCTTTCCCTTTGGGTCGGCCTCTTCGGCTTCAAGGAGGTGCGTACGGCGGCGGGCGTCGTGGCCGGGGTGATCGAGGTAACTGCTTTCGTCGTGCTGGGCTTGCTCGCCGTCGCCCCGTCCGCCCGGCCCGGGGCCAGGGCCGTATTCCCAGCCCGCCCGCTCGCTAAGCGCCAGCGCGCTCGCGCCGGGCGTCTTGAGGCGCTCGTGGGTGCGGCGGCGCTGGTGGGCACGGCCTTGCTCGTGCTCGCCGTCACCACTGGGGCCGGGCCTCGCGCCGACGCCACCAGCGGACGGCCCGAGCTAAAGGTGAGGCAAATAGCTGGCACGGCGGTGATCACCAACGCCGGGGGCTTCACGCTCTACTGGTTCGCTCCCGACAGCCCGTCGAAGTCACGTTGCTACGGCACCTGCGCCGCCTACTGGCCGCCATTCACCGGGGCGTCGAGGGCTGGGGCTGGCGTCACCGGCAAGCTCGGCACGATCAAGCGCTCTGGCGGCACCGTACAGGCGACGTACGATGGCCACCCGCTCTACACCTACATCGGCGACCCCGCCCCGGGCCAGGCTTCCGGCAACCGGGTCAACCTGAACGGCGGCCTGTGGTACGAAATGGCCGCCTCTGGCGGGACCGGGTAACTGCCGACGCGAAGCCAGTACAGCTCCCTGCCTTGTCAGGGCGCTCCCATCGAGCCAGTGTTTTGTCCGTGGGCGCACCACGATTAGACAATGATGGCCCGGTTGTCCTGCACGGCCGTTATACACACTCTCAGGACCGGTCATCGTTGTACCGCCCAGCGGTGGCCCCGAAGACGGGTTCTCGGGTGACCTGCGCTCTTTTATGAACTATCGAAGGGCCTGCCAGGCCGCGTAACCGGCGAGGTTGGTGGTCAGGATTTGTGTGAGGTCGCCCCATTCGGCCACGAAGAGGACGGCGAAGTCGGTCGCCGCGGCATTGTGGCCCGAGCCGACGTGGTGCCTGACGCTCGCCTTATCGTGCCCCTTGTCGCTTCTCGCACGGCGAGTGCCGCTGCCACCAGGAACATGACGGCGACGACGCCGGCGAGCACGCGAAGCGGCAGGACGTGGAAAAGGGCGACGCCAACGGTGACGGCGATGACGGCGTGGACCACGAAGGCCCCCGCTGCTCCCAGCCATACCGACCACGGCTTGCCGCGCGTTGACATCACCAGTGAGGCGAACATCGTCTTGTCCGGCAGCTCCCCGACGAAAATCACCGGGAAAACGGCGGCGACGATGGCGAGATTCGTTTGTGGCGTTCCTCACGCGGACCGAAAAGGCACTGGCTTCGCCCCCGCCCCGACGACATGGCTGGGACGACGGTCTCGCCCACCTGCACGCCCGTCGGCTACCGGGGCTCTTCACAGAGCCAGCATGTCGATCACCGATTGCGGCTACTCCGCCTCGGGGCTCGCCTTAGCCCGACCTGAGGCCCTCGGGGGTGGCCGCGTGCGCACCGCGGCCGCGCCTTTCGAACGCTAGTGGGTTGTGCGGGTACATGGCCGGCGTCCCGCCCGGCCAGTCTCGCGAGGAACGGCCAGGACGCCGGGCGTCAGGACAAGGAGACGGCTCCACCCTTCGCCGGCTCTCGATCGGGCGGCACGGGAGCCGACGGCGGCAACCAAGGCTCTGTCGTCGGTACCGGGCCGAGAGCTCTATCGAGCCACTCCAGGAGCTTGGCCTGTGGCATTGGGCGGGCCAGCAGGTACCCCTGCGCCTCGTCGCACCCGGCGCTACGTAGGCTGGCCAGGACGCTCGAGGTCTCGACACCCTCGCCGACGACGCGAAGGGACAGGTTGTGGCCGAGGTCCACGATCGAGCGCACAATAGCTTGGTGGGCCGGGCTGTCGAGCATGTCGGACACGAAGCTCCGGTCGATCTTGAGCTCGTCCACCGGGAGGGTGGACAGGTAGCCGAGCGAGGTCTGGCCGGACCCGAAGTCGTCGATGCTGATGCGTACCCCATACCGAGATAGAGTTCCGAGGATGGTGGCGGCCCGTCCCGGGTCGGTGAGAAGTGCCGTCTCGGTGACCTCGATGATCAGCCGACGAGCGGGGATAGCGTGGCGGTCTAGCGCCTCGACGACGCCATCGGCGAAGTCCGGGCGGCTCAGGCTCCGAGCCGAAATATTGACGGCGACGGCAACGTCGTCGGGGATGGCGTGCAAGTCGTCGAGGGCCCGGTCGAGCACCCAGGTGGTGAGGTCGAAGATGATGTCGGTCTGTTCGGCGAGCGGCACGAAGCGGCCCGGGGGGAGCAGTCCCTGGGTGGGGTGTTCCCAACGGACCAAGGCCTCGACCGCCTCCACCCGGCCGTCGTCCAAGTTCGTCTTCGGCTGGTAGTGGAGCACAAGTTCGTCTGCCGCGATGGCGCGGCGCAGCTCGGCTATGAGCCCGAGGTTGGCGGCGTCATAGCTGTTCTGGGACTGGTCGTAGCGCGCGACACCGGCGTGGCGAGCCTTGGCGACGTACATGGCGATATCGGCCCGCTGCAGCAGCTCGTCGATATCGGTGCCGTCTTCGGGGGCGACGACGTAACCCACGCTCGCTTCCACCGAGAGCGGCAGCCCGCTGATCAATGCTTCGAGCTCGATCACGCCTCTGAGCCGGCGCAGGGCGCCCTCGGCGTCCGGCAGGTCTGTGAGGATGACCCCGAACTCGTCGCCACCGAGGCGGGCGACGGTGTCCCCGGGGCGCGTCTCGGCGTCTAGTCGGCGCGCCAGCTCGGTGAGCAGGTGGTCGCCGTTGTGGTGGCCGAGGGTGTCGTTCACCTCCTTGAACCGGTCGAGGTCGATGATGGCGATGGCGACCGGTTTGCCGGCGGGAACGGCGGCGGCTAGGGCGCCGGCGGCGCGGTGGCGGAACAGCGCTCGGTTGGGGAGCTCCGTCAAGGGGTCGTGCTCGGCCAAAAAGGCGTTCCACTTCGCTTGGCGGCGCAGCCCACGGCTCACCGAGAAGGTGATGGCGGACAGCACCAGGTACAACAACGCCAGGCCCACGGCGAGGTCAAGGTAGAGCCGGCCTAGCTCGGCCGACACGTCGGCATTGATCGGTGCGTAGGGCAGGTAGATCTCGAGCACCCCGACCCTATGAGAGGGCGTCCCGGCGGTGAGGGGGACATAGACCTCGACCGACTCGGGGCCGGCTTTGCCGGTGTCGTTCGAGTCCGAGTTCAAACGGGTAAGGCGCGCCACTATCTCGCCGTGAGCGGCGTCGAGGGCCTCGTCCTCCGGCTTGTCCTTGAACCCCGAGCCGTCATCGGAGAACACGACGTCACCGGCCAGGTCCCGCAGGCGCAGGCGGAGCACGTCGTGCTCCCCAACCGCCCTCGCCACCAGGCGGCGCATGTCGGCCCGCTCAGTGGTGCTCAGGCCCAAGCTGAGCGGTTGGCCGTCGAGGACCGGCTCGACGGCGGTCTGCGCCACGACGAGGGCCTCAGAGCGCCCCTCGGCCACTCCTCGTTGGCGGGCGGCGGAGCGGTAGTCGGCGGCGGTCACGACCCCGAGCACGAGAACGGGCACCAGGGCCAGGGCGGCATGGGCGGCTAGTGTCCGCCCAAGTGCCTTGGGCCGGTCGGATGGTCCCCTCACCATCGGTCTCATCGGCCCGCGCCCCGCTGCGCTTGAGGCACAACCCAGGTCGAAGGGACCACCGCCAACGCACCAGAGCAGCGCCCCACGGCCAGATGTCCCCGTCGTGCTCTCGCTGCTTGGCCCCGAGGGCGGCCTAACGCAGGCCGGCTTATGGTGGTCACCGGGGGGCCCGCCAACAATGGGCAGCCCCTATCGCCCCGGCGCTCCCGAGGCCGGCCCGGTCCGACGTCACGCACATGACACCGCCTTCGTGAGCACCGAGCGCAAATGGGGCCCCCCGAGTTCGACAACTTGTCCCTCAGGGAGATCCGGAATTGCACCCCGTGAACCGGGGCTCGCCTGTCAGTGCCGACGCTAGGTTCCTCTTACCGTCCGCCCGCTGCCCGGGCCAGGTTCGCGTTGCCCGGGATATTCCCACCTATGGAATTGATCTCCTCGCAGGCGCTTTCCGTAT
>CAYZVQ010000239.1:6594-7897 GCA_964481925.1 uncultured Acidimicrobiaceae bacterium
ATCTCCCGGGGTGTCCCGCCCCTGGTGGGGCTCTCGCCCTACCTGAGCGCCGCAGCGACCATGGCGGCCCGCAAGGCCGTAGACCCCCCTTTCCAGGTCACCTACGGCCCAGTCCAGGTGTGGCTGCCCCGGGGGGGCGGCGACTATGCCTTTGGGGGGGCGTGGGCCGGCGACTCGGTGGACGCCGCGTCGGCCATATTCAGCTGGTTCTACGACGACGGCTGGGGAGGTAAGGGCAGCACACCGAACTTCGCTTGTGCCAGCCTCACTGCCAGCGGGTGCTGGGGCCACCGCGACGAACTGCTCGGGAAGTGGGCCGGAACGACGTGCACCCAGTGCATTGCCGGGGCCGGTTATTCGTCTCCCGCGGCGAATAATAGGGAAGAGTCGTACGACTTCCTCATAGTACGGCCCGTCGCGTTCCCCACGCCCCTGGTGTTCACATGGGAGGGCGGAGTCGTGCCGTACTTGCCGGCCGGGTGGGAAAAAGTGGCGGCCGTCCGAGCTAGACCACGGCCCGGATCACCTCGGTCCGTCTCATCAAGTCGGTGCTATGCGAGAGCCCACCAAACTTCCTCGTGGCGGGCGACGCCAAAAACCTGGCGTTCGAGTCAAATTAATCGCACGTTGTTCCAGCCACGCAAGATGAGCTGTACTCTCTTCGTCGCTTCCCGAAGCAGCCAGGGGGTCGTCAACGCCGGGCTGGGTGTTACCGGCATCTCCGGGCCTGCCAGTGCTCAAAACAGGCAGCGAAGAGCCTGCGCTCCAGGAGCCGGCCCTGGCGCAGGATGAAACTGCGTCCAGCGGCAAAATTGTCCTCCATACATGAGAGGTTAGGTATATGTGAGAGGTTAGGCCGCCGCTGGCCGACCTGTCGTAAATAGAGCCCGACGGCGTGGTGCCGGCAAGGGCCACGTAGCACGGCTGCCAGCGAGCCGCCGCACGGTTCTTGGCAAGTTAACATCGGGCATTCAAGTAATTCTTAGTTGCCGGGTCGAGGATGGTCGCTCAGTACCGGAGAATGACCGCGGGACAATACGCGCGCGGGGAGCCAAAACACTGCACGCTGCGAGGGTTAATCCGCACCGGGCCCTGCCTACGGAGAATTGCAGTCTACGGAGAATTGCGGTACGTAAGGAAAGGCAGACCATGTACATGGTTTATGGGCGCGCCGAGTTGTGGCGTCGCGTGACATTGCGATTGGCTCGGGTCGACTGGTCGCGAACGGTGGTGTTGCCGCTGGCGGCAGTGGCTTGGGTAATCCTGGCCGCGGGCAGCCCGCCCAGTGCCTCGGCGAGCACGC
>CAYZVQ010000240.1:0-7880 GCA_964481925.1 uncultured Acidimicrobiaceae bacterium
TTACTGCGAGGACTTCACCGAGCCCGAAACTGCCTTGGGCAGCGCCGCCCGGCCGGCTTCCAACCTGGCGACGGGCACCCGGAAGGGGGAGCACGACACGTAGTCGAGGCCGATCTCGTTGAAGAAGTGGATGCTTTCAGGGTCGCCCCCGTGCTCTCCGCAGACGCCGAGCTCGATGCCGGGCTTGACGGTGCGGGCCGTGGCCGATGCCATCCGGACCAGTTTGCCAACGCCGTCGCGGTCGATCGTCTCGAAGGGCGACGCCCCGAAGATTCCGAGGTCCATGTACAGCGGGAAGAAGGAGGCTTCGCAGTCGTCCCTGGAGAAGCCCCAGGTGGTCTGGGTCAGGTCGTTGGTGCCGTAGGAGAAAAAGTCGGCCGACTCGGCTATCTGTCCTGCCGTCAGGCACGCCCGGGGCAGTTCGATCATGGTGCCGATCATCTTTTCCAGGTGGACACCGGTCTCCTGGCTCACGGCCTCGAGGACGGCCTCGGCTTCTTCACGCACGTGCTCGAGCTCCTGGACGGCTCCTACCACGGGGACCATGACCTCAGGGACGGGGTTGCCGCCCTCCTTGATGCGCTGGGCCGCGGCCTCGGCGATGGCCCGCACCTGGAGCTTGATAAGGCCCGGGATGGCCAGGCAGAGCCTGACGCCCCGCAGGCCGAGCATGGGGTTTTGCTCCTTCAGGCGCCGGACTGCGGGCAGCAGGCGCTCCGCCTCCTCGTCCACCTTGCCCGTGGCCCGGGCCACCGCGACCCTCACGGAAAGGTCGGTGAGGTCGGGCAGGAACTCATGCAGCGGTGGGTCGATCAGGCGCACGGTGACGGGCAGCCCGTCCATCTCCTTGAATATGGCGTAGAAATCGGCCCGTTGCAGGGGCAGGAGGGCGTCGAGGGCGGCCTGGCGCTCTTCGTCGGTCTCGGCCAGGACCATGGCCTCGACCAGCTTGCGCCGCTCGCCCAGGAACATGTGCTCGGTACGGGTAAGGCCTATGCCCTCGGCCCCGTACAGGCGCGCCCGGCGGGCGTCCTCGGGCATGTCGGCATTGGCCCGTACGAACAGCCGGCGGCGAGCGTCGGCGTGACGCAGGATACGCTCGACCGCGGCCACCAGGTCACGGGTGTCCGTATCGGCGGAGCCGGCGTCGAAGGTGCCTTCGAAGAACCGGACCAGGGGAGAGGCCACCACGGGCATGGCGCCCAGGTACACGCCCCCGGTCTTGCCGTCTATGGATATGACGTCGCCCTGGGACACCACCGTGCCGTCAGGAGCGGTGAAGGTCATGGCCTTTGTGTCGACCACAAGCTCGTGGGCGGCGACGACGCACGTCTTGCCCATGCCCCGGGCCACCACGGCGGCGTGGCTGGTCTTGCCGCCCCGGCTGGTCAGGATCCCCTTGGCGGCGATCATCCCAGGAAGGTCGTCGGGGTTGGTCTCGGTGCGGACCAGGATGACGGCCTCGCCCTTGGCGGCTTCGGCGACGGCGGTGGGGGAGTCGAAGACGACCTTGCCTACGGCGGCCCCGGGGCTGGCGCCCATGCCCTTGGTCAGGCTGGAAGTGGCCGTCTTCTCGTCGAAGCGGGGGAACATGAGCTCGGCCAGGCCAGCGCCGCTCACCCGTCCGAGAGCTTCGTCCATGCCGATGATGCCCTCTTCGACCAGTTGGGCGGCGATGCGGAAGGCGGCGGCCGCGGTGCGCTTGCCCACCCTGGTCTGCAGCATCCAGAGCTTGCCCTTTTCGATGGTGAACTCGATGTCGCAGAGGTCCCGGTAGTGGTGCTCGAGGGTGTTCATGATGTCTAGGAGCTGCGCATAGGCGGCGGAGTTCAGGTGCCCGAGCTCTTGGAGGGCCAAGGTGTTGCGGATGCCCGCCACCACGTCCTCGCCTTGAGCGTCCTCGAGGTAGTCGCCGTAGACGCCCCGGGCGCCGGTGGCAGGGTCACGGGTGAAGGCGACGCCGGTGCCCGAGTTGAGGCCCAGGTTGCCGAACACCATTGAGCAGATGTTGACGGCCGTGCCCAGGTTTTCGGCGATGCGCTCTTGGCGGCGGTAGATGCGGGCGCGCTCGCCGTTCCAGGACTTGAACACGGCCAGGATGGCTGCGTCGAGCTGGGCGCGGGGTTCCATCGGGAAGTCGAGGCCGGTTTCCTGCTTTACGATCTTCTTGTAGGTCGTCACCAGTTTTTTGAGGTGGGGGGTGTCGAGGTCGAGGTCGGTGTGAGCACCTGTCTCAGCCTTCAGCGCGGCGATGGCCTCTTCGAAAAGGTCGCCGTTGGCGCCCATGACCGTCTTGGCGAACATCTGGATCAGCCGGCGGTAAGAGTCCCAGGCGAAGCGCTCGTTGCCGGACTGCTTGGTGAGGCCATCGACGGAGAGGTCGTTGAGCCCGATGTCGAGGACCGTGTCCATCATCCCGGGCATGGAGAACTTGGCACCGCTGCGCACCGAAACGAGCAGCGGGTCTTCGGGGTCGCCCAATTTGCGGCCCATGGTCTGCTCGAGCTTGATGAGGTGCTCGCCGATCTCGTCGTTGAGCCCGGCCGGGAGTTCGCCTTCGGAAAGAAAAGCGCGGCAGGCCTCGGTCGTGATGGTGAAGCCGGGCGGGACCGGGAGACCCAGGTTGGTCATCTCGGCCAGGTTGCCTCCCTTGCCTCCGAGCAGGTCCACCATGTCCCTGCCGCCCTCTGCAAAGTCATAAACGTGCTTAGCCATCGGACTCCTTTTGTCGTCGCTCGTCCCTGGCGGGCCGGCGGCCGGGCTCTGACACTGCTAAAGCGAGTATCCGGCCTGGGGGCGCTCGCCGCTTAGGGCCCAAGGGCACTTATTTGCGCCGTTTGGGCCGGGCCGTACGGCCCTATCCCGGGCGCCCACCCCCGGCCCGAGCGGCACGGTACGCTGGGAGGGTGCCCCGAGAACCTGAGGCCCAGCCTCCAAGTACGAAGCCCCCAAGTCCGGGCCCGGCCGTCGCCGGTCTCCTGGGGGGGGCTACTGAGCAGGGCACCGGCCCGTCGGGGCCGGCAAGCGCCGTCCTGCACCTTTCATGCCTGCTCGGCACCACCGTAGTCGGCCCGGCCAGGCAGGGGGCGGGGCGGTTGGTCGACGTGATAGCCCGCCTGGCCGGTGCCAACAGCCCCGGTTGGCACCCCGCAGTCACCGGCCTGGTGGTGGACTTCGAAGGCGAGGAAAAGTTCGCTCACGCCCGCGACCTGGTCCGCCTGGGCTACGAGGAGGCGGTCCTGCGGACGGAGCCGGCCGACCTCGGCCCGTTCGAGCGCCGCCCCGGCGAGGTGCTGCTCGAACGGGACCTGCGTTCGCGTCACCTGATCCACCTCGAAGGGGCACGCCTGGTAAGGGCCAACGAGATCGAGCTGGCCCAGGCCGGCGCCACCTGGCATGTCGTCGGGGTCGACACGAGCTCGCGTCCCGTGCTGCGCCGGGCGCTCCCGCGCAAGTTGCGCCGCAAGGTCAAGGCGGGGCGGCTCGTCGACTGGGCCGAGATCGAGCCGTTCGTCGCCCATGTCCCGACGGCACGCCTGCAGATACCGTTCCGCAAGCTGCGGCGCCTGCACCCGGCCAAACTCGCCGACCTGGTGGAGGCGGCCTCCCACGAGGAGGGCGAAGAGATCATCCGGGCGGTGGGAGCCGACCGGGAGCTTGAGGCCGACGTCTTCGAGGAGCTTGACACGGAGCACCAGCTCGAGTTCCTGCGGGCGCGCTCGGACGAGGAGGCGGCGCGCCTGCTCTCGGCCATGGCCCCCGACGACGCCGTCGACCTGCTCACAGAGCTCGACCAAGAAAGGCGCCTGCCTATACTCACCCGGCTCCCGCCTGCCACGCAGGCCAAACTTCGGGCCCTTCTCAGTTATCATCCCGAGACCGCCGGGGGGCTCATGAACCCCGACTTCATATCCGTCCCGGCCGGCGCGACCGTGGCGGAGGCCCTCGAAGCGGTCAAGGCCTCCCCGGCGCCACCGGAAGCGGCCGGGGTGGTCTTCGTAATGGGCGACGACGGCGCCCTGGAGGGTACCGCCCTACTGGTCGACCTGCTGCGGGCCAACCCGGCCGCCCGGGTGGCCGTGGCCACCAGGCGGGACCCGGCCACCCTTTCGCCCGACGCCGATATCCACGAAGTCGTGAGGAAGATGACCGACTACAACCTGGCCGTGGCGCCCGTGCTCGACCACAACGGGACCATGCTGGGCCAGATAACGGTCGACGACGTCCTCGAACTGCTGCTGCCCACGGGCTGGCGCCGCCAGTACGGCATGGCGTCTCACGAATAATAACTAACTAGCTAAATTGCCAATATAAATATGGCGCCGGCGCTGGCTGTGGGCCGCCTTGACCCGCGGCCGCGCCCCGCCGGGGGCGTCCTCGCGGGTGATAAGGTTTATGGGTCAGGTAGTCGCACCCCGATGGTGGAACGTCCTGTTGGGTTTGCTCCCGACTGTTCTTGCCGGGTGTGACTGCATAGCAAGCCAAAAAGGAGTAGCACTGAGCGCCGACAGAGGGTCGCCTCACCAACCTCTGGCGCGCGCGTCGGCACTGGGCAGGGCCGTCTAGGCAGGGCCCCGGGTGGACGCGTTGCGCCAGGCAAGCCACGCGTCAGCCCTACGAGCCCGGAGGTCCATCGGCCATGGCCAACGACACGCTGGACGGCGCCCCGCAGGTCGGGGCCTCCACGTCGGCCGCCCTCGACGACAAGCACGTCGGTGACATTCGCGGTGCCCTGGGGACGATCCGGCTGCAGGACACTGGCAGCCGTCGGGGTTGGGGCGCCCGTCTGCTGACCCTGGCCGCCATCGTCGGCCCGGGCATCATCGTGATGGTGGGCGACAACGACGCCGGGGGGGTGGCGACGTACTCACAGGCGGGCCAAAACTACGGCACCAGCCTGCTTTGGGTGTTGCCTTTGCTCATCCCCGTACTGATCGTCAACCAGGAGATGGTCGTGCGGTTGGGGGCGGTGACCGGCGTGGGCCACGCCCGGCTCATAAAAGAGCGGTTTGGCCGCTTCTGGGGGTTGTTCTCGGTGGGCAACCTTCTGGTCCTCGATTTCCTCACTATCGTCACCGAGTTCATCGGCGTGGACCTGGCCCTTGGCTATTTCGGAGTGAGCAAGTTCGTCTCCGTCCCCGCCGCCGCCTTTGGTTTGGTGGCCATCACAGCCTCGGGCAGCTTCCGGCGGTGGGAACGTTTCATGCTCCTCTTCGTCGTGGCGAACTTCCTGGTCATCCCGCTGGCCGTGTTCAGCCATCCACGGGTTGGCCCGGTGGTGCACGGCTTGTTCGTGCCTGGGATCTCCGGCGGCGCAAACTCGACGTCGGTGCTGCTCATCATCGCCATCGTGGGCACGACTGTGGCCCCGTGGCAGCTGTTCTTCCAGCAGTCCAACATTGTCGACAAGAGGATCACCCCTCGCTATATCAACTACGAGCGGGCCGATACCGTGCTCGGCTCCTTCGTGACCGTCGTGGGCGCTTGTCTCATGGTGGTCACCTGCGCGTTCGCCTTCTCCCACACGACCTACTTCCACCACTTCACGGACGCGGGCGGGGTGGCCCGGGACCTCGGCCGGCGCCTGGGCGATGCCGCCGGCACGCTCTACGCCCTGGTGTTGCTCAACGCCTCCATCATCGGAGCGGCCGCCGTGACACTGGGCACCTCGTACGCTTTTGGGGACTTTTTCGGCGCCCACCACTCGCTGCACCGCAGCTTTTTCCAGGCCAAGGGCTTTTATTCCAGCTTCGCCGCCCTGGTGGCGGTGGCTGGAGGCATTGTCCTCATACCGCACGCCCCACTCGGTCTGATCACGGTGGCGGTGCAGGCCCTGGCGGGCGTGCTGCTGCCCTCGGCCGCGGTTTTCCTGCTCCTGCTGTGCAATGACAGGGCGGTCCTGGGGCCGTGGTGCAACCGGCTCTGGCTCAACGCGGTGACGACGCTGGTGATCGGTGTCCTCATCGTCATGTCGTTGATCCTGGTCGTCACCACTGTCGTCCCCGATGTCGATGTCACCCTCCTGGCCCTGGTGCTCGCCGTGCTATTGGTAGGCGTCCTTGCCATCGTCGGCGTGGTCGTGGCGCGGCGCCGACCGGCGGCGGTGCCGGGAGCGGCTCCTGTGCCACGGGCCTATCGGGAGGGCTGGCGCATGCCACCTCTGGCATTGTTGGGGAGACCGGAGTGGTCGCGGGGACGCGTCTTGGCCATGCGGGCGATGAGCGGTTACCTGGTCATCGCTGTCCTGCTCTTGCTGGTAAAGGCGATCGAGCTCGGTTCCACGCACTGACGCGCCCGCCGAGGGCCCGCTCGTCTTATGCTCGCGGGGATGCCACGAGCGGGGCGGTCGGTGCCGGGGGCTGGTCGCCAGGGAGAGGACCGTGTCCTAACCGTCCCCAACGCTCTCAGCGCCCTGCGCCTGATGTGCCTGCCAATCTTCGTCGTCCTGCTGGCGCAGCCCCACGAAAGGGGAAGGCTGGCGGCCGCCTTCCTGCTGGCCGGGGCGGCTTTCACCGACCTGCTCGACGGCTATATCGCCAGGCATTTCGACCAGGTGAGCACGCTGGGCAAGATGGCCGACCCCCTGGTCGACCGGGCGTTGGTGCTGTGCGCGCTGGTTGGGGCGACGGTCATCGGCGCCCTGCCCACCTGGCTCGTCGTGGCCATCGCCTTGCGGGAGGGGGTCGTCCTGGCCGGCAGCGGCCTGCTTTTCTTCTTCTCCCGGACGACAAGCATCGACGTCAGCCGGGCGGGCAAGGCCGGAGCGCTCGGCATGATGATGGCGCTCCCGCTTTTCATCTTGGCCCACGCCCCCTTTCGCTACCACGAGGCCGCCCTGGTCGTAGCCTGGGTAGCAGTGGGTGCGGGCCAGGTCCTGGCCTGGGCCGCCGTCGTCCAGTACGTGCCCAAGGCCCGCTCCGCCTGGGCGGCAGGCCGGCGCGCCACGCCCGAGGCGGGAGCCATGACCCCGTCCGGGCCGGGGGCGCGTTGAAGGCCCTCATCATGGCCGGGGGGGAGGGCACGCGCCTGCGGCCGCTGACCTATAACCAGCCCAAACCGATGATCCCCATGGCCAACCGGCCGCTCATGGAGCACGTCATCGACCTGTTGCGCCGGCACGGTTTCACCGACATCGTCGTCACGGTTGCCTACCAGGCCAATGCCATCGAGAACTATTTCGGCAATGGGGCCGAGTTCGGGGCCAGCATCGCCTACGCCAGCGAGGAGCCTCCCCTGGGGACGGCGGGTTCGGTCCGCAACGCCGCGCGCCAGCTCGACGAGCCGTTCCTCGTCATCTCGGGGGACGTGCTCACGGACATCGACCTCAGCGCGGTGCTGGATTTCCATTACCGGAAAAAAGCTCTGGCCACCATAACCCTGCGCTCCATGCCCAATCCGTTGGAATTTGGCATAGTAATGACGGGGCCTGATGGCACGGTGGAGAGGTTCCTGGAGAAACCTTCATGGGGCCAGGTTTTTTCGGACACCATCAACACCGGCATTTACGTTCTCGAGCCCGGGATCTTCGATTTCATACCCGACGGCGTGGTGGATTTTTCCGCCGATGTTTTCCCTCGCCTGTTGGGCCAGGAGCGGCCGTTGCTCTATGGGTGCGTGACCGACGGCTACTGGGAGGACATCGGCACCCTGGAGGCGTACGCCCGGGCGCACCAGGACATCCTGGACGGCCGCGTGCAGGTCCAACTGCCGGGCTTCAGCTTGCGCCAGGGCATCTGGTTGGGCGATGGCGCCGAGGTCGACCCCGCCGCGGTGCTGCGGGGCCCGGCGATAATCGGGGACTACTGCCGGGTGGAGGCGGGCGCCACCTTGGGGGAGTACACGGTTCTGGGCCGCAACGTACGCGTCGGTCCCGACGCCTT
>CAYZVQ010000241.1:0-6609 GCA_964481925.1 uncultured Acidimicrobiaceae bacterium
GCAACGTGCGGGCCGGACCGGCCCGTGGCTGTCTGCCGGGAGCTCACCAAGCTCCACGAAGAGGTCTGGCGAGGATCGGTGGCCCAGGCCGCCGAGCGTGCCCGTACGGTCAAGCCCAGGGGGGAATATGTGCTGGTGGTGGGGCCCGCCTCCGGGGCGGTGGCGGCCTCGGCCGGCCCGGCTCCCATGTAGCCTGTCCGGGTGGCCCGCTATTACGTCACTACCCCGATCTATTACGTCAACGATGCACCGCACATAGGCCACGCCTATACGACCATCACGGCTGACGCCCTGGCCCGCTGGCACCGCTTGAAGGGCGAGGACGTCATGTTCCTCACCGGGACCGACGAGCACGGCCTCAAGGTCCAGCGTTCGGCGGAGGCCAACGGGCTCAGTCCCCAGGAGCAGGCCGACCGTTACAGCGCCCGCTTCCGCCAGGCGTGGCAACTCCTCGACATCTCCAACGACGACTACATCCGTACGACCGAGCCCCGCCACCACCGGGCGGTCAGGGCCCTCATGCAGGCCGCCTACGACAATGGCTGGATAACGCTGGGGACCTACGAGGGCCTTTACTGCGTGGCCTGCGAAGCGTATTACGTGGAGGACGACCTCGTGGACGGTCTGTGCCCGATCCACCACCGGCCGGTCGAACTGCTGAAGGAGAGCAACTATTTCTTCCGGCTGTCCGCCTTCGCCGACCGCCTCGTCGAGTGGTACACGGACAACCCCACGGCGGTGACGCCTGAGGCTAAGCGCAACGAGGCCTTGGGCCTTATCAAGGGCGGCCTTCAGGACATTTCCGTGACACGTACCTCACTGGAGTGGGGCGTACGGGTGCCCTGGGACGAAAAGCACGTCTTTTATGTCTGGTACGACGCCCTCATCAATTACGCCACCGCCGTCGGTTACGGCGAGGACATGGAGCGGTTTTCGTTGTGGTGGCCTTCGGTCCACCACCTCATCGGCAAGGACATCCTGCGTTTCCACTGTGTTTATTGGCCCGCACTGTGCATGGCGGCGGGGATCGAGCCGCCACATCGGATATCTGTGCACGGGTTCCTACTGGTCGGCGGGGAGAAAATGTCCAAGACGGCCTTCAACCAGATCGCGCCGGCCGACCTGGTGCCGGTTTTCGGGGTGGACGGCTATCGCTACCACTTCTTGAGGGACCAGCAGTTCGGGCCGGACGGGGATTTTTCGTACGAAGCCATGGTCGCCCGCTACAACGCCGACCTGGCCAACAACCTGGGCAACCTGCTGGCCCGGGTAGGCGCCGTGGTGCAACAGAAGTGCGGGGGCATCGGCCCTGCTCCTCAGCCCGACAGCGCCCTGGCCGCGTTGGCCGCGCAGGTCTACCGCAGCGCGGACGAGGCGTGGGCGCGCCCGGCTCCCAGCGAGGCGCTGGAAGCGGCGTGGCTCCTGGTGCGGGGGGCCAATGCCGCGCTTGAGGCGGCCGAGCCATGGCGGGCCGAGCCGGGGCCGGCCGTCGACGCCGTGCTCGGTGACGCCCTGGAGGTCCTGCGCATCGTGGCCGTGCTGGCCAGCCCGGCACTGACCCGGGCGTCGGCCGAAATCTGGAGGCGCATAGGCATGCCCGGCCCCCTCGTCGACGCCCGCCTTCCCGGCGCCGCCGAGTGGGGTGGCTACCCAGGAGGCCTGGCCGTCGAGCGGGGCGAACCTCTTTTCCCCCGCCTCAAGGCCTAGCCCCGCCGGTGTGGTGCGACAGCCACTGCCACGTCCCTTACCAGGGACTGGGCCCCGAGGTGATCGGCCAGGCGGCCGCGGCCGGGGTCACCCGCCTGGTCACGGTGGGCACCGACGCTGAGCACTCGGAGGCCGCCCTGGCCCTGGCTGCGGCCCACGAAGGGGTTTGGGCCACGGTCGGGTTGCACCCCCACGATGCCAGCAAAGGCGTGGGCACCTTGGCGGCATTACTGCGGGGACAGCCCGAGCTGGTGGCGATCGGGGAGTGCGGGCTCGATTACCACTATGACTTTTCTCCCCGGCCCGTGCAGCGCGAGGCTTTTGCCGCCCAGGTCGGCTTGGCCAACGAGCACGGTCTCGCCCTGGTGGTGCACACCCGGGAGGCCTGGGAGGACACCTTCGCGATCCTGGCCTCGCAGGGCATGCCGGAGCGCACGGTGTTCCATTGTTTTACGGGCGGACCGCCCGAGGCGAGCCGCGCCCTGGAGATGGGGGCGTGGCTGTCTTTCAGCGGGATAATCACGTTCAAGAACGCCACAGACATCCGGGCTGCCGCCGCTCTCTGCCCCTTGGAGCGCATCCTGGTGGAGACGGACTCGCCCTTCCTGGCCCCGGTGCCGCACCGGGGCAAGCCGAACTCGCCTGCCCTGGTCCCCCTAGTCGGCGCGGCGGTGGCGGCGGTCAAGGCCATCGACGTGGCGGCCGTGGAGGAGGCGACCTGGACCGGGGCGGCGGCGGTGTTCCACCTGCCGTGACACTGTCCCGTCCCGAGGTGCTACGCCTGCTCGCGGACAACCACATATCGCCCAGCCGGGCGCTCGGGCAGAACTTCGTCGCCGACGCCAACACCGTGCGCCGCATAGCCAGGCTGTCAGGCGTCGGCCCGGGTGACCGGGTGGTGGAGATCGGGGCCGGCCTGGGCTCGCTGACCCTAGCCCTGGCCGAGACGGGGGCCTCGGTTGTAGCCGTGGAGCGAGACCGGTGGCTGGTGCCCGTGCTGGTCGATGTCCTAGCCGCCAAGGCACCGGGCGCGCCGGTGACGGTGGTGGAAGCGGACGCCATGGCACTTGACTGGGCGGCGCTGCTCGGCGCCGGGCCGGACTGGGCACTGGTGGCCAACCTGCCTTACAACGTGGCCACCCCTCTGGTGGCCGACCTGCTCGACGGGGTGCCGTCCGTGCAGCGCATGTTGGTGATGGTCCAAAGAGAGGTCGGCCAGCGGTTGGTGGCGGCGCCGGGCGACCCGGCTTACGGCGCCGTTTCGGTCAAGGTGGCTTACTGGGCCGAGGCGGCTTTGGTGGGGGCGGTGCCATCATCGGTCTTCGTGCCTCAGCCCCGTGTCGGTTCGGTCCTGGTCAGCCTGAAGAGACGCCGCCAGCCTCTGGTCGGGACGGCGCTCGTCCCCGCTGCGGAGCTGTTCCGGGTGGTGCGGGCCGGCTTCGCCCAGCGGCGAAAGATGTTGAGAAGAGCGCTCGCCGGCCTGAACGTGAGCACAGGGGTTTTTGACGCCGCCGGGATTGACGGCCAGGCCAGGGCCGAAGAGCTGTCGGTCCTGGACTGGGGGCGGTTGGCCGCCGCCATCGCCGCCCCGGAGGGCTCCGGTGGGGCCTGACCCGGGCGCCGGCAGCCCCGGAGCACCGGTCGGCCCGGCGGCGGTCGAGCTGGCGGCGCCGGCCAAGTTGACGCTGTCCCTGCGGGTCACTGGTACGGGTGCTGACGGCTACCACCTTCTGGACGCCGAAATGGTCAATGTCGACCTGGAGGACACATTGTCGATCTCGCCCGGGGACGGCCTGGAGGTGGTGGACGAGGGCGCCGGCACCGGGGGCCATGGGACGGTGCCCGCCGACGCCTCCAACCTCGTTGCCCGGGCTCTCGCCCTGGTGGGCCGGCGCGCCCACGTCCGGTTGGTAAAGCGCATCCCGGCCGGTGCCGGCCTCGGTGGTGGTTCGGCCGACGCCGCCGCCGTGTTGCGGTGGGCCGGCGTGAGCGGGCCCGGTGGTTTGGCCCTGGCCGCCCAGCTCGGCTCGGACGTCCCTTTTTGCTGGGCCGGGCAGGGCCGGGCCAGAGTTCGGGGCACGGGCCAGGTGCTGGAACTTCTCCCGTGGGACGAGGTGACAGGCAGGGCGTACACGTTGCTGGTACCGCCCTTCGGCGTCTCGACGGCGGCCGTCTACCGGGCCTGGGACGAGCTCGGGGGCCCGGTGTCCGACAACTTCAACGACCTGGAACCGGCCGCCCTCCGGGTTGAGCCGCGTCTGGCCGAGTGGCGGGACCGCCTGGGCGACGCCAGCGGGCACAGGCCGTTGCTGGCCGGTAGCGGGTCGACCTGGTTCGTGCCCGGCGAGTACCCGGGACAGGGCCGGTTCGTCGTCCGGGCCGCCCGACCGCCAGGCGCAGGGGGCGCTGCACCTCCAGCGCGCTGCGGAGGTACGGCAACCTGACCGCTGCCGGATGGGGCCGGGAGCGGCGCAAACGCAGCTACTTGCCTGCCCGCCTCTGCCAACGCGTGGCCTTCAGCATCTTCTTGTGCTTCTTCTTACGCATGCGCTTGCGGCGCTTCTTGATCAACGATCCCATGGCGGATTGACAACCTAGCAGGTCGGCGGCCCGGCCCTCATTACGCGGGCGACGGGGGCACGGGAGCAGCGGCTTTGGGAGGGGGCACGCCGAGGCGCGGACCGGGATCGGCGGAAATCGGCCAGCGGCGGCGGGAAACGACCGACAACCTGCCCATGAGAGCAAGAGCGCCCGGGTCGTCCTCCCCGGGGCGCACCTCCAATGCGCCGTCTGCCACCATCGCGTCGAGGACTTCCTGGCCGAGTTCGCTGCGCACGACCGTGAGCGTCCAGTCGGCCAGCGCCCCGATCCCCCCCGTCGAAATATCGGCGTGCTCGGCGGCGAAATCGGGGCACGACTTGCAACCCTCGCGGGTCCAAGCGTGCCCTTCCTTCAGTGGCACCTCGTGGTAGGAACCGTCGTGGCACCAGATCTGGAAGACGCCCTTGATGTTGATCTTGGCGATGTCCGCTCTGGCCAAGCCGTACTGAGCCTCGAAGAACTCCTCGAAAATGGAGTCGTTAAAGGTCTTGGAGCACATAAGCCCGATCGACAGGGCCAACCGCCGGCCTACCTTGCCGGCCTTGCGCGCCCTCATCACGACCGGGGCCGAGGCCTGGCAGCCCATTCCGACCAAGGCCAGGCGCTCCGCCCCCCCGGCTACGGCCTCTCCGTAAGCCAGGGTGTTGGCGGAGTAGGTGTACCGGCTGCCGGCGGCGCCGAGGATCTCAGCCCGGGTACGGACCACAGCCGGGACCGCGTGCCAGCCGGCCCCGTCACCGGCCAGGACCGAGACGAGGGCGGCGTCGATACGGTCATGCTCGAGCGCCCACAACAGGATGGCCGACACCACACCACCGTCCTGACCGGCGCTCTGCAGCTCGGCGTCCGTGGCACGGGCCAGTACCACCGAGCGGGCGACACCGGATTGTTCTTCGGGCAGCCGGGGCCGGCCGAAAAGGAAGGTGTCAGCCTCGTTTTCCCAATTGCGGAACCGGGGGCAGGCGCGGGTGCAGCTGGTACAGCCCCGCAGGCCGTGGCCGCAGCCGCCCGGCCCTAGCTCTTCCTCCAGGTGGAAAGGCCGGTAGGCGCCGCCGACGGTGTCGTAGCCGAGCACGTCATGGGGGCAGGCCACGATGCAGGCGGCACACCCGGTGCAAAGCCCGGACGTCACGACCTCGTTGTAAAGATCCGCCCATTCCGATTTCCAGCGTTCGGCCGCCCGGGGCTCTTGGGTCGTCGTCACCCCGCTAGCGTAACGCCCGGTCGACGGCAGGGCTCTGCTGTCCTCGCCGGCTACCAAGCCCAGGGGGGCGAAGGTCCCCGCGGCCGCAGGTCGCAGGTGCAATGCTGTGGGTGTGAACGTAATCGACAGGTTCAGGCTTGACGGTCGTGTAGTCCTTGTAACTGGGGCCAAGAGGGGGCTCGGCAAAGCTTTTGCCCGCGCCCTGGGAGAGGTCGGCGCCAGAGTGGCCATCAGCTCACGAGACCAGGCCGACGGCGAGCACACCGCGGCTGAGCTGCGCGCCTCCGGGCTTGACGTCATCGCCGTCACGGGCGACGTCAAGAGCTACGCCGACGTGGAGCACATGGTCTCGAAGGTCGAAAGCGAGCTCGGCCCGATCGACGTGTTGGTCAACAACGCCGGTATCTGTGAGCACCTCCCGGCGCTCGAGGTGACACCGGCCTCGTGGCGCGACGTGCTGGCGGTCAACCTGGACGGTCTGTGGTTTTGCTCCCAGGTCGTCGGCCGCTCGATGGTCGCGCGGCGCCAAGGGGTCATCGTCAACATCGGTTCCATCTCGGGGATCATCGTCAACCGGCCCCAGTGGCAGCCGGCTTACAACGCCTCCAAGGCCGCCGTCCACCAGTTGAGCCGCTCGCTGGCCGGGGAATGGGCCCCGTTCGGGATCCGTGTCAACGCCCTGGCTCTCGGCTACGTGTCCACCGACATGTCGCCGGTGCCCGAGGAGCCGGAAGCCCGTCAAAGATGGGTAGAAGACGTACCTATGCAACGCATGGCAACGCCCGACGAAGTTGCCCCCGCGGTTGTCTACCTGGCCAGTGAGGCGTCCAGCTTCGCCACGGGGAGCATCCTGGTCCTCGACGGCGGGTACACCGTCTGGTGAACCGGGAGGGTCTGTCCCCCTCGAGGGGCCCTGACCGGTCGTCGGGGC
This sequence comes from uncultured Acidimicrobiaceae bacterium, assembly GCA_964481925.1. Classification (GTDB taxonomy): domain Bacteria; phylum Actinomycetota; class Acidimicrobiia; order Acidimicrobiales; family Palsa-688; genus Fen-671. The sequence continues at coordinate 6,444 of CAYZVQ010000241.1, forward strand.
TGCCGGGCGGGTGGTCGTCAGACTGGGCTGGCCCCGATGGGGCCGGTGGAGCCGCGGGCGGGGGGCGAACGGGCCACTTCGAGCCCGTGGTGCTGTCCCTGCCCCCGGACCTGCGCAGCGTGGGCCAGGCCCGCAGCCGCCTGGCGGCGGCGGCGGCGGAATGGGG
>CAYZVQ010000241.1:6709-7854 GCA_964481925.1 uncultured Acidimicrobiaceae bacterium
ATGCGCGAACCGCTCAGGCGGGCCATGTGGGAGGCCGCCCGGCGGGGGGACCGGCTGGTCGACCTGAACCTGTTGGCCGATGCAGGCATCCCCGCGGTGTTCGAAGTTTTTGGCACTCTCCTGCAGAAATCGGAGGAAGCGGCGGAACGCGGGTTCCTGCTCACGGGCCCCCCCGGGCCCGAGGTGGTCGCCTGGCGGCGGTGGCTGCGCCAAGAGCTCGAGGACCAGATCACTGGTAAACCGCCCCGGGCGTGCCCTTTTCCCGTGACGCCGGTGCGCGATGAGCAGGGCGGACCAGGCCGGGAGAGGCTGGACGCCGCTCGCCGGGAAGCCCTTTTCCAACTAATAGCCGTGCTGGGCCAGGAGGCGCGGGCCGACGATGGACCGGGTGCCGCCGCGCTCGAGAGCGACAGCTCGCTCCACGAGGCGCTGTCTCGGACCATCGAGTACGTCGGCGCCCGCCGTGCGCTCCTGTCCCTCCTGGGCGTCGACAACGAGACCGTCGCCGTGGGCGCCCACGTTGGGTTCGCACCGGACGTCGTTGCCTACTGGCGGTCCACATCGCTTTCCGCCGACCTTCCCTCTTCAGAAACCATCCGCACGGGCCGCCCCCTCTTCTTCCGCACCATGGCCGAGCTCGACAGGCGTTACCCGATCTTCCTGTCGACCCCGGCCGAGAGCGACCCCTCGATAGCCTGCGTCCCTCTCCGGTCGAACAGCGCCCCCTTCGGTTGCCTGGTGCTCGGGTTCGCTCAGGCACGCGACTTCAGCCCCGGAGAAGCGTCGTTCCTGGAGCAGATCGCTGACGAGTTCGCTCGCCACATCTTGGACCGGCGCAGCCACCTGGCCGGCCGGCTCTCGGCGGAACGGGACAAGGCCGTGGCGGGAGCCGTTGCCGCGCTGGCGGTTGCCCAAGGGGACCAGATCTGGGGCGAACTGGTCGGCTCCGTCGTGGCCTGTGCCGCTGACGGCGCCTCGGTGCATTCGGTCGGCGAAGATGGCACGCTCTCTTTTGTGCTCGCCGGTCATCGCGACCCGGAGCGAGCGGCCGCCGCAGTCGAGCTCCTCCAGAGGCAAGCCCGCATCGAGGCGGGCACTGACATGCTGAGCGAGTGCGCCCGGACGGGTGAGCCCGCCATTTTGCA
>CAYZVQ010000242.1:0-3212 GCA_964481925.1 uncultured Acidimicrobiaceae bacterium
AAATGGGTTTCTCCCGCCGGACCGAGGCCGCGGTATACGCCGCCAGGTCGAAGTCGGCCCCGAGGACCGACCAGACCGAGGGCACTTAGGCCGACGGTCGGGCCGGTGCTCGACCAGCGTGAGACTGGGCTCAGCGTCCGACGTAGATGCACTCGCCGGCGCACTGGGCTTGGGCGTCCAGCACATCTTCCTCGAGCTCCTCGGGTACGGCGATCCCGGGCTTCCCGCCATTTGTGCCGTCCTCACCTTTGACGTGGGCCAAAGCGTCGTCACCCATCTCGAAAACGCCCGGGCACAGGTCCTCACAGAGGGCGTCACCGGTGCAAAACTCCTGCTCGATCCATACTTTCATTTTGAGCTCCTCCTATCTAACCACAATTAGCGAAAGGGCAGAGCGAGGTTTAGGGCAATAGGTCCCTCAGGCTGCGCCGAAGGGCTCGATGTCGGCGTAGCTCATGGCGACCAGCTCCAAGGCGCCGTCGATTTCCGCCACTCGGTCGCAGTCGGGGCAAATCCCTATGTGACCGGCGAACTCACCCGCACCGAGCTCGCCTTCAAATCCGCATGGGCATTGCATAAACAAAGGCGTCGTCACCAGTTTGAGCCGAGCCCGCCGCAGCGATGCGTCGTCCTCGGCACCTTCTTGCTGCGAGGTCAGAAAAGCGAAATTGTCGGACAACTCGCCAGAGTCGACGCTCACGGGGCAGCGGGCCCACACTTCGAGCACGGTGCGGCCCTTGGCGCGCCTGCGGACCTCGGTGACAAGGTCCTCGACAAGCGACAGTTCATGCATTGTGGCCTCTTCCTTTTGTTCTTCCGCTCTCGGACCGGGGCCGGTGCGCCGGGCGCGCACAGGTCCCTGCAGCTATGGCCAACCGCACTGCGGCGGCCGCCCGGGGTACGGCAAGCCTCACCACCGGCGAAAGGGCACTACCCAGGTCGGTGTCCTGCACCCCGATAGTCACCAGGGCCGCCGGTGGGGCGTTCCCGTACAGATCTTGCGCCAGCGCCATCAAGGCTTCCGGGCTGAAATCCTCCCAACAGCTGGCCGACGTGGCCCCCGTGCGCCCGGCGTCCGGCGCGGGCGGCGCCAACCGGCGCAGCGTGACCGTACCGGCCGGGCGCCGGTCGCCGGCCGCGTCCACGAACACGGCGAAGCTGGCCCGGGACACGTCCAGCGCCATCTCGGGCACCAGCTGGTGCGCGCACGTGACATCGGTGCCCGCCAGCACGGGCAGATGGTATTTCTGGCGGGCCAAGACGTGCGCCACCTCCTGTCCCACACCGTCGTCGCCCCGCAACGGGTTGCCGTAGCCGACGACGAAAACCTTGGCTGTAGCCATTGTCCCAGGTTGTTCAGTCACCAGTCCGGCCGATGCGGCGGACTACTTGTCCTTCGGTGCTGACGATCTCGACCTGTAGGGGCATCTGCCCGACGGCGTGGGTCGAGCACGATAGGCACGGGTCGTAGGCCCGGATAACGGCTTCCAACCGGTTGAGCATGCCCTCTTCGACGTGCTCGCCCTTGATGTAGTGACGGGCGACCTGGAGCACGCCCTGGTTCATGGCCAGGTTGTTGTGCCCGGTGGCGATGATCAGGTTGGCCCATTCGACCACACCGTCCTTGTCGACCCGGTAGTGGTGGAACAAAGTCCCCCGGGGCGCCTCGGAAACTCCCACTCCCTCTCGCCGGTTGATGGCGGCCCGGGCCCGGACTTCCTCACTGAGGATGTCGGGCTCGGACAGGATCTCCCCCACCATGTCCACGCAGTGCAGGATCTCGATCAACCGTGCCCAGTGGTAGTGGAAGGAGCTGGAGGGGTACCGGCCCAGACGCCACCTGAACTCTGCCAGTTCGGCGTCGGCGGCCGGCGTCCCCAGCTGGTCGACCACGTTGACGCGGGCCAGCGGGCCCACGCGGTACATCCCGTCGGGGTAACCCATGGGCTTGAAATAAGGGAACTTGAGGTAGGTCCAGGGCTCGACCGCTTCGCCGAAGTACTCCCAGTAGGGGCGGGGGTCGACCTTGTCGAGGTGCACTTTGCCGTCGCTGCCCACCATCGTGAGCCCGCCATCGGAGTAGGCGGCGTTGCCGCTCTCGTGCACAAGGCCCATGAACATGCTAGGGAAATTGGCGAACACAGCTGCTTCGTCCTCCCACGAAGCCATGTTCTGCTTGTACCACTCGAGCGCCCGCGCCGCCCGGGCGTGGGCCTCGGGCACCGTGGCCAGGATAGCGTCACGCTGTTCGGCCTGAAGGGGGGCGCTGACGCCGCCGGGCACGACCCAGGCCGGGTGCACCCTCTTGCCGCCGAGCTTCTCGATGATCTCCTGGCCGAAGCGGCGCAGGGCGATGCCGTCCCGGGCCATCTCGGGCGCCTTGGCCGCCACCCCCAGGATGTTGCGGTTGGCAGGGTCGCTGTCAAAACCAAGGAGCAGGTCGGGCGAGGTCAGGTGGAAGTAACTAAGAGAGTGGGACTGGACGATCTGGGCCAGGTTCATGACCCGGCGCAACTTGAGGGCCACGGGGGGCACGGCCACGCCGAGGATCTCGTCACATGCCTTGGCCGACGCGATGAGATGGCTGACGGGGCAGATGCCGCAGATCCGGGCCATCAAGGACGGCATCTCATGCAGAGGGCGTCCCTGGGCTATTCGCTCGAAGCCCCTGACCTGGGTGACGTGGAAGTGGGCGTCGCGGACTTGCCCCGCCTCGTCAAGAAAGACGGTGATCTTGGCGTGACCCTCGATACGGGTCACCGGTTCGATAACGATCTCGCTCACTTTTTCTCCTCAGATCAGCCGAAGCGGGCTTGGGGGGAGCTGTCGGGCACATGCCCGTCAAGCAGGCCCAGGACAACCTCGAATATTCGGTCGGCCGAGGGCGGGCACCCGGGCACGAAAACGTCCACCGGCACGTAGGCATGCACCGGCAGTGACTCGGCCAACAGGGCCGGCAAGCCCGTGGTGGGTATTTGTGGGTTCAGCGTGACGTTTTCCAGGTACGCCCTGTCCAGGACGGCCTGCGGCCCGAACGGGTTGCGCATCCCGGGCACGTTGCTGGTGACGGCGCAGTCGCCCAGGGACACGACCACGCGGCTGCGCGCCCGGACCTCGCGGATCTTGCGCAAGTCTTCCGTCGAGCTCACCGCCCCTTCGACCAGGGTTACGTCCACGCCCTCGGGGAACTCCTTGGCGTCGACCAGGCAGCC
>CAYZVQ010000242.1:3312-7797 GCA_964481925.1 uncultured Acidimicrobiaceae bacterium
CGACCAGGGTTACGTCCACGCCCTCGGGGAACTCCTTGGCGTCGACCAGGCAGCCGTAGACCAGGTCGGCCCGCTCGGCCAACAACAAAAGGCGCTCGTCGATGTCCAGGAACGACATATGGCAACCAGAACACCCGTCCAACCAGATCGTCGCCAGTTTGGCCTTCGCCACTGTCCCTCCTTTGTCATCGGTCACGGCACCCTCGGTCACGGCGTCCTCGGTCACGGCGTCCTCGCTCACCTGTCATGCCTCGCCACGAGGTAGGGCAGGTACGGCCGGTGCGCCTTGCCCTCGGCCACGGACCGGCCCTTTTCCGACAAGGCGCCGGTCGGGCACACCTGCACGCATTTGCCGCAGCTCGTACACGTGGTGGAACTTCCCCAGGGCGTGCCCCCGTCGCTAACAAGCCGGGCGCTGATGCCCCGGCCGGCGATGTCCCAGGTGTGCGCCCCCTCGACCTCGTCACAGACCCGCACGCAACGGGTGCACAATATGCACCGGTTGTGGTCGAGGGTGAAGCGCTCGTGGGTGGCGTCGACGGGGAGCTCCGGGTGCAGGGGGGCGAGCTCGAAATGGGTCAGCTCGAGCCTCTGGGCGTGGTTCTGGAGCTCGCAGTGCTTGTTGGCGACGCAGACCGCACAGATATGGTTGCGCTCAACGAAGAGGAGCTCGATTATCTTTTGGCGGTAGGCGACCAGGCGCTCGGAATTGGTGACGACCTTCATCCCCTCCTCCACGGCGGTAGTGCACGCGGGTAGGAGTTTGGGAGTGCCTTCGACCTCGACCATGCACAAGCGGCAGGCGCCTATGTCCGAAAGTCCCTCGAGATGGCAGAGAGTGGGGATGCGTATGCCGTTCTCCAGCGCCGCCGACAGGACGGTCTGATCGGAATTGGCGGCCACGTCCTTGCCGTCTATTACTAGGGTCCTTACCTCGCTCACTGGGCACCTCCGGCAACGCTCGTCAGGCCCGTACCGACCAGGTCGGGCGTCCCCCCGTGGGCACCGGCGTGGTCGCCGCCACCCATCGGGCACTTCCCGGCCGGGCATACCCGGTCGTCTATATGCGCCAAGTACTCGTCCCGGAAGTAGCGCAGGGTGGAGAACACCGGGTTGGGCGAGCCTTGGCCGAGGCCGCAGAGACTGGTCGCCCTCACCATCTCCGCCAGGTTCTCCAGCCGAGCGAGATCGGCCCGGGTGGCCCGGCCGCCGGCGATCTTGTCGAGCAGCCGGTACATTTCCTCGGTCCCCACCCGGCAGGGCACGCACTTGCCGCACGACTCCTCCCGGCAGAAGTCCATGAAGAACCGGGCCACGTCGACCATGCACGTGGTGTCGTCCATCACGATCATCCCGCCCGACCCCATTATCGACCCCGCGGCCTGCAAGGTCTCGTAGTCGACGGGCATGTCGAGCAGTGCTTCGGGTATGCAGCCGCCCGACGGGCCACCGGTCTGGACAGCCTTGAACTTCCTGCCCGCGGACAGCCCTCCGCCGATATCGAACACGATCTGGCGCAGGGGCAGGCCCATCGGCACTTCGATGAGGCCGGTATTGGCGACCGCCCCGGCGAGGGCGAACACCTTAGTGCCCTTCGATTTCTCCGTACCGATCGAACTCAGCCACTCGCCCCCCCGAGTCACGATCGACGCGATGTTGGCGAACGTCTCGACGTTATTGATAAGCGTGGGGGCGCCCCAGAGCCCCGATGCCGCCGGGTAGGGCGGCCTGGGCCTCGGTGTCCCCCGGCCCCCCAGGATCGACGCGATCAGCGCCGTCTCTTCACCACACACGAAGGCGCCGGCGCCGATGCGCACCTCGACCTGGAAGTCGAACTTCGTACCAGCTACGTCCCGGCCCAGGTACCCGGCGTGCTCAGCCTGGCGGATGGCGCTAGAGAGCCGCTTCACCGCCAAGGGGTACTCAGCCCGCACGTACACGAAGCCACGGTTGGCGCCGACGGCGTAACCAGCGATCGCCATCCCCTCCAACACCTGCTGGGGGCAGCTCTCCAAGACGCTGCGGTCCATGAAGGCCCCGGGGTCACCCTCGTCGGCATTGCACACCACGAACTTGCCGTCTGGCCCGAACGCCTTGGCCACCGTGCGCCATTTGAGCCCGGTGGGGTAACCCGCCCCGCCTCGGCCCCGCAGCCCGCTGCGGACGACCTCGCCGACGACATCGTCGGGCGTCATGGTGGTGACAGCCTTGGTCAGGGCCTCGTACCCACCGACGGCCACGTAGTCCTCGAGGCTCTCGGGGTCGACGGTCCCACAGTTTCCCAGCACCACTTTGACCTGGTGGGAGAAAAAGGGGTCGTCCGCCAGGGCCCGCCCTCCCGGTGCCGTGCCGGACAGACCGGCCAGCAAGGCGGCCACGGAGGCGGGGTCGTCGGGCTGGCAGCTCTCATAGAGCCGCTCCTGTTCGGGCACGGCGACGAGGGGCCCGGCGGCGCACAGGCCCAGGCAGCCGACCCGCCTTACCGCCACGTCCTCCAGGCCCGCCGCTACCACCCCGTCCCGGACGGCGTCGAAGAGCCGGTCCGAACCCATCGAAAGGCACCCGGCGGCCTGGCAAATATTGGCCGAGGCTCGCACCGCGCCGGCCGGGATGAGCGGCTCTTGCTGGCGGCGGCGCCGCTGGACCGCCCCGCCCTCGCCTGCCGCCCGTACCTCGGCGCCCGTTTCGCCGCCGGCGCTCACAACGCCTCCAACAAGGTCTTCAACCCGGCAGGCGTCGCCTTGCCGTGGACCTCGCCGTCGATCACGACCGCCGGGGCCAGGCTGCAGGCGCCCAGGCACCGGGCCTTGAGCACAGACACCTTCCCGTCGGGCGTAGTGGCACCCGCCTCTACCCCGAGGGTACGGCTGATCTCGTCCAACAGGCCCGAAGCACCGTTGATGTAGCAGGCCGTGCCGGTGCACACCACGCAGGTGTGCTCGCCCTGAGGCTTGAGGGTGAAGTGCGAGTAGAAGGTGGCTACTCCGTAGACCTTGCTCGGCGGCACGCCCAGGGACTCGCCCACGTAGGCGAGGGCGTCCTCGTCCAAGTACCCGAAAACTTCCTGAGTGGTGTGCAACACCTCGATGAGACCGTCGGGCCGGTACCCGAGGCGGCGCATTCGGACGTCCACCTGCCGCCAGCGTTTGTCGTCGCTGGGGGCGGCCGCCGGCGCAAGTGTGCTTTGAGCCATTCGTTGGCCTCCTGTGGCCCTCTGGGGCCGCTACGGCTTGTAGTCCAAAACTAGCCGAGCGGGCCCCAGGACCAGGCCGGGTCAAAGGTCCCATCGGAACGAGCAGTTGGGCACCAGGCGCTGCAATAGGAAAGCCTCAATAATTACTTAGGACTTCCAAATATGGCTGACCAGAACCTTCTGCCTCGAGCGATGAGCAGACAAGACGGAGGCGACCGCCTGCTGAGCCTCCCCGCCGGCTCTTCGGTCGGCGCACAAGCCCCCGACGTCCCCGAGCGCCTCCCGGTCATCCGCGCCCGGCGCCGCCACACCCTCGTGCTGGCCATGTTCCTCGCCGCCGTCGGGCCCGGGCTGATGGTGATGCTGGCCGACACCGATGCCGGCAGCGTCGTCACCGCCGCACAGTCAGGGGCCAGCTGGGGCTACTCCCTGCTACCCCTCGAGGTGGCCCTCATCCCCGTGCTGTACCTCGTCATGGAGCTGACGGTGCGGCTCGGCATCGCCACCGGCAAGGGGCACGCCGAGCTGGTAAAGGACTGCTTCGGCCAAAAATGGGCCTTCCTCTCTGTTGCCTTGCTGCTCGTAAGTACCACCGGGGCCCTGGTCACAGAGCTGGCGGGCCTCGCCGGCGTCGGCCTGATGGAGGGCATCCCGCCTCGCGTGACCGTCCCCGCCGCCGCCATCTTCCTGGCCCTGGTGGTGATGTCGGGGAGCTACCGGCGGGTCGAGCGGATCGGGCTCGCGCTCGGGCTGTTCGAGCTGGCGTTCCTGTTCGCCGCCCTTCGCGCCCACCCGAGCCTGCATGCCGCGGCGGCCAGTTTCGGTTCGCTGGGACCGCTGAGCCGGGGAGGCTACCTGGGCCTCGTGGCCGCCAACGTGGGCGCCGTGATAATGCCTTGGATGGTCTTCTACCAGCAGGCGGCGGTCGTCGACAAGGGGCTGCGGCGGGAAAACCTAAGAGCCGGCAGGGTCGACACGGCTGTCGGCGCCGTGGTCACCCAGGTGGTGATGATCGCCGTCCTGGTGGCGACGGCCGCCACGCTGAACAGCCACAGCCACAGCCACGTCCTCGGCGCCAACGCGGCCGCGCAGGCCGTGAGAACGGGCGGGTCGCTGACGAGCGTCCAGGCCATTTCCGCCGCGCTCGTGCCTTACCTCGGCACCGCCGCCGGAAAGCTCGCCTTCGGCCTGGGCATGGTCGGGGCCGCCATGGTCGCCGCCATCGTCGTGAGCCTGGCCGCGGCGTGGGGCTTCGCCGAACTGACGGGGGCGCGCCGCAGCCTCAACTGCCG
>CAYZVQ010000243.1:0-7794 GCA_964481925.1 uncultured Acidimicrobiaceae bacterium
TGCCCAACATGCGGGTGGCCATCCTGTCGGCCACCGTGCTCACCGTCGCCCTGGTGCTCGGCGAGTACACCATGGCCTCCCTCGACCAGTACCAGACTTTCCCGACCTGGATCGTCCTGTTCCAATCGGCCAATTCGCACGTCTCGGTGGCAGCTTCGCTCATGGCCCTGGTCCTGACCTGGGTCGTCCTCCTGGCCATCTCCATGATCGGGCGCAAGAAGAGGACCAAGTCGCGCCAAGCCCTCATAAGACGGCTGATAATCCCGAGGTTCAGGTGAGGCGCAGGTGAAGCTCGAGGTTGATGTCCCTAAGCTGTGGTCAATGAAGCGAGGTCCACTATGACAGCCCTATCCCGCCCGGATGATTTGGTGGCCCAAAGCGGCTCGTCGGGGACATGGGGCGGCGACCTGCCTCAAGCCTCGCACGGCGGCACTTCCGTAGCGCTGCGGGACCTGAGCTGTGTCTTCGGCACGGTCAGGGCCCTCGATGGTTTTTCCATCGATATCGCTCCCGGAGAGTTCCTGGCCATGCTCGGGCCCTCCGGTTGCGGTAAGACGACGGCTCTTCGCATCCTGGCCGGCTTCGAAGCCCCCTCTTCGGGGCATGTGATCGTGGACGGCCAGGACATCCGGGCCGTTCCCGCCCAGAAGCGCAACATGGGCATGGTGTTCCAGAGCTACAGCCTGTTCCCCAATATGACCGTGCTCGAGAACGTGGCTTTCGGCCTGCGCCTGCGAAGGGTGAGCAGTTCGGAGCGTAAGGCCAAGGCCATGTCCCTGCTCGAAATGGTGGAGCTGGCCGACCGGGGCGACCGGTTCCCGCACCAGCTTTCGGGCGGCCAGCAGCAGCGGGTGGCGCTGGCCCGGGCGCTGGCCATCGAGCCCCGGGTCCTGCTTCTCGATGAGCCCCTCTCTGCCCTCGACGCCAAGGTGAGGGTGCAGTTGCGCGACCAGATCCGCGCCTTGCAGCGGCGGCTGGCCATCACCACTGTCTTCGTGACCCACGACCAGGACGAGGCGCTGTCCATGGCCGACCGGGTGGCGGTCATGCGGGGCGGCAAGCTCGAACAGGTGGCTTCGCCGGCCGAGCTCTATGACGAGCCCGCGACGCCCTTCGTGGCCGAGTTCGTGGGGACCATGAACCGTTTGCCGGGCAAGCTCGTGGGCGGGGCCATGGTCTCCGTCCTCGGCCGGGAGGTGGCGGCCCGCGGGCCGTTCGCCAACGCCGGCGCGGGCAAGGAAGTCGACGTCCTCGTGCGGCCCGAGGCCCTGGCGCTGGCCCCCGTGCACGGGGCCAACGGGATCGTGAGCGCAGTTACCTTCCGAGGTGCGCAGTCCCGGGTCGAGGTGCTGCTGTGGGCCGACGTGTCGGTGAAGGTCGACGTGCCCAGTGCCCACGCGGGCACCCTGGTCCTTGGGTCGTCGGTCGAGGTGAGCCTGGTTTCGGACAACGTCCTGGTGGACAGCAAAGCCGGCGTCACCGTGGTCCCTGAGGAGGCGTGACCGCAACAGCCCCCACCACGCCGGCCAGGGCGACGGGCGTACCGGTGTGAGCGCAGGCCGTGTCATAGTCGTCGGTGGGGGCATCCTCGGCGTCATGCATGCGTTCATGGCTCGCCGCCGGGGCTTGGAGGTCGTGCACCTCGAACGCGAACTGGTGGCCAGAGGCGCCAGCGTCCGCAACTTCGGCCTGGTCTGGGTGGGCGCTCGCGCCGGGGGAGCGGAGCTCGAACTTTCGTTGCAGGCCCGCTCGATGTGGGACGAGGTCGCCAGGGAGGTGGACATGCCCAGCGCCGCCCTGCGCCCTGCGGGCTCGCTCACGGTGGCTACGGACGAGCCCGAGATGGCCCTGCTCGGCCAAGCGTGCTCGCGTGACGACGCCGGCGCCCGCCAGTGGGAGCTTCTGGACGCCGCCGCGGCGCGAGAAGTCAACCCCGAGCTGTCCGACGAGGTGGCCGGTGCCCTGTGGTGCCGGCTGGACGCAATAGTCGAGCCCCGCACCATGGTGGCCGCGCTCGGTCGGTACCTGTCGGGCCAGGCCGGCTATACGTGGCTGGCGGGCCGGACAGTGGTGGAGCTGGCGGACCGGGCCGTGCTCGACGACCACGGCCGGCGCCACGTGGGGGACTGGGTGTTCCTCTGTCCCGGGGCCAATATTTCCGGGTTGGTGGCTCGCTATGCCGGGCCGCCCAAGACCCGGCGGGTACGCCTGCAGATGATGGAGACGGCGACCTACCCGGGGCAACTCAGTACCGCGGTGGCCGACGGGGGCTCCCTGCGCTACTACCCGGCCTTCGACCTCCCAGGCCGCGCTCGCCTGGCGCCCCAGGACGCCGTCGCCGCGCAAGTGCTCCTGGTGCAGCGGGCTCACGGCGGCCTGACCATCGGCGACAGCCACGACTACGACGAGCCCTTCCCCTTCGACCTCGAAGAGGACATCTACGAGTACCTGCTGGGGAAGGCGGCCAGGTTGTTGCGCCGTCCGGTCCCGGCCGTGACCCGTCGATGGGCCGGCGTCTACAGCGACCTGATCGAGAGAAATGGCCAGTTGTACTGGCGCGAAGAGATCCTTCCCGGCGTTGAGGTCGTGACCGGAGTAGGGGGAAGAGGGATGACGTGCTCGCCCGCCATAGCGCAGCGCTCGCTCGACGCCCTGGTGGCGCGCTGAGCCGTGGGCGGGGCCCCGGCAGGGCGTGGGCCGCGGGCGCTCGCCTCCCGCCTGGTCCCGGGGCTTTCCCTGGAGCGAGACCTTCACCTCGCCCCCGAGGTCTACCGTCTCGAGCTAGAGAGGATCTGGCGACCGGCGTGGCTGTTCGCCGCCCATACGGCCGAACTGCGCCGGCCTGGAGAGCGCACCGTTTTCGACGTCGGCGACGACTCCGTGCTTATAGTCCGGGGAGAAGACGGCGAGGTCCGGGCCTTTCACAACCTTTGTCGCCACCGCGGGACGCGCCTGGCTGAGCCGTTCGAGGAGCATCGCCGGGCCGGGGCCGGCGCTTCGGCCGGCACCGGGAGCTTCGTACGCTGCCCCTACCACCAGTGGGCCTATCGGCTAGACGGCTCGCTGGCGGCGTGCGGCGGGATGGAGGACCTTGAGGGCCTGGACAGGGGCACTTATGGGCTCCTCCCGGTCGAGTGCGCCGAACTGGGCGGGCTCATTTTCGTCCGCCTCGAGCCTCCGGCGGAGCCCGGACGGCCTCAGCGCCCGGCCGAGGTGCACGAACTTGCCCCGCCGCTGTCGCCCCAAGGTCTGGGCCGGGCAAAAGTCGCCTACCGCCAGAGCTACGTGGTCGCCGCCGGATGGAAGATCTTGTGGGAGAACAACCGCGAATGTTGGCATTGCCACCTGGGCCACCCGGAGTACATAAAGTCCCACTTCGACACTTTGGACACCGGGTCGCCGGCGGTGCGGGAGCGGGCCCGGCGGCGCACCGCGGCCATGCTCAGCGCCTTGGGGGGCTTGCCGGCGGGAGATGTTTTCGACGGTGCGGGGCTTTCGCTGTTCCCGTCGCCCGGCCATAGCTGGTCCGCCCACCGGACCCCGCTGGTCGAGGGCTATGCCACCGAGTCGTTGGACGGAGCCCCGCTCGCCCCCTTGATGGGCGATTACCAGAGCTATGACGTCGGGGTGCTGCGCCTGCGGGGGCTGCCAAACTTCTGGTGCCACGCGAGTGCCGACCATGCCGTCACCACCCGCCTGGTGCCCGCCGGCGTGGAGCGGACGGAGGTGGTGGTCACCTGGCTAGTCGACGAAGGCGCCGTCGAGGGCCGCGACTACTCTTTGGACCGGCTCCTGCTCGTTTGGCGCCGCACGAGCGAGCAGGACTGGGCGCTGTGCGAACGTAACCAGCGGGGCGTCCGCAGCCCCGCCTATGTGCCCGGCCCCCTGTCGGGCCGCCATGAGGCCAACGTCACCGCTTTCCATGAGTGGTACAGGGAGATGCTGGCTTGACGGCCACGCCGTAGACCGGCGTTGTTCAAGCCGCTGGAGCCCCGGGCCGCGGGGCCGAGACCGTAATGTCGGTGCGTGACCGACTTGAGCGTTGTTTCTGAGCTGTTCGACCCCCGGGAGTGGCGGGCGGTGGAGGGCTTCGACCTGAGCGATGTTACGTACCACCGCGCCGTCGCCGATGGCACGGTCCGGGTCGCCTTCAACCGGCCCGAGGTGCGCAATGCCTTCCGCCCCCGCACCGTGGACGAGCTCTACCTGGCCCTGGACCACGCCCGCCGGTCCCCCGACGTGGGCTGTGTCCTGCTTACGGGGAACGGCCCGTCGGCCAAGGACGGGGGCTGGGCCTTCAGCTCGGGGGGAGACCAGCGGGTGCGGGGAGCGACCGGCTACGAGTACGAGGACGGGGGACAGGGCTCCTCGCCGGGAGGCGCCGCTCGAGCCGGGCGTCTCCACATTCTCGAGGTGCAACGTCTCATCCGGTTCATGCCCAAGGTGGTCATCGCCGTCGTCCCAGGCTGGGCGGCCGGAGGTGGTCACAGTCTCCACGTCGTCTGCGACCTCACTCTGGCCAGCGCCGAGCACGCCCGCTTCCGCCAAACCGACGCCGACGTGGCCAGTTTCGACGGCGGTTTTGGGTCCGCCTACCTCGCCCGCCAGGTCGGCCAGAAACGTGCCCGGGAGGTTTTCTTTGCCGGCCTCACCTACGACGCGGAAGAGGCGTACCGGATGGGCATGGTCAACGCCGTGGTGCCCCATGCGCAGCTCGAGAAAGTGGCGTTGGAATGGGCGGGCGCCGTCAACGCCAAGAGCCCCATGTCGGTGCGCATGCTCAAGTACGCCTTCAACCTGGCCGACGACGGCCTGGTCGGCCAGCAATTGTTCGCCGGCGAGGCGACCCGCCTGGCGTACATGACCGAGGAGGCAGCCGAGGGCCGGGACGCCTTCCTGGCCCGGCGACCGCCCGACTGGTCCAGCTTCCCTTGGTACTACTAGGCCGCACTACCGAGCCGTACTACCGGTCCGTGCACTGGGCCGTAGCTGTCTACTGAGACGTCTCACCAGGGCGGAGCACCTGGTGCATCACGTCCCTCAGGCAGGCGGCGACGACGGTGCTCTGATGTCCGCCATCAGAGAAAAGGTTCGATGCCATCACGGGGGTGACGAAGGCGACGGCGAACGCGGCGACCATCCGCAGGCGCTGCTCCGTACTGAAAGAGGGCTCTGAGAACAGCTTGCGAGCGCGTTCTTCAAGCTCCTGGTGCCCTCCAGCGTGCCCCTCGCTATGCACCTGCAGCTTCGACATGGCGGGCTGGCTGGCGCGGTGCAGCGCGAACAGCTTTTCGTTGGCTTGCATCCGCTCCAGGCAGGCGTTCAAGAAGGCTTCATAGGCATCCATGCTCACCGGGCCGTCCTCGTCGTCCAAAAGCTTGAGCGGCTCGTCTATCAGGCCGTGCATACGCAGGTGCAGGCCCATGAGGATGTCAGCCTTGCTCGGGAAGTGGTAATAGAGAGCGGCCTTGGTGAAGCCCATCCGCTCGGCCAGCTCCCGGAGCGAGGCGTTGTCGAAGCCCTTTTCAAGGAACAGGTCGAGCGCCTCGTCCAGGATCCGTTCTCGGGTGCTGCGCTCGCCCATCGCACATATCTTACTTGACGGCCGGCAAGTGGTGCGGTATGGTGCCTATTAACCCCCCTGACCGTACGGCAAGTAAGAGGTCATCGGCCAGTAACAACGACTGCGAAAGGCGGGAGGATGGTGAGTTCGTCCATTATCGAAGCGGAGGGCCTGGTCAAGCGGTATGGGCAGGTCCGGGCGCTGGCCGGCCTGGATCTCCAGGTGGCTGAGGGCAGCATCCTCGCCGTGCTCGGGCCCAACGGTGCGGGCAAGACGACGGCGGTGCGCATACTAACTACTCGAACGGTGCCGGACAGCGGGCACGCCCGGGTGGCCGGGTTCGACGTCGGTACCCAGGCCGGCCAGGTGCGCCGGCGTATCGGCGTGACAGCCCAGGACGTCACCCTGGACGGTCTGCTGACCGGCCGCCAGAACCTGGTCATGGCCGGTCAGCTCTCAGGCCTTAGCGCCCGGGCGGCCGCCCGCCGGGCCACCGAGCTTCTCGAGCGGTTCGACCTATCGGAGGCAGGCGGGCGTACCGTCAAGGGCTATTCGGGTGGCATGCGCCGCAGGCTCGACCTCGCCACGTCCCTTGTCGCGGCCCCGCCCGTCCTCTTCCTCGACGAGCCCACGACCGGCCTCGACCCCACGAGCCGAGCGGGTGTGTGGGACATAATCCGGGACCTCACCTCGGGGGGCGTGACCGTCCTGCTTACCACCCAGTACCTCGACGAGGCCGACCAGCTAGCTGAGCGTGTCGTCGTTGTGGACCACGGTCGGTCCATCGCCGAGGGCACTCCGGCCGAGCTGAAACGAAGCGTGGGCGGTGCTCGCCTTGAGCTGACCCTCAGCGCCGGAGCGCGCTTCGATGTGGTGGCGGCGGCCCTTGCTCCCTACGTGGAAGGCCGTCCTCTGGCCAGTGAGGGCGGTAGGCGAGTTACGGCGCCGGTCTCCAACCGGGGCGGCCTGGCCACGTTGGTGGTCCGCGCCCTCGACGCCGCCGGCGTCTCAGTCGACGACGTGGAGGTGCGCCAACCCTCGTTGGACGACGTCTTTTTCGTGCTTACAGGACGGACTGCGGAAGGCGGCGATGGTGGTCACGGGCCCGAGGGCGCCGACGACGATGGAGCCGCGGCACACCTCGGTCCTGAGAACAAGGCGGGCTCCGACTTGCAGGAGGTGCACGCATGAGCGCGACCACCCTTGGTGCTCCTGATGTCCAGACGGTTAGGCGCCTCCGCCCGGCCGACGTGCCAGAGCCCGGCCCCCTGGCCCAGATAGGCAGCCGTCTGAAGGACGTGGCCGTTATGACCCGGCGCAACCTCGTCCACATCGCCCGCGAGCCCATGCAGCTCTCGGACGTGACGGTCCAACCGGTGCTGTTCACCGTTTTGTTCGTTTATGTCTTTGGGTCCGGCATGTCGGTCCCCGGCGGCTACACGAACTTCGCCATCGCCGGTTTGCTCACCATGAACCTGGTCACCTCCTCGATGGGCACGGGGGTCGGCCTGGCCACAGACCTCGCCTCCGGCATGATCGAGCGTTTTCGGACGCTGCCCATGTGGCGGGCATCAGTCCTCGTGGGACGTACGGTCTCAGACCTCTTATCAGCTGCGGTGTGCGCCGCCATCGTGGGGGTCACCGGCCTCGCCGTGGGTTGGCATACCGGCCACGGGATTTGGTCGGTCCTGGGCGGCTTCGGCGTTGCCCTGCTCTTCAGCTACGCCCTTACCTGGCCGACGGCGTGCCTGGGCCTGTTCGCCAAGGCGCCGGAATCGGCTATGTCCATCGGCTTCGTGGTCATCTTCCCCCTCGCCTTCATTTCGAACGCTCTGGTGCCGACACGCCACATGCCGTCTTGGCTCCGTGTCATCGCCGACTGGAACCCGGTCAGCTCGGTGACATCGGAGGTGCGCATCCTCTTCGGCAACCCCAATCCTCTTCCTCCCAACCCGTCCTGGCCGGACGTGCACCCGCTGGCGGCGGCACTTCTGTGGTCCTTCGGGCTGATCGCCGTGTGTGCGCCTCTGGCGGCGTACCTGTTCCGCAAGCGCACGACAGACTGACGGTAGGCGCCGTCAACGCCCGCATGCCAAGGCCTGCTGTTGGCAGTATGCTTTCTGGCTGCCGGGGTTGCCGGCGCCACGTCGGAGTGGCGGAATAGGTATACGCGCTAGCTTGAGGTGCTAGTGGGAGCAATCCCGTGGGGGTTCAAGTCCCCCCTCCGACAC
>CAYZVQ010000244.1:0-7745 GCA_964481925.1 uncultured Acidimicrobiaceae bacterium
TAGAGCGCAGCACTGATAATGCTGAGGTCCTCAGTTCGATTCTGAGTAGCCCCACTCCTAGGAGCAGCCGGTTCGGGTCCTCTAGCTGCTTCCTTGACCCACCTCAGGGCCAAGTGGGCTCACCTCAGGGGAGGAACCGGCTCTGCTCGGCCCGGTCGCCCGAACGCGACAGCGAGAAGCTCAGCTCGTAGCCATTGGCTTCCGGTCCGAAACGCCGAGTCCTCAAATTGAATACCGCGGTGCCGCCCTGGTCCGAGAGGACCAGCTTGTCGCCCGGCAAAATGGCGGCCCGGCCGCCAGGGGGCTTCGGTGCTGATGTCAGGGGCAGAGTAGTCGTAAGGGTTGGCCGGTCACGTAGGTTGCCCACTGCGATGGCGTCAGGTTGGTGCCTCCGACTTCGGCACAGAGGGCAGCCTTGATCTTAGGAAGGTCGGGGCTCCAGACCTCGGGTTGGTAAAGGACGGCCGTGCCCCCCCCGTCGGCGACGGCGAGCGTGCCTGTTCTCGACGCGAAGGCGACGCTGTAAACGGTGTTGTCGACGGGCAACGCCAACTGGGCCCCGCTGTGCAGATCGACGATGAGCACTTGGCCGGCAGCGTCGCCTACGGCCAGCGTCTTGTCGTCGGGGCTAAAGGCCACACCGTAGACGGTGCTACCGGCGTCTGTGACCGCCTTTTCGGTCGATGTGGCAGTGTCCCATACCGCTACCCGTCCGGCCACATCACCCTCGGCGATGGTTGCGCTGTCGGGGCTGAAGGCGACGGCCGTGGTCAGGTCACCGTCGTTTAGCATCCATTTTCGGGCGCCTGTGACAGTATCCCAAATTGGGACCTGCCCGCCGGAGTCGGCGGCGGCCAGGAGGCTGCCGGTGGGAGAATAGGCAACGGAATACACGCTTTTGCCGCCGGTGGTAAATGTCGCCCGTCTCCTTCCGAAGACCAGGTCCCACAGGGTCACGGTGCCGTCGTTGTCACCGGTGGCCAGGGTGGTGCCATCGGGACTGAAAGCAACGCTCCAGACCGTGTCGCCGCTGAGGCCGCTCGAGAGCACTCTCGCAGCCGGCCTGGCGCCGGCGCTCAGGTCCCAAAGGAACACGGAGCCGTTGTCACCCCCGGCAGCGACCATCGAACCGCTTGGACTGATCGCTACGCTATAGAGGGCAACGCTATTGACCGTCGACGGCTCGAGAAGCGTTTCCTGTCTCGCCCCAGTGGCGACGTCCCACAGACTGACCTCACCACTGCCGCCGCCGGTGGCTAGCGTAGTACCACGCGGACCTAAGGCGACGCTATAGACGGGATGGCCGACGTCGATGCTCGCCTTTGCAGCCCCGGCGGGGTCCCAGACCAACGCCTGTCCGCTGTCGTCGCCTGTAGCGACGCTGCGCCCGTCGGGGCTGTAGGCCACGGCGTAGACGGTGCTCCCCTCGCCCAGAGTGAGCGGGCTCCCCGTCGCCTGATCCCATATCACGACCTGGCGGCCCCCATCGGCGGTCGCGAGCTCTTGGCCGTCTGGGCTGTAAGCAAGACCGTCAACCGGGCTGCCGTCCAAAAAGACAGTCTCAGGCCTTGGTGCCTTCACGTTCCACACCGCGACCTGGCCGCCGTTGTCCCCGGTGGCGACGGTGCCGCCTTTTGGGTTAAAGGCGACCGCGACGATGGTGCTGCCCTCGTTGCGCGTGCTCTGTCTGGTGTGACGGTGGGCGTTCCATAGGACGAGCTGGCCGTTGTCATCACCGGTCGCCACGGTGGTGCCGTCGGGGCTGAAGGCCACGGCGTTGACTGGGCTCCCGTCATCGAGCGTGGCTTGCTTGGTGCGGGTGACCGCGTTCCATAGGACGAGCTGGCCGTTGTCATCACCGGTCGCCACGGTGGTGCCGTCGGGGCTGAAGGCCACGGCGTTGACTGGGCTCCCGTCATCGAGCGTGGCTTGCTTGGTGCGGGTGACCGCGTTCCATAGGACGAGCTGGCCGTTGTCGTCACCGGTGGCAATGCGGCTGCTGTCTGGGCTGAAGGCAACGCTATGCACCGCACCTCTCACGTCGAGCACGCCCTCGAGCGGGAGCCCGGCGGCGGCTGCCAACGTCTGGCGGGCTTGCGGCGTCGGAGCGAGCCCGTACGCTTCCAGGCTCAGTAGGACGCCCTCGGGGGCGTTGGTCGTGAACAGGTTGCCGGCTTGGCCGGCCAGAGCGGCGGACTCGGCGTCGCGAGATTGGGCAATGGCGCGGTTTCGCTCGGTGATTGCGGTGTTGCGCTCGACGAGCGCTAGGACCGACAGACTGACCGAAGCGGCCAGGGCGAGCGCCACCGACCCAAGCAGGGTACGCGCACGGGTCGAAGCCGCCTTCCGGCTGGCCGCTATGTAGCCGTACTGCTCGTCCGTGGGCTGCTCGGTGTGCGCGGCCTTTTCTGCGAACCACTCTTCGGCGGCGCGTAAATCCTTGCCTCGCAACAAGAAGCTACGGTCACGCCCGGAACTCGTCCATTCCCGTGTCCGTCCGGCGATACGAGTATGTGTGTCACGCCACTCCAGGTCAACGTCCAGAGCTTCGACGATCTCATCCACCACCGACGCTGGGTTGTCGCCGCGAACGTAGATCCAGTTTGGAGCGCTTAAAGCGTCGGGTACGCGGCGGGCGGCGATGTCGGCGAGGACGACCGGGATGAGCCGCTTGTGGTGCTCGATGGCCGCCTCGAGCTCACGGCGGCACTCTTCTGACGCCAGCGAATCCGGGCTCATGATGAAGATGAACGATGTCGCGGTCTCGATCCCCCGGGCGATCCGCTGGCGCCAATCGGCCGCCGGTTCGATGTCCGAGCGGTCGACCCAGACGCGCTTGTTCCGGGCCTCGAGTGCTTCTCGGAGCTGATCAACGAACGCAAGGTCGGGGGGCCGTCGGGCATAGGAGACAAACGCGTCAAAACGCCCCGGCGCCCCCCGGAGGGTGCCGCGCTGTCCTCGGGCTACGGCTTTCTCGCTGCTGCTCACCCGGCGTCTTAGGTTATCCGTCGAACGGACATTGTCGCTGTCTTGCGGTCTGGGCCTGGTGACGCCGTCTGGGCCGGCGACGACCTCGGCACGCTCCTCGAAGAGTTAGGCCCACCAAGGCAGAGCTCAAAGACCTCGTCCGTGTCGCAGTCCGGGGTCCTAGAGCACGGGAACGCAGACCTCACCGTTCAGTGGTGCACGCGACAAAGCGGCTGATCTCGTAGTGGCCTATTTCGTGTCCGTCCAGAATGGGCAGCTGGTACAGGCATTGGGAACGAATAAGGTTTATGGAAATACATAGAACGGGATGAGGTGCGCCGTCGGTAAAGGTGCCAGTCCTCAGCCGTCCAACTTGCCCGGCGTGGCCATCGACCTGGACACTTATGGGTTGGGTTCATGGCGCTCCATGCCGGCGCCTCATGTAGGTGCCGCCGCAGCCGATTTACCAATGCGGCCGCCTCGGCGCAGGACCCATGGACTGCTCAAGAACATAGGAGCCCAGGTGGCCGCCCATCGCCTCTAAGCCCTCGGGCCCGGCCGCTCAAGGCTCCTTGACCCATGGCCAGGGGTACCTCTGACCGTCAGTTCGCCCCAGCTCAGGCCTTTCTCACCGATGGCAATGAGCAGCTTCGGCCCGTCCGGGGCGAGCAGGCCGAGATGGCACCGCCATCGACCAGAGTTTCATCTCCCCCGGCACAAAGGTCGCTGGGATGGCCGTCAACAGTTCCTACATTTACTGGACCACTGCCAATGGAGGCACGGCCACCACGATCGCGCGGGCCAAGCTAAACGGCACCGACGTCGACCCCAATTTCATTACGGGTGCGAGCAACCCGTGCGGTATCGCGCTGAGCGCCAAGTACATCTACTGGGCAGGCGACGGGGGCAACTGGATTGGACGCGCCAACATCAATGGCACCGGTGCCAACCCTGACTTCATCTCAACCGGGGGTGCTCCCGAAATTGCCATCAACAGCAAGTACATCTACTGGACAAACTACCTGAAAGGGGCCATTGGGAGGGCAAGCCTCAATGGCACCGGTGTGGACGACAACTTCATAACCGGCCTCCTGACGGGGAATGTAGACATCGCCGTCGACAGTTCTCACATTTACTGGGCCAACTGGGCCCAGGGGGACGGCAGCTCGGTCGGTCGAGCGAACCTTAACGGGACCGGTGTGACGGTAGCCTTCATCACCGGTGCTTCGGGCCCGTACGGAGTCGCGGTGTCCGGCTGAGCAAGCGGGTCGAGGTGGCGCAGGCCTCGTCGCCTGCCCTAACGCCCATCGTTTGGCGAATCTAACGTTAACGTCAAGAAGCGATTACCATGGCGGGCAAGCTACCGAGGAGGAGCGGCGTAATGACGGGTGCCATGGTTGGTAAGGACAGCCCCCAGACGGGCCAGGGAGTAGGCCGCCACTACAAGTGGATCGCCCTGTCCAACACGACGCTGGGCGTGCTGATGGTCACCATCAACCAGTCCATCTTGTTGATCTCGCTGCCCGACATCTTCCGGGGCATCAAGCTCAACCCGCTGACCCCGTCGAACACGTCCTATTTCCTCTGGGTCTTCATGGGCTTCACGCTGGTCACGGCGGTGCTAGTGGTGAGCCTGGGCCGGGTGGGCGACATTTATGGTCGGGTCAAGATGTACAACCTCGGCTTCGCCGTCTTCACGGTGTTCTCGGTGCTCCTGTCGGTGACCTGGCTCACCGGTGCGGCCGGGGCCATATGGATCATCGCCATGAGGGTTTTCCAGGGCGTCGGGGGGGCGTTCCTGTTCGCCAACTCGAGCGCCATCCTCACCGATGCCTTCCCCGTGAACGAGCGGGGCAAGGCCATGGGCATCAACGGGGTGGCCGCCATTAGCGGCTCGTTCCTGGGCCTGGTCCTGGGCGGGGTGCTGGCCCCGCTGCAGTGGCACCTGGTTTTCCTCGTCTCTGTGCCCTTCGGGTTGTTCGGCACGGTGTGGGCATACCTCAAGCTGAAGGACAATGGGGCCCGCGTCCATTCCAAGATCGACTGGACAGGTAACGCGGCCTTCGCCGTGGGCCTGGTCGCGCTCTTGACCGGGATCGTCTACTCCCTCCTGCCTTATGGTGGCCACCCGACGGGGTGGACCAACCCGTGGGTGTTGGCCGGCGTCTTCGGCGGTGTGGCCATCCTCGGAGCGTTCGTCGTCATCGAGACGCGCGTGGCCGAACCGATGTTCCGGCTCACCCTGTTCAAGATCCGGGCCTTCACCACCGGCAACATCTCGGCCCTTCTCGGTGCGCTGGGCCGCGGGGGCCTGCAGCTGATGTTGATCATCTGGCTGCAGGGGATCTGGCTGCCCCAGCACGGTTACAGCTTCAGTCAGACCCCTCTCTGGGCCGGCATATCCATGGTGCCGCTGACCATCGGTTTCCTTGTCATGGGACCGGTGTCCGGCGTCCTGTCCGACCGCCTCGGTGCCCGTGGTCTGGCGACGGCGGGCCTGGCCATCAGCGGAGCTACGTTCCTTCTGCTCGAACTGCTGCCTATGAACTTCAGCTACATCTGGTTCGCCCTGCTCATCTTCGCCTTCGCTCTAGGCATGGGCCTTTTCTTCTCGCCCAACCAGGCGTCGGTGATGAACAGCCTGCCCCCCGACCAGCGCGGTGCCGGGGCCGGGATGCTCAACACCTTCCAAAACTCGGCCACCGTGCTGTCGATGGGGCTGTTCTTCACCATCGTGACCCTGGGGCTGGCGGCAAGCCTGCCATCGCACCTTTTCCACGGCTTGACGGCAGCGGGCGTGGCCGCCGGCCCGGCTCGCCAAGTGGCCAACGAGCCTCCGATCGGGAGTCTGTTCTCGGCCTTTCTCGGCTACAACCCGGTACAGCAGCTTCTCGGGCCCACCGGCGCTCTCTCGCACATGAGCGCTAGCCAGGTCGCGTACATCACCGGCCGTTCTTTCTTCCCCAAGCTCATCGAGGCGTCCTTCGCCCACGGCCTGCACCTGGCGTTCGACTTCGCCGCCGGGGCCACCTTCGTCGCCGTAGCCGCCAGCGCCCTACGCGGGGGTCGCTACGTCCACCAAATGGCGCCGTTGCGTGAGGAGCTGGCCGAAGGGGCGGCCGAGAGCGCCGCCGCCACCGGCCTCAACGAAGGCTCCCGCCTGGGGGTCGTGGTCCGGTGAGCACGCCGGCCGGGGAGCTGAAGCAAGAGGAAGAGCAGCCGGGGACCGGACGCCCTAGCGACCTGGTGAGCATCGGCGCGGCCGCTGTGGCTCTGGGCGTCTCCGAGCGGGCGCTGCGTTATTACCAGCAGCTCGGCCTTATCAGCTGCGGTCGCACGCCCGGCGGCACCCGCCGCTATTCCGAGGCGGACCTGGCCCGGGTCGCCCGCATCCGTGAGCTCCAGTCCCTTCTCGGGCTCGAACTGGACGAGATCGCCGTCGTCCTGGCGAACGACGACCGCCTGGCCGAGATCCGCCAGGCCTACCACGACGAGCGCACCGGAGAAGCCGAACGCCTGGAGTTGGCCCGGGAGTGCCTGGCCCTGCTGGAGCACCTTCGGGTCATCGTCCGGACCAAGCAGGCCGCGATGGGCAAGTTCCTGGCCGACCTGGACCAACGCATAGCCCACACCCAGGACGTGCTGAAGGGACAGCCCGGGGCAGGCTGACGAGATGTTGGCCCCAGGCCAGCTAGCCGTCCTGAACGGTCATCACCTAAACCTGCGGTCGCACCAACCAGGCAACGGCTGCACTGAACGGGCCCGGTGGCGCCCAGCGCAGGGCCGGCCCTTCTACCTTCAAGCTTTCGCCGTCCTCGGCGAAGACCCATTCGACTTCCCAGTCTTCGCCGGGCAAATCTACGGCCGTGGATGACGTCTCGTCACCGAAGTTGTGGAGCACAGCGAGGACCGCTTCGCCGTCCTCGGTCGGGCGCACCAAACCCTGCCAACCCTTCGGCGAGCGGTAGGCCTCAATACAGGGGCCCGAGCGGCTCCATTCACGATCGCTGAGGAGGGGAGCCGCTCGGGCGTGGAGCTCGATCGCCCTGCGGGTGAGCTCCCACTGCGCGCTATCGAGGTCGACGACGTCGCCCGAAAGGCACAGGCGGCCGAGGAAGCCGGTCGCCAGGCGATAGACGAGCTCCCTGGCGTTCATGTCTTTGCGAACGGTCGCCCAGACCAGGGATCTGGAGGCAGGAATGAGGCGCAGCACGTTGGCGGAGACTATGGGCAGCTCCGGGCACTCGTGCGCGTCGGTGGCGGAGCCGACGTCGCAGTGGGCCATGAGCGCGGGCTCGAGCCGGTGGCCACCCGAGGAGCAGTTCTCGACAACGAGCTCCGGCAGCCGAGCCCGCAGCCGTCCCAGGAAGGTGTACATGCCTTCGACCTGGCGTCGTAGGCCCTCGCCGGGGGACTCCGCCCCGTCGCAGCCGATGCCGAGCGTTTCGTTGTAGTCGATCTTCAAGTAGCCCATCCCGCTGTCCTCGAGCACGTCGATCACGCGCTCGGTCAGGTAATCGACGACGAAGGGGTCGTTTAGGTCCCAAAAGCGCCGCTGCCCGGCCGTCACCGGCGACCCGTGCAGCTTGAGGAGGTGCTCTACCCGAGAAAAGGCGTCCGAGTCGCAGCCGCAGGTCTCCAGCTCGAACCACACACCCGGGACCAGACCGCGCTGGCGGACGGCGGCCGCCGCCGCTTTGAGGCCGAGCGGGAACTTGTCCTTGTCCGCGACCCAATCTCCGTGCTCCAAAAACCAGTTCTTCCCGTACCACCCGGCG
>CAYZVQ010000245.1:0-7723 GCA_964481925.1 uncultured Acidimicrobiaceae bacterium
GTGAGAGGGCAAGTCGGCGAGTTGGCGCTCGATGCCGGTGTGCCCCACGTGGGCGACCGCACAACCCATGCCCCCAAGGTTGTGGGACTTGCTGGCCGAATAGAGAGTAAGCGTGTGTTCGGCCAGTTCCTCTGACAGCGAGGCGAACGGGACATGGTCCCGGGGACCAGCCAGCCCCAGGTCGGCATGGATCTCGTCCGAGATGACGATTAGGTCGTGGCGCAGGACCATGTCGCCCAGGGCCAGGAGCTCGGTGCGAGCCAGCCGGCGGCCTGTCGGGTTGTGGGGGTTGACGAGGAGAAGGACCTTGGCCTGCGCCGCCAGGTCGGCGGCCGTCTCCATATCGAACGACCATCCCGTCCCGTCGTCGACGACAGGCGCGGCCAGGAGGCGGCGCCCCATGCTTTCGACCGTGTGGGGGAACGGGGGATAGGCAGGGGCAAAGAGCAGGACGCCGTCGCCGGGCGAGGTGGCCAGGTGCGTCACGATCTGGACTATCTGGATCAGGTCGAAGAAGATGCGCAGGTGGCCGGGGGCGGGGGACCAGGCGTAGCGTTGGGCCATGCGGGCAGCCCATTTCTCTTCCAACAGGGCGGCCCGGTCGTTACGGGGGTAGCCGAGGTCCCCGCTCTCGGCCAGCTGCCTCAGCGCGTTGCGAACAGGCCTGGGAGCGGGGTAGTCCATATCGGCGACCCAGCACGGCAGCACATCGGGGGCGGCGAGGCCCCATTTGATCCCGGACCGGGAGCGCAGCCATTTCTCATCGAGATCGTCGAACCCGTCATCGGCCCAGGTGTCGGGCCCATCTATCGCCGACAGTGCCACAGCGCATGTTAAGGCACGAGGCACGCCCGCCCAAGTCCCGAGGTCTTGCAGCACCCAGTGAGCTGTGGCAATATAGCTAGATGGCAGGCGCACACAAGGGCACGGCTAGTCCCAGTGCTCCTGCCGGTATGGCCTTTTCCGGCCTTGTAGTACTTACCTGACGCACGCGGCCATCAACGCGTGCGTCCAACGACCTCCCTTACGGGAGGTCGTTTTGTTTTGCGAGCCAGCCCGACGACAGCGAGGCGCCGAAAATGCAACTGACCGGGGCGCAAGCCCTAATAAAGAGCCTGGAGATGGAGCATACGGAGGTCATTTTCGGCCTGCCGGGTGGTGCCATCCTGCCTGCCTATGACCCCCTGCTCGATTCGCCCATACGCCACGTGCTCGTGCGCCACGAACAGGGCGCCGGGCACATGGCCGAGGGGTACGCCGATGTGACCGGCCGCCCCGGCGTGGCCATGGTGACGAGCGGCCCCGGGGCCACCAACCTGGTCACCCCTCTTTGCGATGCCTACATGGACTCCGTGCCCATGGTGGCCATCACCGGGCAGGTGGCGAGGCCCATCATCGGGACCGACGCCTTCCAGGAGGGCGACACCGTCGGCATCACTCGTTCGGTCACCAAGCACAACGAGCTCGTGATGCGGGCCGAGGACATCGCCCTGTCAGTGCGCCAAGCTTTCCTATTGGCTACGACGGGCCGGCCCGGGCCCGTGCTGCTGGACATCCCCAAGGACATCCTCCAGGCCCAGACCGAGTGGTACTGGCCGAACGACGATGAAGTCGCCGCCTCTCTGCCCGGGTACCGGCCCAACACCAAAGGCCACCCCCGCATGGTGAGGGAGGCGGTACGGCTGATAACCGCCTCGCAGCGGCCGGTAATTTATGCCGGCGGCGGGATCCTGAAGGCCCGGGCCTCCGAGGCCCTCATGAAACTGGCTGAGCTGATAAATGCGCCCGTCGTGACCACCTTGATGGCCCGGGGCGCTTTCCCTGACAGCCACCGCCAGTGCCTGGGGATGCCGGGCATGCACGGCAATTACACGGCAATAACGGCCATGCAGGAGGCGGACCTGCTCATAGCTCTGGGCACCCGTTTCGACGACCGGGTCACGGGCCGGGTGGGCTCGTTCGCCCCTGGTGCCAAGGTGGTCCACGTCGATATCGACCCGGCTGAGCTCGGCAAGATCCGGCGTCCGGAGGTCCCCATAGTCGGCGATTGTCGTCTGGTCATCGAAGAGCTGGTGCGAGTGCTGACGGCCAGCGGGGACGTCCAGCCGGACCGGGCGCCGTGGTGGGGGCAACTGAAGGAGTGGTCCTTGCGGTTCCCCCTGCATTACGAACCGCAGGCCGAGGGCGACCCGCTCAAGCCGCAGGCCGTCATAGAAGCGATCCGGGACGCCAGCCCGGCCGACACCACCGTCGTGTCGGGGGTCGGCCAGCACCAGATGTGGGCCAGCCAGTACTGGCGTTTCGACTACCCGTACACCTGGGTCAATTCCGGTGGCCTGGGGACGATGGGCTTCGCCGTGCCCGCCGCCATAGGGGCCAAGGTCGGGCGTCCCGACCGCACGGTGTGGGCCATTGACGGCGACGGCTGTTTCCAGATGACAGCGCAGGAACTGGTGACCGCGTCAAGCGAACGCATACCGATAAAGGTGGCCATCCTCAACAATGCCTACCTGGGCATGGTCCGCCAGTGGCAGGAAATGTTCTACCAAGAGCGTTATTCCGAGGTGTACCTCTCGCCGGACCTACCCGATTACGTCAAGTGGGCCGAAGCCATGGGCTGCGTCGCGTTCCGGGTCGAGCACCCCTCCGACGTCGGTCCCGTGATCGACAAGGCCAATGCCATCGACGACCGCCCGGTCGTCATCGATTTCCGGACCGACTCGCAAGAGAAAGTCTTCCCGATGGTCCCGGCCGGCGCCTCCAACAGCGATGTGGTGGTGCACCCGGCCCTGCGCCCGGGCGGGGAAAGGGTGGTCCAGTGATGTCGCTCTCCAGTACGGGGGCCACCTGGGCCTCGGGCAGCGGGCGCGTGCGCCACCAGACAATTTCTGTGATCGTCGAGAACCGGGCCGGCGTGCTGGCCCGCGTATCGGCACTTTTTGCCCGCCGGGGTTTCAACATAATCTCTCTGGCCGTCGCTCCGAGCGATGACGATTCGTTCAGCCGGATCACGATCGTCGTGGACCTGGACGAGACGTCGGTGGAGCAGTTGACCAAGCAGCTTTTCAAGCTCGTCAACGTAGTGAAGATAACCGAGATGACGCCGGGCGAAGCCATAGAGCGCGAACTGGCCCTTCTCTCCGTACGCTGCGCCCCTCCCGGGGGAGCCGGGCCCTCCCGGGGCGAGGTGGGCGACCTGGTCCGCATTTTCGGTGCGACCATCGTGGACGTGGGCCAGGAGGCGCTCACGGTTATGCTGGCCGGGCAGCCCTCGCTGCTGGACGATTTCGAGGAACTGCTGCGCCCGTACGGGATAATCGAGATCCAGCGCACTGGCCGGGTGGCGTTGCCGAAGTTGGAACGCCCGCCCGTCCATCACAAGAACCGCAACTGAAAGGCAGGCAATGGCCACCATTTACTACGAGCACGACGCCGACCCCTCTGTCATCACGTCTCGGAAGGTAGCCATAATCGGCTATGGCTCCCAGGGCCACGCCCACGCCCTCAACCTCCGGGACTCTGGGGTGGACGTGAGGGTGGGGCTGCGCCCGGGCTCGTCCTCGCGGGCCAAGGCCGAGGCGGCCGGCCTTCGGGCCCTGAGCTCGGCCGAGGCCGCGACCGAGGCAAACGTGATAATGATGCTGGCACCCGATACCGCCCAACAGGAGATTTACAAAGAGGACATAGAGGCCAACCTGCGCCCGGGCGACGTCTTGATGTTCGCTCACGGTTTCAATATCCGCTTCGGCCTCATTGACCCCCCCGAAGGAGTCGACGTGGCCATGGTGGCCCCCAAGGGGCCAGGGCACCTCGTCAGGCGCACTTATGAGGGCGGGGGCGGCGTGCCCGCGCTGCTGGCTGTGGAGCGCGACGCCACCGGCAAGGCCAAGGCGCTGGGGCTCTCTTATGCCTGGGGCATAGGCGCCACCAGGGCGGGCGTGCTGGAGACGACGTTCAAAGAAGAGACTGAGACCGACCTCTTCGGTGAGCAGGTGGTCCTGTGCGGCGGCCTCACGTCGTTGATAAAAGCAGGCTTCGACACCCTGGTCGAGGCCGGTTACCAGCCCGAGTCCGCCTATTTCGAGTGCCTGCACGAGGTGAAGCTCATAGTCGACCTCATTTATGAGCACGGCATCACCGGGATGCGGTACTCGATCTCGACGACGGCCGAGTACGGCGACATGACGCGTGGCCCGAGGCTCATCAACGGCTCGGTCCGGGCCGAGATGAAGCAGATCCTGGCCGACATCCAGTCCGGGGCGTTCGCGCAGGAGTGGGTCAAGGAGAACCGTGACGGCCTGCCTAATTACCACCGGCTGCAAAAGGAGGGCGCCGAGCACCCCGTCGAAAAGGTGGGCGCGCAATTACGGTCCATGATGCCCTTCCTCGCCTCGGGAAGCCCGCGGCCCCAGGACGTCTCTGGAGGTTGACGTCGACTTCGACTATGACGTCGTAGTTGTCGGGTCGGGCTTCGGTGGCTCGGTCGCGGCCCTGCGCCTATCCGAGAAGGGTTACCGGGTGGCGGTGTTGGAGGCCGGTCGCCGTTTTGATGCGTCGAGCCTGCCGCGTACTTCCTGGGACATCAGGCGTTTCCTGTGGGCGCCGCTACTCGGGTGTTTCGGCATACAGCGCGTGCATTTCCTGCGCCACGTCGTCGTCCTGGCCGGAGCAGGCGTAGGTGGTGGCTCGCTCAATTATGCCAACACCCTTTGCGAGCCCATGGAAGCGGGCTTCTATGACGACCCCCAGTGGGCCGCACTGGCCGACTGGCGCTCAGAGCTGGCGCCTTATTACGACCAGGCCAAGCGGATGTTGGGGGCGACCGAGAACCCGACTATGACCCCGTCCGACGAGGCCATGCTCGAGGTGGCAAGCGAAATGGGCGTGGCGGGCAGCTTCCAGATGGCGTCGGTCGGGGTGACGTTCGGCCCCCCGGGCACCCTGCCGGGCGCACCGCTGGCCGACCCGTACTTCGCCGGGGCCGGCCCGTCCCGTCGGTCCTGCCTGGAGTGTGGGGAGTGCATGACCGGCTGCCGGCATGGGGCCAAGAACACCCTGCCGACCAACTACCTGTACCTGGCGGAGCGGGCGGGAGCGGTGATCATGCCCTTGACAACGGCCCGGTCTGTGCAACCGGGCGCCGAAGGGGGCTGGGAGGTGGGCACCGTTGCCACCGGGTGGTCGGGGGCCTGGCGCCGGCGGCGCCTATTGCGCTCCCAGCATGTTGTGCTGGCCGCAGGGGCCTTCGGGACCCAGCAGCTGCTGCATGCCATGGCCATGGAGGCCAAGCTCCCCGACTTGTCCTGCCGGCTCGGGCAGTTGACCCGCACTAATTCCGAGTCGTTGCTGGGGGCCGTTGTCGGCCGGGGCCGGCCGCACCCCGATTTCAGCCGTGGCGTAGCCATAACTTCGTCCTTTAGCCCCGAGCCCGGTACGCACGTCGAGCCCGTCCGCTACGGACGGGGCTCCAACATGATGGGCCTTTTCGGGACTTTGCTGGTGGACGGCCCTGACGGTGAGCGGACGCGGCCGCCGGGGTGGTGGCGGTTCCTGCGAGCGGTCGTTCGCCAACCGGGGGCTTTTTTTCGCCAGTTCGACCTCCGGGCCTGGTCCGAGCGGACCGTTATCGCCCTGATCATGCAGTCCCGGGACAATTCCCTCTCGGTGTCGGCGCGACGGCGCCTCCTGGGAGGCTGCCGGCTTACGACCCGCCAGGCGCACGGCCGTCCCAACCCGGCCTGGCTTCCCGTAGGCCACGATGTGGCCCGTCGCCTGGCGGCCAGGAACGGGGGTAGCCCGTCGGGTACCTGGGGCGAGATCTTCGGGGTCCCCATGACGGCGCATTTCCTCGGAGGATGTGCCATCGGCGCCTCGGCGGCCGATGGCGTGATCGACCAGTGGCACCGGGTGTTCGGCTACGAGGGCCTCCATGTGGTGGACGGGTCGGCGATGCCCGCTAACCCCGGGGTCAACCCGTCGCTGACCATCACGGCCATGGCCGAGAGAGCATTTGCCTACTGGCCCAACCGTGGTCAGGCGGACCCGAGGCCGGCGCCGGTGCGGGGCCGCTTGGCAACGCCGACCTTGCCCCCGACCACGCAGGCCTGGCCCCATCCTGTGTTCCCGTACCGACCGGTCGTGCCGGCGGGAGCTGCCGGCGAGCTCCGTCAGGCTCGCGGGCTTACGGCCGTTTAGCTGCGAGTGAGCACGATCTTGCCGAACTTCCCGCCCGCGGCGAACCGCTCGTAGGCCTCCTGCGCCTGCTCGAAGGGGAAGGCGGCCTCCACGACCACCTTTACGCGGCCTTGGTCGACAAAGGGCAGGACATGGTGCTGGACGGCGATGGTGACCAGCGCCTTGTCTTCCAGTGGGCGGGCTCGGAGGGTGGATCCCATGATCTTCGCCCGGCGGCTCATAAGCCGGGACATGTCGAGCTCGCAACGAGACCCGTCCCCGGTCCCGATCACCACGACACGGCCCCGGGGGGCGAGCCCGGCCAGTGCCCGAGGCAGGCTGTCGCCGCCTACAAGCTCGAGCACGACGTCGAAGGGCCCGAGCCCGAACGCATCGACCGGCCCGGCGCTGGTCGCGCCTAACGCCGTCAGGCGGTCGTGGACGCCACTGTCGCGGGCGCTGGCTACAACGCTGGCACCGGCGCACAGGCCGAGCTGGATGCCTGCCATGCCCACGCCCCCTGCCGCCCCCGTCACCAGGAGCCGTTCGCCCATAGCCAGGCCGGCCTGGGAGAACAAGGCGTCGTAGGCGGTGTAGAACACCTCGGGGAAGCCGCCTGCTTCGGCCATCGACATGGCGGGCGGGACGGGCAGGGTGAGACGCTCGTGCAGAAGGGCGAGCTCGGCCTGGGCCGCCCCGCCAAGTAGGCCCATCACCCGGTCCCCGGGCGCGAACGTCCGCACCCGGTCGCCCACCTCCTCCACGACGCCGGCACATTCCATGCCGGGTTGGTCAAGGGGGAGCCCCGGCGGTGGCGGGTAAAGCCCGGCCCTTTGCAACAGGTCGGCGCGGTTGATGCCGGCTGCCTCTACCCGCACGAGTAGTTCGTCGGGACCGGGCACGGGCGGGGGGCGCTCGTCCCAGAAGACGGCACCGTCGGAGATGACGAGTGCTCTCACCTTCACGACCCTAACGAGGCGGGCGAGGCTTCGGGCCAACGGCAGGGCCGTGCCCACCTATAGGGTTTGTGACCGTGGCTGCGGCTGAAAAGACCTTGTTGGTGGATTGCGACACGGGGGTGGACGATGCCGTCGCCCTGCTCTACCTGCTGGCTGACCCGAAGGTTGAGGTGTGCGGGATCACCACTGTTTTCGGCAACATCTCCGCCACCATGGCGGCCCGCAACACGCTGTGCGTACTCGATGTCGCCGGGCGGACCGGCTCTGTGCCCGTGGCCGTCGGCTCCGAGGTGACCTTGACGGGCGAGGCGCCGCTCCACGGCACCCACGTCCACGGCAGCAACGGTCTTGGCGGCGTGGAGTTGAGCGCGCCGGCGGGCCGCCCCGAGACCGTGAGCGCGGCCGAGATGATCGTCCGCACCGCCAGGGATCGTCCCGGAAAGGTCCACATGCTGGCCACGGGGCCCCTTACCAATTTGGCGGTGGCGCTCAGGTTGGAGCCCGAGCTCCCCCGACTGATCGCGGGCGTGACCATCATGGGCGGGGCGGCGTCAGCCCCCGGCAACGTCACGCCGGCGGCGGAGGCCAAC
>CAYZVQ010000246.1:0-7711 GCA_964481925.1 uncultured Acidimicrobiaceae bacterium
CACTGATCCTCGCAGTCCTGCTCCACCATTGCTCAAGTTGCAAACCACGTAAGATGACTAGCTCTTGAGCAACCACCGTGACGGTACTGCGGCGCCTGGCGTGCTGTCAACGAGCCCCGCTCCCTGGTCGTCAGGGCCAATATCGGCTGGCTGCAACATCGGGGGCCCGGTACCCGGTACATGATCGAGGAGGCGCTCGCTTTCATCGCGGGCTCGTGGAGGAAGACGCTGTCGCACAAGATGGCCCCCTCTTTCAACCCGTCGACAGGCGATGTGCTCGGGAGCTATGTGCTGGGGACGCCTGAGGACATCGACGACGCGGTAAGCGCCGCCGTCCCGGCTCAGTTGGCCTGGGCCAGGGTGAGCGCGTTCGAACGGGCCGCCGCCTGCGAGCGGGTCGCGTCGAAGATCGGGGCCAGCCGTGACGAGCTGGCGCTCCTGCTCAGTCTCGATCAGGGCAAACCCCTGCATGCCGAGGCTTATACCGAGGTTGACGAGCTCATCGTCTACTTCTCCATGGCCGCCGCCGATGCCACCCGTAGTGGGGGTTCGATGCCACCGTCGACGTCCGCGACGCGCCGCGTGCTCTCCTACCGGGTACCCGTTGGGACTGTTGGGGTTATTACGCCCTGGAACTGGCCGTACACCATGGCGGCTGAGCTCTTGGCGCCGGCACTGGCCGCTGGCAACGCCGTCGTCTGGGTCCCCGCTCCCACGACAGCGCTCTGTTCATCGCTCCTTGCCGGGGTCATCGGCGAAGAACTCCCGCCGGGCGTGTTCAACTTCGTGCCCGGGGCCGGGCCGGTCGTGGGCGCGGCACTCTGCCGGCACCCCAAGGTCGCCGCCATCGGCTTTATCGGGTCGATCGCCTCTGGGGCCGAGGTCGGCCGTAACGCCGCCGGCAAGCGACAAATCCTGGAGCTCGGCGGGAACGGCCCCATGGTCATCCTCGACGATGCCGACCTCGAGGTCGCCGTCCGGGCGAGTACCGAGGCGGCTTTCCTGTGCGCTGGGCAGAGCTGCACCGCGGGCGAGCTCTTCCTCGTCCACGAGGCGGTGCACGAGGAATATCTCGACTTATTGCTCTCGGTGACGGCTTCGTCTGTGCGCCTCGGCGACCCTCTTGACCCGTTGACGACCATGGGCCCGCTAAACAACGCTGCCGTTGCCGACAAGGTGGCGTCGCACGTCGCTGAGGCCAAAATCGCGGGGGCCGGCCTCCTCATGGGAGGTTCGCGGGCGGCCGGCTTCGCCACCGAGCTGTTCTACGAGCCGACGGTCCTCGACGACGTTCGGCCCGGTATGGCCATAGTCGACGAGGAGACCTTTGGGCCCGTCGTGCCGGTCCTAAAGGTCGCCTCGGAAACCGAGGCGCTCGAGCTGCTGAACGGCTCTCCGTACGGCTTGACAGCGGCGGTGTTCACTCGAGATCTCGCCCGGGGGCTAGCTTTCGCCGAGCGCGCCGAGGTTGGCTGGGTCAACATCAACGCGTCGACCAACCTTTGGGAGTCCCATCTCGCGTTCGGCGGCAGAGCGGGCTCGGTCAGCGGCATCGGCCGGGTCGGTGGGACGAGCACTCAGGAGGCCTTCACTGAGGCGAAAACCGTCACCTTTGTCATGGAGCAGCCGTGATCACTCACGACTTCATCATCGTCGGGGGCGGCTCGGCGGGGTGCTGCCTCGCAAATCGGTTAAGCGCTGACCGTTCGACGAGCGTGCTCGTCCTCGAGGCCGGGCGCCCTGATTACGCTTTCGACATTTTCATCCACATGCCGGCTGCGCTCACGTTCCCCATCGGGAGCCGCTTCTATGACTGGAAGTACGAGTCGGAGCCGGAGCCGCACATGAACGGGCGGCGGATCTACCATGCCCGGGGCAAGGTCCTCGGCGGGTCAAGCTCGATCAACGGCATGATCTTCCAGCGGGGCAACCCGCTCGACTACGAGCGCTGGGCCGCTGACCCCGGCATGAGCGCATGGGATTATGCCCATTGCCTGCCCTACTTCAAGAGGATGGAGACCTGTCTCGTCGGTGGCGACGAATTCCGTGGCAGGAGCGGCCCCCTTTTGCTCGAGCGCGGGCCGGCCACCAACCCTCTGTTTGGCGCGTTCTTCGCCGCCGTCGAGCAGGCAGGGCTTACTCTGACCGACGACGTCAACGGCTACCGCCAGGAGGGGTTCGGCCCTTTCGACCGGAACATCCACCGCGGCCGGCGCCTGAGCGCGGCGCGAGCGTACCTCCATCCCGCGATGGGCCGTCCCAACCTGGAGGTCAGGGCCCGGGCCCTCGTTACGAGGGTCCTGTTCGAGCATGGCCGCGCCGCAGGGGTCGAGTACGTTTCGAGAGGCCGCCGGGAGCAGGCGCGCGCCGGCGAGGTGATCTGCTGTGGTGGTTCGATCAACTCACCTCAGCTTCTCCAGCTCTCCGGCGTCGGCGACGCCGGCGAGCTCGCTGCCCTCGACATCACCCCTGTGGTCGACCTGCCCGGCGTTGGGGAGAACCTTCAGGACCACCTCGAGGTCTATATCCAATGCGCCTGTACAAAGCCGGTCTCGGTCGCTCCGGCCCTCAAGTGGCGCAACCGCCCCATGGTGGCGCTCGAGTGGATGCTCTGGCGCAGAGGGCCCGGGGCCACAAACCACTTCGAGGCGGGTGGCTTCGCCCGGAGCAACGACGACCTCGTCTACCCGAACGTCATGTTCCACTTCCTGCCGATCGCGGTGCGCTACGACGGCTCAGCGCCGGCGGCCGGCCACGGTTACCAGATCCACATCGGGCCGATGTACTCAGACGCCCGCGGCTCGGTGAAGGTCCGCTCGACCGACCCCACCGTGCACCCGGCGATCCAGTTCAACTACATCTCGACCGCCCAGGACAGGCGGGAGTGGGTGGAGGCAGTGCGCCTCGGTCGTCGCATCCTAAGCCAGCCCGCCATGAACGAGTTCAACGGCGGGGAGCTCTCGCCCGGTCCGGGCGTCGAGACCGACGAGGAGATCCTCGACTGGGTTGCCCGCGACGGCGAAACGGCACTACACCCGTCCTGCACCTGCAAGATGGGAAGCGGGGAAGACGCTGTAGTCGACCCGAGCACGATGCGAGCCCGAGGCGTCGACGGGCTGCGGGTCGTCGACGCCTCGGTCATGCCCTACGTCACCAACGCCAACATCTACGCGCCCGTAATGATGATCGCAGAGAAGGCGGCCGACCTCATCCTCGGCAACACCCCGCTCCCGCCTGAGCATGTAGAGTTCTTCCGACGCGACCGGCCAGGCGAGGCCGCTGGGCTATAGCCCGGCTTGCGGTCCGGGCGCTGCGCACCCGAGAAATCCGCCCCTTTGGAGAGATAGCTCCGGTCAGCCTGGGCCGGTGACATCTTCCTCGGCGCGAAGCATTGCCACGAACCCGTTACCCGAGATCAACGGTCACGCCCGCTACGACCGGCTGGCAGACCCGGTATCCCATGGCCAATCCATTCACGATTCGGGCGCCGGAGATCAGCGATGAGCTACGCATTGGATGGCCGTCGCGCTCTCGTTGCCGGGGCGTTCCGAGAGGCGCGGGTCGTTCGGTATTTCGGGTGTCAGTCACAGCTTCCTCCTGTTGAGACGGCAAGCCTGTGCGAGTTCGCTCGTCACAAAAGGCGGATGGCGGCATACAACGACGCCGATTAGGACTACGGCGTGGCGGCGAGGCCAATCAGGTTGCCTTCGGGGTCGACGAAGTGGCCGACGACGAGCCCTGTCGGGGCCCGATCGGGTCCCAAATTCCGGGTCCCGCCGAGGCTTTCCGCCTTTTGCAGCGCGGCCTCGACGTCGGGGACACCGACGTAGAAGATCGCCCGAGGCTTGTAGCCCGATCCTCCACCCACGCCGCTGGGGATCCCGACCCCATCACTGGTCGTGCTCGGTTGCACGAACCCGTAGTTCGTGGGCTCGGAGATCGCGTCAGAGACGGGACTGCTCGTATCGAACTCCCAGCCGAACAGGTCGCCGTAATAGGCCCGGAGTCGCTCCGGGTTGGTCCCGATGATCTCGCAGTGGATCACTGGTTGTCCCATGGCTCGTTCCTTTCCTCGCCGAATGGTCCGGCGTTTGGTGTAAGCGCAGCGAGTTCCTCGATCGGGCCCTGCATCGCTTCGTCATCTAAGCTACCACTCATGGTAGTAAATAGCTACCACAGAGTTGTTATTTAGGAGTAAGCAGGTATGCTCTAGTGGTGCCGACGAACCGAAGCTATGGAGATGCCTGTGGGATCGCCCGGGCGCTAGACGTGGTGGGGGAGCGGTGGGCCTTACTCGTGGTGCGCGAACTTCTGCTCGGGTCGCAGCGCTTCTCCGACCTCCGCCGGGCTCTGCCCAACGCCGCATCGAATGTGATCGCAGACCGGCTTCGGGAACTCGAAGGACGCGGGGTGATCACCCGCCGCACGCTGCCGCCGCCGGCTGGTTCGGCGGTGTACGAGCTCACCGCGTGGGGGCAAGACCTTGAACCGATCCTGCTCGCGCTCGGCAACTGGGGCATTGGCATCGCCCTTCCGCCCTCACCGGTGACGCTCAGCGCCACGTCCATGTTGCTGTTTCTGCGTACCTCTGCTCGTGTAGACCCGCGGGCCGCGCCGATGGTGTGCCATCTCGAGCTCAACGACCGGCCGTGGACCGTCAAGATCGAAGACGGACGGCTTCAGGTGGAATCCGGTGAGCCGACCGCGCCGGATGTGACTCTCCGTACCGACCCGCAGACGCTCAACACCCTCCTCGGCGATCCGAGCAGGCTCGACGCCATGTCCGAGCAGAGTGCCGCCGTCACAGGCGACCGGTCGGCACTTCGCCGATTCCTGGACGCGGTCGTTGTGCCGACTCCTGCGGCGTTGTAGCACGATTAAAGGTCTCCGGCGGCTGGCGCTATCCGTCGCGCCGTTCGTTTGACGTGCCCTACGTGACCGACCAGCTAGCCATGGCCAGGATGCCACGAGGGACCTTCGCCCTCATGCTCGCCTTGCTACCGGCCTGCGCCGCCATCATTGGCGTCGTCATCCTCCACCAGATCCCGACCATCGCCGAAGTCTGCCGCTAGAACTGACAGACACGGACCACGCCTCAGGAGAACCCCCACCTCGTTTGGCTGAATGATCTTCCTTTGCGGAAACCGAAGCCCGTCTCGGGGGCGACTCGATAGACAAGGACTTCCGCCCGACGGATGGCGTCAGCGAGGCCGGCCCAAGTTCCTTCTGGCGCAAAATGCGGTCCGTACTTTGACTCGTATGCATCGGCGACACGGCCCAGCTCAGCGAGGTCGCTCGACTTCTCGGCCGTTCCTTCGATCACGAGGTCCAGGCCGTCGAGGGTGTTATGCCCGGTCGTGAGGACGCAGCGAAGGTTCTCTGCGAGGTTCCGTGCCTTGCGCTCGTCTGGACCGGTGCAGAAGTACAACGCCCCTTCGAGCCAGATGGCCAACAACGGCGTGACGTGCGGACGTCCGTCGGGTCGAACAGTCGACAACCAATACACTTCGGCGGCGGCCAACTCTGTACGCGCCCGGGACCACTCGGTCGGTACGGCATTCGGGGAGCTGTAGGCGCTCATAACCGTCACCGGCTCCTGGGCATCCATCTCGTTAGAATGTGGAGTGCTTCGCAGAATGGTCTGTCATCGGGTGGTCCTCTCTGCTGAGCTCGATTGCTCGCTCAGATAGATGTCGAGCCGGTCAAGTCGGTCTTCCCAAGCGCTGCGCTGCTGACCGATCCAACTCTCGGCCGTTCGCAGTCCGCTCGGCTCAAGCCAGCAGGTACGGACCCGGCCGCTCTTTTCGGATCGGACGAGATCACAGTCCTCGAGGACCTGCAGGTGCTGCATGACCGCTGGCAAGGACATGTCGAACGGCTTGGCCAGTTCGCTCACCGAGGCCGGACCTGCGATGAGGCGTTCGACCATGCTCCGCCGAGTTCCGTCAGCCAGCGCCTGAAAGACGCTGTCCAGCTGGGTCACTTGGTTAGGCATGTACTTAAGTATAGATGGTCCGCGGGAAAAGTCAAGTGATGAGTTAACAATGGCTGACGGGTCGCCCGGTCGCCAGCTTCGGAAAGGTATGCGCAGTGCGGATCCTCCGCCGCCCGGGACGGCCGGAGCCAGACGGGCCAGTTCATCTAAACTGGCTCGCCGAGGTCTCGCGACATCCAGCCGGGTATGTCGAAGCGCACGGCCGGACCGCCGGCCAGCTCTGCGAGGTGCGTTTCAAGGTTCTCAAGCTGGGCCGGACCGATCTGCCGCTCCCATTGATCGCGCAGCTCGTCGAAGATCGCTTCACCTTGGCGCAGCACCTCGAAGCCGAGCGGGGTCACCTGAAGGAGCATGCGGCGGGCGTGACGGGGGTCTGTGCCGCGTGCCACGTACCCGCGCTCCTGGAGCACTGCGATGGTTTTAGCCGCTGCCTGCTTGGAGACTGACAGGCGGCGGCCGAGTTCTGAGGCGTTGCCGGCGCCCGCGGCGATGGCCCGCATCGCGAAGTCGTGGACGGGACGCACATCCTCGTAGCCGCGGCGGGCCAGCTCGGCTGTCGCGCGGTCCACCAGCGAGCGGAAGCCTCCGAGCAGGAGCAGTGCGAGGTCGGCGCCAGAGCGGGACATGGCAGAAGACTACGGCAGCGATTGGACAGTGACAACCAGGTTGGCTAGGGTCGATGACATCCAGGTTGTCCAAGCAAGGAGAAAGAATGGACGTCACGCCAGCCAGTCCCGAACTGCCGGGGATCAC
This sequence comes from uncultured Acidimicrobiaceae bacterium, assembly GCA_964481925.1. Taxonomy (GTDB): domain Bacteria; phylum Actinomycetota; class Acidimicrobiia; order Acidimicrobiales; family Palsa-688; genus Fen-671. The sequence goes on from CAYZVQ010000246.1 coordinate 6,749, forward strand.
TCACCACCACGCGGAAGTCAACCGGACCAGGCTGCACTACGTCGCAGCAGGAACCAGCGGCTCCCCGGTCCTGCTGGTCCACGGGTTCCCCGAGACCTGGTGGGCTTTCCGGAAGCTCATCCCGCTGCTCGCGGCCAGCCACCGGGTCTACGCCGTCGACCTGCGCGGCTTCGGCGACTCCGGCAACGAGCCGGGCGAGTACGACAGCGCGACGTCGGCCGAAGACCTCCACCTTCTCATCGGGCAGCTCGGCGCCGGCCCGGTCCACCTGACAGGGCAGGACATCAGCGGGGCGACGGTCTTCCGCCTCGCGAGCGCGCATCCGCAGGACGTTCTCAGCCTCACCGCCATCGAGATGGGCCTGCCCGGGTTCGGCGTGGAGATGCTGGCCGACGTCACCCACGGGGGCACCTGGTACATCGGCGTCCTCGCCGCGCCCGGCATCCCCGAGATGCTGCTCGCCGGCCGCGAGCGCGAGTTCCTGGGACAATTCGCGTTCCCGGCGATGAGCGCGACCCCGGGAGCGATCACCGACACCGACATCGACGAGTTCGCCCGCACCTACTCGCGCCCCGGCGGCTGGCGCGGAGCGGCCGGCCTCTACCAGTCGATGCTGCGGGAAGGCCCCGGCATCAGGGCTCTCGCCAAGACACCCGGGCTGAATGCGCCCGTACTCGCGGTCGGCGCAGGCGGAGGCCCCTTCACGGCCGACACCATGTCCCAGGCCGCGTCAGCCGAAATCAGCTCCGTGTCACTCGACGGCGTGGGCCACTACGCCGCGATGGAGGCCCCCGGCGAACTGGCGAAGGCTCTGCTCGACTTCACCGCAAGCGTCGACGCCGCCTAGGCCGAGCTTGCGGGCCCATGGCGGCAGAATCGAGCTGCGGAACCGGCACCGCCCGTTGCGCACCACGAGGCGTCGGCCACCCTCGTCGACCTGGCCAATCGCCTCTACGAGGAGCT
>CAYZVQ010000247.1:0-7685 GCA_964481925.1 uncultured Acidimicrobiaceae bacterium
CCGCCACCACGTTCAGGCCCATGGCATGGCTCATTTCGATGACGGCCTTGACCACCGGCGCGGAGTCCTCCCGTCCGCCGAGGCGCTCAACGAAGGAGCGGTCGACCTTCACGGTGGTGACGGGCAAGGTGTGAAGGTAGGCCAACGAGGAGTACCTTCGGCTCGCTCGAGGTTGGGTGGAAGTCAGCAATCTACGACGGGGACCATCGGGTCGAGGAGCTTGAGGTCGGCCCCGTCGGAGCTGACCACGATGCCATGATGACGGCGAGCCGCCAGCACAACCGAGGCGTCGATCACATCGGTCGTCCCGGCATCCCCGCAAAGTACTCCCGCAGCCCTGGCGCCGGCATCGCTCAATGGCTCCACAAAGACCTCTCGAGCGTTCAGGAGCCGAGCCAGTCTTGCTTGGCGCCCACCGCCTCTCCAGACCTGGCCTACTACGCCGGCCGGCACAACGACGCGCCGGTGATCTTGGCGCGCCACCTCGATGACCGCGGCCGTCTCCCGGTCAGCCCGTTCGACCGCTATCAGGGCTCCAGCATCTAGGACCAGGCTCAAAGCTGCTCCGCGAGCGCCCAGCGCGTGCGGGCTCGGGCGAGCTCCTCCTCGGTCACCGGTCCGCCTGTCTGGTCGAACAACTCCGCCAGGACCTCAGCGAGGTCATCACCCTCGACGCGCGCTTGGCCGGCTTCGTTGAGCCAGGCGCTCAGGGACTTCGCTCTGCCCTCGGCCACATCGCGCCGAGCCCGCTCGGCCACTGCTGGGTCGAGGCTAACCGTCACCTTTATCACGGTCATACTTTTACCTTACCGCTTTTTCCTACACCATTGGGAGGTGGCAATCAGGCCGAGCGGTACCGGTACACGTTGGTCTCCCGGGCCTCGAAGCCGACCTTTTGGTAGAGCCGGTTCGCCGCTTCGCGGGAGGGCCGCGACGTGAGGTCCACCGTTTGCGCGCCCAGCTCGCCGGCAAGCTCGAGAGCCGCCCGGGTGAGGGCCTCCCCCGCTCCCCGCCGGCCGGCCGCGCTGTCGACAACGACGTCTTCTATCCAGGCCCGGATGCCGGTGGGTATGCGAAAAACGACGAGGGTCAGCATGCCCACGATCGGGCCGTGGCCACTCTCGCCGGCGGCGACCTCGAAGCCGTCACCGTCGATCTGGACCTCGTCGTCACGAGCCACCAGAAGCGTGATGGCGGGTGAACTGACTATTTCGTCGATCTCGGCGACGCTCAGCGCCGGAGCCGAAGTCGACAGCTGGGGCAGCAGACGGTGGACGGCACTTACCAGTTCGTCGGTTACTTCAGGTGCCTCAGAGACGTGGACCACCACTAGAGATTACGTGCGCGACCCGTCGCCGGCCGGCATTGCGATATGCGACGGCCCGGGGCGGGCAGAGCGTGATGGCCCATGGGCATGGCATTGTCGTCTCGTGCGCGAAAGCTACGACCAGCCGTGACCGAGAGCAACCAATGGCCCGAGCTGCTGGCCTATGACCGGGACCACGTCTGGCACCCCTACGCTCCCCTCCCGGCGCGATCGGCGCCGTTGCCCGTGGTCTCGGCGTCGGGCGTGCGCCTGCGCCTGGCCGACGGGCGCGAGCTGGTGGACGCCATGTCCTCGTGGTGGACGGCGATCTGGGGCTACCGCCACCCCGTCCTCGACGCCGCCGTACGCGAGCAGCTGGACAGCATGGCCCACGTCATGTTCGGCGGCCTGACCCACGCGCCCGCCGTCGAGCTGGCCCGAAGCCTGGCGGCCCTGGCCCCATCAGGCCTGGACCGTGTTTTCTTGGCCGACACCGGGTCGGTCGCCGTGGAGGTCGCCCTGAAGATGTGCGTGCAGTACCACGCGAACGTGGGCCGGTCGCAGCGGACCAGGTTCTTGGCCCTGGCCGGCGGCTACCACGGCGACACCCTGGGGGCGATGTCGGTGTGCGACCCGGTGGGCGGGATGCACCATCTTTTCGGCGGTGCCCTGCCCCAACAGATTTTTGCCCCCCGGCCGCCGGCGGGCGAAGGCGTCGACCCCGGCTGGGAAGCCGAGGTGCACGAACTGGCTCGGCGCCACAGCCACGAGATAGCCGCCATCGTGGCCGAACCGGTCGTCCAGGGGGCGGGGGGCATGTGGTTCTACGACCCCGGTTACGTTCAGGTCCTGCGCGAGGTCGCCGACGAGCACGGCGTCCTGCTCCTGCTCGACGAGATCGCCACTGGCTTCGGCCGCACGGGCACCCTGTTCGCCGCCGAAGCCGCCGGCGTCTCGCCGGACGTGATGTGCGTCGGAAAGGCGATGACAGGCGGCTATCTCACTCAGTCCGCCACGCTGTGCACGGCCGAGGTCGCCCGGGTCGTCTCGGGAGGGGAAGCCGGGTGCCTCATGCACGGGCCGACGTTCATGGCCAACCCGCTGGCCTGTTCGGTCGCCCTGGCGTCTCTCGGGCTGCTCGCCTCCGGCCAGTGGCAATCGGAGGTGGAGCGGCTCGGGACGGGACTGAGGTCGGCGCTGGCGCCGGCCCGGGCCCAACCGGGCGTGAAGGACGTCAGGGCCCTCGGCGCCATCGGCGTCATCCAGCTCGACCACCTCGTCGACATAGCCGCCGCCACCCAAGCCGCCGTGTCCCGGGGCGTCTGGATCCGCCCGTTCCGCGACCTCATCTACGCCATGCCGCCCTACGTGACGACCGACGACGACCTCGCCGCCATCGGCACGGCGATGCTGGCCGCCGCGGAAGCCGGATGATCGCCTACCGGCGGTGCCGGCCGGTGTGGGACAAGCCCCCGGCGTGGCGCAAGCCGGGTGGGTTTGGCTAGCGGGACACGTCGGCCAGGTTCTTTAGCAGCGCCGGGCCCAGGTAGGCCAGCAGCGCGGCCAGCACGACGCCGGCGGCGAGCATGGCCGCGGGGACGTTGTAGGCAGACGCGATCAGGCCGCCGAGCACCGCTCCGAGCGGCGCCGCCAGGCCGACGGCCAGACGGTGGACGCTTGCGACCCGGCCGAAGAGGTGGCGGGGGATGAGGCGCTGGCGAGTGGTCATCGAGCCGACATTGGAGACGGCGATACCGACCTCCTGGAGGCCGAGCACGAATACGGCCAGGACGGCCGAGCGGGTGAACGAAAGGCCGAGGTAGCTGAGCGTGCACAGGAAAGCCCCGCCCACGATGAGCCGGGCCGGCCCGAACCGGCGCTGCAACCTGCCGCCCGAGAAGGCGCCGATCACACCCACGAGCGACGCCGCCGCCAGGAACACGCCGTAACCGGTGTTGCTCAGGTGCAAGGTCCGCCTCCCGTACACGACGAGGAGGCCGAACACCATGTTCTGGGAGAAGGCCAGGGCCGCCACAGTGGCGGCCAGGAGCTTGAGGGAGCGCTGCTGGCCGAACAACCTGAGGCCTTGGCGGAAGTCCGCCCCCAGGCCCGACCGGTGACGCCCGCGTTCGCGGCTTCGGCTCGAAGGGGCCGAGCCGCGGTCCTCGCTCCGGGAGCGGGCGCCGTTGACCGGGGACGGCTGGAGGGGGGCAGCGTGACGAGCCTTGAGACTGGACCGGTGCAAGCTGACCCGTAACAGCACAGCCGAGATGAAGAAGCTGGCGCCGTCGGCCACGAAGGGCACCTGGCGGGCGAGGGAAAACAACAGCCCGCCCACCCCCGGGCCCAGGAACTGCTCACCAGCGCCCTCGACTGCCACCAGGCGGCCGTTGCCGAGGGCGAGCTGGTCGGGCTCGGCCACGACGTCGGGTATGGACGCTTGCAGGGGCAGGGTATAGGCGACGTCGCACATGGCAACCACCACCGCCACCACGTAGACCATCACAAGGCCGGCGGAACCGATCGCCATGGCTGCCACCAACCCGGCCAGAGCCACGCCCGAGACGAGGTTGCAGGCCACCATCATCCGGCGACGGTCCACGCGGTCGGCCAGCATGCCGGCCGGCAGTGCCGCAATTGCCACCCCTGCCCTATTTGCCGCCGTCACCCCGGCGATGACAAGGGGGCTACGGGTGAGCGTCACCGTCAAAAGCGGTAATGCGACGGCGACAAGCCCGTCCCCGCTGGCGGAGATACCCGTCGCCCACCAAAGGCGCCAAAACGACTTCCCTAAGGGATGACGTGGACCGGGCGCTTCCGCCGTCGAAGGCGCTTCCACAGTGTCCTCGGGGGGTTGGAGGGGGGCATTATCGGGCGCGCCGCCAATTTCCCGCGCCGCCCGTTCAACTGAGGTCAATGAACACCTCCCCGACTGCGCGAGGTCCGACTACGCCCCAACCCATAAGACGGGCGTCAGGTCGAACCGAACGCTACCAGGGTCGCGCTCCGACCAGGGTGGATGCCATCAGGGTACCAAGGAGGATCTGTCAGCCATGCCGGCGAGTTTCCAGCAATAGCGTCGCGTCCCCTTTTGTGCCACCCCGTTTTTCAGTCAGCACCGAAACCACGGCAGGACATTGGCACCTCCTTTCGGTGCAAAACCACGAAATGTCGCTTGGCCATATTCAGATTCTTCCCCATCGACGGGGTTTGTGTCCAGAGAAATCACATAACGAGAAGATTGCGTCGTTTTGCCCCCCGAATGTCACTGTGCGTGGCCATTTCCGGCGCCTTGGCCTGGGCTCCGACATTGCCTAGACTCCGAGCCGGGCACCTGCCGCACTTCCAGGGTGGGCTGTCCCATCTCCGGACAGGGTCATGGGAGCAGGCAGGGGTCGTTTGAACACTCAGGGAGAGGTAACGGGCAACCCGGAGGGGCGCACGGGCCAGCTTTCGGTGGCCCGTGCCCTGGTACTGGCGGGCCTCCTCGCCGCTGGCACCGCGCTGCTCTACGTCACCCAGTTGCAGGGCCTGAGACCGGCCGGCGGCGACCGCCCCGAGCTGTGGGTGGTGGTGGCTCTCGGCGTCTGGGCGGCCTTCGCCCAACCTGTCCCCGTCCGCAACCGCCAGTTCAGCCTGTCCGTCGCCCTGTCGGAGATCCCGGCGCTGGTGGGCGTGGTCTTCCTGGCCCCGGGCCCGGCCCTGCTGGCCATCTCGTGCGGGCACTTGGCCGCCAGCGCCCAGCGCCGCCTGCGCCCTATCAAGGCCCTCACCAACTGGCTCCTGTACGGGGCCGGCGTCGCCCTGGGCATCTTGGTCTACGACCGCACGATCGGGCGCTACTCGCCCACCAGCGCCCACGGCTGGGCGGTGACAGTGCTCACCATAACCCTGATCAACGCCGTCGACCTCTGCCTCCTGCTCGTGCTCATGGCCGTCGTGGACCCCCGTTGGCGGCGCCCGCCGCTACGTAGCATCGGCCTCCAGGGCGGCGCCGGGGTGGCCGTGTGCTCCGGAGGAGGCCTGGTGGCGGTGTCGCTGATCTGGGCGAACACCTGGGGCGTGGTCCTGTTCATCGCCATCGCGGGCGCTGCCGACCTGGCCTACCGCAGCACCATGATCTCGGGCCAGCGCTACGCCAACCTGGAAAAGCTGTACGAGTTCACCCGTACCCTGGGCTCGCTGGTGGAGGCGCACGACGTCATCGCCATGGTGCTAGAGGAGGCCCGGGCCATGGTTTCCGCCGGCTCCGCCGAGCTCGTGGTCCCCCTGGAGGCGCGGGCCGACCAGCTGGCCCTGCGCTGCACGTTGACGGGCGACGGACCGGCCCAGATCGATCAACGCTCACCGTTTTCGCCTCTCGACATCATCGCCTGCGAGCGGGGGGCGCTGATGTTCGGTGACGGCTCCAAGCCAGAAGATGACGTCGTCATCGCCATGGCCGAGCGGGGGCTGAAAGAGGCCATGGTCGCCCCTCTCCAACGCGCCGACCCCGGCGCCGGGTACTTGCTGGTCACCGACCGGGCATTCCGCCACGAGGGCTTCAACGGCGCCGACCTGCGGTTTTTCGAGGCTCTCGCCGCCAATGCAGGTGTAGCCCTGCGCAGCAGCAAGCTCCTGGAGCAACTGCGCCAGGAGGCCGCCGTCCGCCAGTACCAAGCCCAGCACGACGCCTTGACCGGTCTGCCCAACCGGGCGCTGTTCGTCGAGCAGTTGGCCGAGGCCCTCGGGCAGTCCCCCACCGAGAGCCGGGTGGCGGTGATGCTGATCGACCTCGACGGCTTCAAAGAGGTCAACGACACCCTGGGCCACCACACCGGTGACGCCGTGCTCCAGGCCGTCGCCGAGAGGCTCGCCCCTCTCAGCGCCCCGAACAACCTGGTCGCTCGCCTCGGGGGGGACGAGTTCTCGGTGCTGCTGCGCGATGCGCCCGAAGACGAGACCATCGCCGTCATGGCGGACCAGGTAGTGGACCTGATAGGCCAGCCCCTCGGGGTCGAGGGCCTCCTGCTCGACGTGAGGGCGAGCCTGGGGGTGGCCGTCTCCGCCCCGCTCAGCCAGGACGCCAGCGGCCTGCTGCGCCATGCGGACATCGCCATGTACGCGGCCAAGGGGGCGGGGGGCGGGTCGCACTTCTACGACCGGGCCGAGGACCACTCGACGCTCCGGCGGCTGCGCCTGGCCACCGAACTGCGCCGCGCCATCGAGCGCAACGACCTCGACGTCTGGTACCAGCCCGTCGTCGAGCTGGGCACGGGCGCGGTGGTGAGCTGCGAGGCGCTGCTGCGCTGGAGCCATGACCAGTTCGGGCCGATCTCGCCCGTCGAGTTCATCCCCGTGGCCGAGAGCGCCGGCCTGATCGACCAGCTCACGTGGTGGGTCCTGGAAACGGCCCTCCTGCAGGCCAAAACGTGGAGGGAGAGCTTCCCGGGCCTAAACGTGGCGGTCAACCTTTCCGCTCGCAGCCTCATGAGCCTGGACATATCGCTGCGGGTCGACCAGGCGCTGCAATCCGCCGCCCTGGCCCCGACGGCGCTGACCCTGGAGCTCACCGAGTCGTCGGCCATGGCCGACCCCCAAAGCTCGGAACGGGCGCTGCGGGACCTGCAGGCCCTGGGCGTAAACCTGTCGATCGACGACTACGGTACCGGGTTCTCGTCGCTCAGCCGTCTCAAGCACCTACCGTTCCAGGAGCTGAAGATCGACCGCTCGTTCGTCAAGGAGATGATCTACAACAGGGGCGACGAGGCCATCGTCCGCTCGACTATCGAGCTGGCCCGCAACCTGGGCCGCACGGTGACGGCCGAGGGGGTCGAAGACCAGGCCACGCTGCAACACCTCCAGAGCCTGGGCTGCCACGCCGCCCAGGGGTTCTTCCTGGCCCGGCCCCTCCCCGCCCCTCAGTGCGAGGCCTGGCTGCTGGCCGCCTCGGATGCCCGGGACAACACCCGGCGCGTACCCCGTATGAGCGATCGCGGCCTCAAGCTCCCTCCCCGCAACGGCCAAGCCCGCAACGCCTGACCCGGCCGGTCCGGCTATTTGGGGAACGGCCTCTCGCTGTAGACCACGGTCCGCTCCATGTCCTTGGGCGCCTTGCCCGTGATGCGCACGACCAGCTTCTCGTACAACCAGCCGGCCGGCGTCTTCACCGGGTCGCTCAAGGTGAAATTGGCCTGCGTCTTGTCCCAGGTCTTGCTGGCGGCGCAGTAGGGGACGCAGGTGTTCCAGGTCTCGGTGCCGGTGGCAAAGGCACCGCTGGCGGTCCACTTGGACCAGACGAGCTTCACAGCCTGATCGTTGGCGTCGGCACAGGCCAAGATGAGGCCAGTGGGGCGGATCTCGGGCTTGCCCTGGCCGCAATCTTCGACGGCGGGCTTGG
>CAYZVQ010000248.1:0-7629 GCA_964481925.1 uncultured Acidimicrobiaceae bacterium
AGAGGTCACCATGGGGAAGAGCACCGGCGCCCAAAAGACCGCGTTCGGGCCGATGGTGATTGCCGCCTGCGAACAGTACGTTCCGGAAGAGCAACGCCTGATCCGGGATGACCTGGCCTTTCGCTTTTTACCGCCGGCTGTGCGGGTGATTGTGGGCGCGTGCAAGTGGGGCTTCGCACGCCGCTGGTTGATGAACGCGGCGGAGAAAAGCTCGCCCGGCGGGAAAGGCCAGCGCGCCCAGGAGGCGTTCAGGGCCCGGCCGGGGATGCCCGGGCCCGGCCACCCCTGTGCCCTCACGCCCGGCGGGAGCAGGCCCTCGATGCCGGCCCGCCCGTGCCGGCTCAGTGCGAAGGCACCGACGTCGACGTCGTCCCGGCGGCCCAGGGCCTCGAGCAGCCCCTGGCAGAACTGGCCCACTCCGGTACGCGGCCCTCGCAGCGGCGTGGCGTCCACAGCGACCGTGAGGGCCCGCTCCGCGTGGCCATTTGACTCGGGCATGACGTTTGGGAACCAAACTCTACCGGGCCCGAGGTGACCGCTACGCTGGCGTCGTGTTGCGCGCCTCGGTGCGGCCTGTGCCTGCTCCCAGATGAAGCTGGCTTTCGTCCCGCCTCGCTTCGGCCCGGGCGTGCTGGGCGGCTCAGAGGCGCTGATGCGGGAGGCGGCGCAGGGGCTCTGCGCCCGGGGCCACCAGGTCGAGGTGGTAACGACCTGCGCCCTCGACCATTACAGCTGGGCCAACGAGCTGGCGGAGGGCACAAGTGAAGAAAACGGCGTTTTGGTGCGGCGTTTCCCTGTCGTCCGCCACCCCAGCCGGGCGGCATTGAAGGCCCAGCTCTCCCTTCAATCGGGCCGTGTCCCCGACCTCGACGACCAGGTGAGCTGGCTCGGCTTCCAGTTCGGCGCGCCCGGGGTGTTCGAGCACCTGCTGCGGTGTGGGGAGAAGTACGACGCCATCGTCTTTTCGCCCTATCTGTTCTGGACGACGAGCGTCTGCGTCCCGTTCGTGGCCGAGCGGGCCGTGGTCGTGCCCTGCCTCCACGACGAGCCGTACGCGCGCCTCGACATACTGCGCCCTGTGTTCTCCGACCCGGCTCTGGTCTGGTTCCTCTCCGGGCCAGAACACCTTCTGGCCCACCGCCTCGGACCGGTGGCCCGCCGCCACAGCGTGACCGGTGGGGGTGTGCCTGTGCCTTCGGCGTACGACCCCAAGGGGTTCATGGAACGGCACGGCCTGCAGCGCCCTTTCGCGCTGTACGCCGGGCGGCGGGAGGAGGGTAAGAACACGGCCTGGATGCTGGAGTCCTTTGCCGCCGCCGTGAGCGAGGGCGGCCTCGACCTCGACCTGGTCGTCCTGGGCAAGGGCCAGGTGGCCGGTGTGGCGCTGCCGGGCAGGCGTGGGGAAGGTGCGGGGCGGGTCGTGGACCTCGGCTTTCTTGCCGACCACGAGCGGGACAGCGCCTTCGCGGCCGCTACCGCCTACGTGCAGCCGAGCCGGAGGGAGAGCTTCTCGCGCACCGTGATGGAAGCGTGGTTGGCGGGTACGCCGGTGATCGCCTTCGACCAGAGCGAAGTGGTCGCCTGGCACTGCCGTCGCTCGGGCGGGGGCGTCACCTTTTCCGACAGGGCCGGGTTCGCCGAATGCCTGCGCCTGGTCGCCTCCCGGCCCGACCGCGCCGCCGAGATGGCGGCCGCCGGCCGTCGTTACGTAATCGAGAACTACACGTGGCCCACCGTGCTCGACCGCATGGAGGCCAGCGTGCGCGCCGCCCTGTGACGGTGCCCCAGTCCCTGGTGGCCAAGTCCTTGGTGGCCAAGTCCTTGGTGGCCAAGTCCTTGGTGGCCAAGTCCTTGGTGGTGGGTAGCTACCCGCCCGTGCCGGGGGCGCCGGCGGCGGCGACGGTGGCGGCGGTGCGCCGGGCGTGGGCTGCGGGCCGGGAGGCTGTCGTCGTGTCCCCCCGTCCCAGCGCGGCGCCTTTGGTCGTACGGGCGGCCGGGGCCCGGGGCATCGCCCGGGAGGTCGGCCGCCTGGGGCGACGCCATGGTTGCGACTGGGTCGTCCTGTGCCTGGAGCCGGGCTGGCCCCTGCGGCGGCGCTCCGAGAGCGGGGCCCGGTCCTTGGCCGCGGCCCTGGCTTCGTTCCGCTACGCCGAGGTCGTCGTGACGGGAGGGACCAACGCGGACGCGAGCGCGGACTGGGGCCTTCTCGCCCCCATATGGCGTGCGGCTGAGCCGCTCATTGCCAGCTCGGAGGAGGTGGCGGCCTTCCTGCGGGCCGCCGGTGCCCCGGCGGTCGAGGTGTGCGACCCCTTCGAGGGAGCGGGGCTGCACGGGTCCTCACTTCCGGCGGGGACCGTGGCCCCTCTCGAGCACGGTGAGCTGCTGCTCAGGGTGCGGGCGCGCCGGCTGCTGGGCTCCCTGGCCCGCAAGTTGCTGGGGCGGCGGGCGCCGGCCGTGCGGGCGCACCTTTGGCATCTCACCTCTTTCGGCCGGAGGGACCGGGGGACTGGGGGGACCGGGGGGACTGCAAAGCCGACCAGAAGACGTAGGTTCGCTTGGATGGGCATTTCTTATAGCAGCGTCGTCGAAGCACCGCTCGCCGAGGTGTTCGCCTGGCACACCCGGGCGGGCGCCCTGGCCCGGCTTTCGCCCCCCTGGTGGCCGGGGAAGGTGATTAGCGAGGCGAGCTCGTTGCGGGACGGGCAAGCGGTACTGGGCTTCCCGGGAGGCGTGCGCTGGGTGGCCCAGCACCGCCCCGATGGTTACGACCCGCCCCATGCCTTTGTGGACGAGGTGACGTCCATGCCCTTCGCCGCCTTTGGTTGGAGGCACACCCATACCTTCCGCGACGCGGGGGGGACTGCCACCGGGACCGACGACGAGGTGCGCACACCTGTGCCTGCTGCCGTGCTGAGGCCGATGTTCGCCTACCGTCACCGCCAGTTGGCCGGGGACCTGGCATCTCACACCCGGGGTAGGTCCTGGCGGACGGAGCCGCTGACCGTGGCCATGACCGGGTCCTCAGGGCTGATCGGGTCGGCCCTGACTGCGTTCCTCACCACCGGCGGCCACAGCGTGGTCCGGTTGGTGCGGCATCCTCCCACCGGCCCTGGAGAGCGCCGGTGGGACCCCGACAACCCTGGCCCCCAGCTCCTGGAGGGGGTGGACGCCGTCGTGCACCTGGCGGGAGCGTCCATTGCCGGGCGCTTCAGCGAGCGCCACAAGCGTGCGGTCATGGAAAGCCGGAGCGGGCCCACGCGGCGTTTAGCGGAGGCGGCCGCGGCGGCCGCCGATGACGGCGGCGGGCCATCGGTCTTCGTGAGCGCGTCGGCCATCGGCTACTACGGCTACGACAGGGGAGACGAGATCCTTACGGAGGCGAGTTCCCAGGGCGACGGCTTCTTGGCCGACGTCGTCGCCAGATGGGAGGAAGCGACGGCGCCGGCAGGCAAGGCGGGCCTGCGGGTCGTCAAGGTGCGGACGGGCATAGTCCAGTCGCCCCGTGGAGGGGTGCTGGGCCTGCTCTACCCGGTGTTCCTACTCGGCTTGGGCGGGAGGCTGGGCAGCGGTCGGCAATGGACGTCTTGGACGGGGATCGACGACCTGGTGGACGTGTACTACCGCGCCCTGCTCGACCCGGCCACCAGCGGCCCGGTCAATGCCGTCTCTCCACGGCCCGTGCGCAATGACGAGTACACAGCCACCCTGGGCCGGGTGCTTGACCGGCCGACTGTACTGTCCGTACCTGGCTTCGCCGCCGACCTGGCGCTCGGCCCCGAAGGCCGGCGCGAGGTCGCTGAGGCCAGCCAGCGGGTGGAGCCCACCGTGCTCCTTGCCGCCGGCCACCATTTTCGCCACCCAGAGCTGGAGGGGGCGCTAAGACATCTCCTCGGGAAGGTCGTCAGTTGAAGCTGACCGAAGCAGGCCCAGCGGGCCCATCTGGTCGCGTGCACCTCTGGCGCGGGCGGCGCCGACCTCGGTCCTGACGTTGCGGCGCTCCTCGGGGGGAGGAAGCACGGCTTGCAGGCCGAGCGCCTCGATCCACAGTTCCCGGGTCCAGCCCACGGTGTGGTAGAAGTGCTCGTCCTCCTCGTCCTCGACCTCTTGGTAAGCCGCGGTTAGGGCCTCGCCCCGCTCGCCTTGCGAATTTTTGGCCACTTCACCGATCAGCTCCCAATTGAGGTGGTCCTTCAACTCGGCCTGCGAGACGCACTCGGCCGCCAGGAGCTGAGCGGCTTCGTTGGGCCCGGTCCCGAGGGCTTTTTCCATCTCCGCGATCAGTGAGGCGGTGATGTCGTGGATGGCCTTGCGGCCCGGGCTGGACGCCTTGGGGTCGAGGCCGAGCTGGCCGAAGAGCCGTTCGACGACTTGAATGTGGTGCTTGGTCTCGGCCAGGTACTTTCCCCACTCTTCGCGCAGGCCCTTATTGGTCACGCACTTGAGGGCGGTCTCGTAGACCTTGGCCCCGGTGACCTCCGTCTCCAGCGCCTGCAGGAGCAGTTCGTCGATCTGAGCGTCTTTCATCGGTAGCTGTTTCCTTTCTGTGTCCGCCCGCGCCCGTGCGCGGTGCTCTTCAGTTTTTGCTGAAGCAGAGGCACCCAAACGGCGCCGTGGCGCAAACGCGGACGGGGTCAGGGACTCAAGCTAAGCTTAGTGGTTGACCGCGTAAGTCCTCGCACGAAAAGGTGCCGAGCGGCGGGAGCGGTCCGGCCATGCTAAGGGTCCTTGAGGTATAGGCCCCCGACGCAGTCGAGGGCGTCTTAGGCGGTGCCGGTAAAGCTGGCGATGGGCAGGATGAGACCTTTGTAACCGTCCCTGCTCGCCCGGTGGCAGCGCCCCAACGCGCGACAGGGCACCTCCAACGCAGTCAGCACCGACGGCAGCGGGCCGTCGGGCCCGGTCCCGCTCACGTGGGCGAAGTCGTCTCGATAGCCGACCAGGTTCGTCGCGAGCGCCTCAGTTCCTCCGGTCCAGCGCCGTGTGGGGCGTTGGCCAGCGCCCCTTCACCCTAGAGTGCCGGCCACGGGCAGCCCAGGGCAACAGTTTGGTGACGCGGGTTTATGGTCATCCCCTGTTCCTATCTTCGTAGGCAATGAGCTTTGGCAAGGGCTCGGTCCCTGACGGCTGTGTAGTGCGTACCTTCCGGGTGAAGGTGATGGCCACCCCGGCCAAAAAGGCACGGGCCTACAACCTGCTCGTCTCGGGTGGTTGACACCTGGGCCTGGTGCATCGACAGGTTCCATGCCCGCATCCGCGACGGGCTGCCCAACGCCAATTCGCTGGTGCAGATGTGGCCCGACCAGAAGGGCCACGGCGCTTTTGGAGAGCTGAGCGTGCACTGCGCCCAGGACGTGACCAAGGCCTGGTCGGCGGCCTTCTTCGAGACCATGAAGCGCCGCAAGAAAGGCGAGCAGGCCAGTCTCCCGTTGCGCAAGCGCTGGTTGGTGCCAGTGACCTGGCGCCAGGGCGAGTTCGCCTTGTCGGCCGCGTCCGAGGGCCGATGGGCCCGGGCCATGCTCTGTACGGGCCGGGGCTACGCCAACTTGGGGCTGGCCCTGTCGGGCGACCACCCCTATGACCCCGAACTGGTCAGAGCCGTGCGGCTTATAGAAGAGGCCGGGGAGCTGTTCATGGACATCACCGCCTGGGTGGCGGTGGCCCAGGCCAGAGCGGTCCCCGAGAAAGTGGCCGGCGTCGACCCCGGGATTATCCACCCCCTGGCCATCGCCGCTGGTGACCAGGCCCTGCTGGTCTCGGGCCGCGCCGTCAGGGCCGAGGAGTTCTTGCACCTGGAAGACCAAAAGGCCCGCCAGAGGAAGATGGCCACCAAGAGGAGCCCTCTGCGGGCGAAGCCCGGCCAAGGTCGCAGGACCGGTTCGCGGCGGTGGAAGCAATTGGCCCGGTCGCAGCGCCGGGCCGAGGCCCGGGACCGCCGGGTGGTGAAGCAGGCCGGCAACCGGGCCGCCCGCCTGGCGACTGAGTTCATGGTGGCCAACCACGTGACCTCGGCCGTGATCGGCGACCCCACCGGTATCGAGAAGAAGGCCTCGGGGCGCCAGCAGAACCCCAGGACCGGCCGCTGGGCCCGTACCCATCAGCGCGATGCCCTCTGCTACCGGCTCGAAGAAATTGGCCTCAAAACCGCACTGACTGAAGAACGCGGCACGTCTTCGCTCTGCCCAACCTGTGGGGCCAAGGCGGCCAAGAAGGGCCGCCGCCTCGTCTGTAGCATCCTCGCCTGCAACAAGGCCCACCACCGCGACGTCGCGGGAGCGCAAAACATGGTCACCAAGCTCGGCCATGCACCGTTACAGATAGCTCGCACAGAGCACCGTCGAGTGGGTACTCCTGCCCGGCGTGACCGACGAAGGCACCTGTTCGATGCCGACCGAGGCCTGGCCCGTACCCGGGCCGGCGCACCGTCTTTAGGTGCGGAGTCGCTCGCTGCTCCCAAAGCAGCGTAGGGCTCGCTTAGTCGCAAAGACTTTCGCGAGAGGGTACTCAGTTGCTGCCGGCGAGGCTGACAATGAAGTTGACGGTCGTGGCCAGGACCACGGCTCCGAACAAGTAAGAAACGAGGGCCTGGCGAAGCGCCGTAGCCCTGATGGCACTGCTCTTCAAGTCGGTGTCGGAGACCTGAAAGGTCATCCCGATGGTGAACGCAACGTAGGCGAAATCGACGTAGCGGGGGGGCTCGTCCTGATTGAAGTCCACTCCTCCCCCCGTTGAGTGGTACAGGCGTGCGTAGCGGAGCGTGAAGAGGGTGTGGACGAGGGCCCAGGACAGGGCCACGCTGCCTACGGCCAATCCGGCCAAGGCCCATTCCCGGGAGCCGTGAGCGGAACTGGCGGCGACCAGCACCACCCCCACCGCCACCAGGCTGGCCACGCTGGCAGCCAGGGTCAAGGTGTCGGTGGTGGCGGGATTGGGGTCCTGGCGCCGGGCATGAGCGGCGGTTTGCTCGGGGCTCATCCCCGTTACGGCTGTCCACACCCAGACCAAAAAGGTGGCCGCAGCTCCGTCCCAGCCAACGAGCGGGGCGTAGTCCCACGCCCCGAAGATCCCGCTCAGGACGGCGGCGACCAGGCCTATCACCGCCATCACGATCAAGCGGGTGCTCGAACGTGCCGAGCGCATGCGGGCTAAGGCGGAGGGCCGCCCTTTGGGCATGGATCAGGCGTGGCGCTGGCGCCGGTTCTTACTGACCAGTGAGACCAGGAAGGCGGCGGCGACGACCTCGATCACAAGGGTTATCAACCAGTGAGC
This sequence comes from uncultured Acidimicrobiaceae bacterium, assembly GCA_964481925.1. GTDB lineage: Bacteria > Actinomycetota > Acidimicrobiia > Acidimicrobiales > Palsa-688 > Fen-671. The sequence continues at coordinate 7,267 of CAYZVQ010000248.1, forward strand.
GCCGGGGTTGAAGAAAAGCAGGCGGGCGACGATCCCCCCGACGATGGCACCCCCGACGCCACAGGCGACCGTCCACCAGAAACCTATGGGGTTGGGGCCGGGGACGACCAGCCGGCCAAGGGCTCCGATCACCAGCCCCCCGATGAGGATGCTGAATATCAGGAAGAGCACGTTACCCATGGTGCCAGAGCGATCGCCCGCATCGGCGACGCCTTTAGGCCCACCTTTCAGGCGTGCCCCCACGTCCGGGTGGCGCTCTTGTCGCCAGATGGTAAGGTGGCTCCTAGCGGGGTGGAGCAGTCAGGTAGCTCGTTGGGCTCATAACCCAGAGGTCGCTGGTTCAAATCCAGCCCCCGCCACCAA
>CAYZVQ010000249.1:0-7600 GCA_964481925.1 uncultured Acidimicrobiaceae bacterium
TCCCAGTCGACATCCAGACCCGCCTCGTACAGCCGGCACAACGCCACAAGCAGGCGACAGCGCGCAGCGCGGCTTGGCCCGACGCTCTGCGCTACCTGGTCGGTGCCCTAGGGGCGGGCATAACCACGCTTCATGACGGCCTCGAGGAGTTGGCGAGATCCGGGCCGGAGCCCTTGCGGGCACCGATGGCCCGGTATGTCCGTGTGTCCGCCCGGCTGGGTGACCGCCAAGCCCTGGAGGCGGTGCGGGCCGAACTGGCCGACCCCATATCGGACCCGGTCCTCCTGGCCTTTGCCGGTGCTATCGAGGAGGGCACCGAGACGGTGCTCCGCGTCCTCGCCGACCTCGGCTCGCAGATAACCGCCGACATTCAACTGACCGAGAAGATCAGGACCATCCAGACCCAGTCCCGGGCGGCCAACTGGGGCTGTTTCGCCATGCCCTATGTGGTCCTGGTCTTCCTGTGCGCCACGAACCCGTCGTACAGACAGTTCTTTTCCGAACCCGTGGGACTGGTACTGGTCGTCGCCGGGGCCATCATGTCCGTTGTCGGGCTGGTGGCGTCCCGCCGTTTGGTCCGGCCCATAGGCACCACGGAAAGGGTTTTCGTGGAAGGAGGGCCGCAATGGGCCCGGTGACGACCTATGCCGCGCTGTCGGGCGTCCTCGGTGGGGGAGCCGTCTGCTGGACGGTGAGGCGCCTGGCTCATCCGCGCCGGTCGCCGCTCGGGCGGATGTCGCTCTACCTGGAAGGGGCGCGGGTGCGCCTCGGGGGCAGGCCCGCCATGGCCACAGGCCCTCTTCTGGCCAGTGACGCCCTCCGCAGGGTCCTGGGCCCACTCGTTGGTGGAGCGGCGTCCCGGCTGGCCAGAGTGGGCCGGCTCGGCCCGGCGGAGAACCTGGAGCTTTCGCTGCGCCAGGCGGGCGTGAAGCTGACGCCGGAGGCCTACAGGCGGGAGTACCTACGCTGGCTGATCGGCACGCCGCTCGTCCTGGGCCTAGTTGGTGCTTTGACCGGAAAGGCCGGGTTCGTAGTCCTGTTTTTCATGGCCGGCGTTTTCGTCGGTGCCCGGCGTCTACCCGAACGCCTGAGGGTGCAGGCCAGACGGCGATCGGAGCGGGTACGGAGCGACTTGCCGACCGTAGCTTCCATGCTGGCCTTGAAGATAGAGAACAACAAGAGCCTGGTGGTCGCCGTATCTGATGTGGTCGCCCAGGGCTCGGGCCCGGTGGTGGAGGAGCTGGGGCGGGTCGTCCATCTGATCAACGCCGGGTTCGGAGAGGCACCGGCCTTCGAGCTTGTGGCCAAAGAGTCGGCCGAGCCGGCCGCCTCCCGCTTCTACCGGTTCCTGGCGGCGGCGACCGGCGGCGGCCTGGACCTGGCCAAAGCACTGCTCGACCAGGCCAATGAACTTCGGGCCCAGCGCCGTGAGGAAGTTGAACGCAGCGCTGCGCAACGTCAGATGGCGCTGATAATCCCGAACCTCGTGTTCATGGCGCCGGTCCTGTTCGCCTTTCTCCTCGCACCCCTCCCGCAACTCCTGTTCGCAAAGTAGTTCCAACCAATGAGCATGTGCTCTGACCTGAAAGGACACTCCATGGCACACATTGCCCGGGCCGCCTCGGCCCTGCACGCAGGTCTCGGCCGGTCCCCGCGCCGAAGGGGCGTGGTCTGGCTCCGTCGGCTGCTCGGGGACCAGCGCGGGAGCCAGATCACTGACAACCTGGGCCTGATCGTGGTCGGCATCGTCGCCGTCGTGGCCATCGGAGGTTTGATCTCGGGCCTGGACACGACGGTCTTCAACTGGGTGAGCACCCAGCTTGGACTGGGTTGAGCGAGCCTCGGGCGTGCGACGTTTTCCCGAAACCGGCCCAGGTTTTCCTGAAACCGGCTCAGCCGTGGTAACCGGGGTGATCGGGATCGTGCTGCTCCTGGTGGTCTTCATCGGGGCTCTCAGTGTGGTGGTCGACGAGTACGCCAAGGGTGCGCTGCGGACCGCCGTGGACGAGGCCGCTCAAGCTGGGGCCACAGCCGGTGGTTCGGTAACGAGTTGCGAGACAAAGGCACGCCAAGTCGGCGGCAACCTTCTACCGGGCCAGTTCACAGGAGCGGTGATCGTTAATTGCCGCGTCGAAGGCGACGAAATGGTGGCCTCTTTCGCGGGCACCGTACATGGGTTTTCGCCGCCGGTGCCTCCGGTGCGTATCTCAGTCACCGGCTTTTCGGTCATAGAGGAGGTGCCGGCGCAATGAGCTCAAACCGGCCGTGCTCGTCCGAGCAGGGGACGGCCACCCCGCTTAGCCTTGTGCTCGGCCTGGGCTTGATCGTCATGCCCGTTCTGGTCCTGGTGCTCACGCTGCCGACATGGGAACAAAGGACCGTTGACGCACAGGACGCCGCTCGCAACGCGGCCCGAGCGCTGGTAATGGCCGACGATTGGGACGATGGCGTGGCGGCTGCGGACCAGACCGTGTACGAGACCGTAAGCAGTGACGGCCTGGTGGCGGGCGACGTCAGTCTTCGTCTGGCCGGTTCTTTGGCGCCCGGGGCTACGGTGACGGCGTCGGTGACCGTCCTCGTGCCCGCCGGCAACTTCCCCGGGCTGGGTTTCATCGGGACGCTCCATTACACGGCCAGTTCCACTGAGCACGTTGACGCTTACAGGGACTCAGCCTCGTGAGCGGCGCCGGTCGGCTCCGACGGCGGGGGAGAGCCGCCCATGACGAGCGCGGCGACGCCATGGTCGTGTGGTGCCTGCTGATAGCGGTGATGTTGCTCCCCCTGGGCGGCCTTTCAGTCGACCTGTGGCACGGCATCGAGGTCCAGCGCCAGTTGCAATCGGCGGCCGAGGACGCGGCCGTTGCTGGTGCCTCCGGGATCGACGTGGTCGAGTACCGCCAAACGGGCTGCATTGTCCTGGACCCGGTGCTCGCCGTCCCCCTGGCGGAAGCCAATATTGCCTCTCAAGGGCTGGGGCCGATGGCCGGAGCCGATATCGTCGTAAGCCCCGATCGGCGGGAGATGTCAGTGGAGCTAAGAGAAGATGTCCGCCTGACCCTTCTTTCCTGGGTCGAGGGCAGAAGGCCTCTGGTGGTCGTGGCGACGGCAACAAGCGGCCCCGAAGGTTCGGTGTCGGGAAGTGGGTGCGCATGAAGCCACGGGTGGGACTGACGCGGGCGTGGCGGCTACGTTGGCCGAGGCGGTCGATGAGGCGTGCGGTTTTGGTGGCGGGGGTACTTATAGTGATCGCGGCAGGAGCGCGGGCCGAAGCCCTCAGCGGCTATCGAACTGACGGCGCCAGTGTAAATAGCCGAATTGTAAATAGTGAGAAGGTCAATAGTTGCGGCAGTTCGGGGAGCCTTGGTCCCTTCGTAGGTGCTCGGCTCAGCTGCCCGGGCACGCCGACCGTCACCACTACGCCGAGCACCACGACGCCGGGCACCACTACGCCGGGCACCACGACGCCGGGCACCACGACGCCGGGCACCACTACGCCGGGCACGGGCACGCCGGGCACGACGGTCCGGACGGAAGGTCCAGGCGGTGGCCCGGGACAAACGTCCGTGCCGACTCCAAACGATTGGGGCTACGCGTCCTGCCCGAGCGGAGCCGGAGCGAACGTAGTCCTAGCTGTAAACCAGTACGGCCGGGGTGGGAGGCCGACGGGTTCGAAGTCCGTCATCTGCCCGGCCGGGCAAACTTCCACGACCCCCGCCCCACCGCCACCACCATCGGCCGGCCAGGTGTGGTCGGATGTCCCTCTGCCCGTCTCGGTCCCGGGTATAAATCCCGCCACCGCTGGCATCACGCAACTTGCGAGCTGGTTTTGGGTGAAGGGGGGCGGCGGCCCCGTCAGTGTGACGGCCGAAATGGGCCTCTATACCGTTACCGCAACGGCCAGTCCCGTGGCGTACCAATGGGAGTTTGGCGACGGTGCCAGTGCGGTCAGCGCCAGCGGCGGTGGCGAGGGTGCGCCCTCTGTGACCCATACGTACCTCGAGAAGGGCACGTATGCCGTTGACCTGGCGGTGGAATACGCCGGCAGTTACAGCTTTGCCGGGCCGGCGGGGGCGGGATCGGCTTCTCTCGGCTCGTACTGGCAGCCACGGGTCTCCACCCCGTACACGGTGCAAGAGGTCCGTTCGGTGCTGCTTCCCCCAGGGGCTGCTCAAAGTTGACGTCGGCTCCCTCGCTGTGGCAGCTCGCTCAGGTCGAAGCCCAAGCCTTCCGGGGCGCTGACCGGAGCGGCACGCCATCGAGGCTGGCTTTTGGTGCCGCGACCCTTGTCGCCCTGGCCGCGTTTGACCGTCGTGTGCATTCCTCCGGGCAGGCTGTTTGTTTGCTGGGCCCGCGCTGGGCCCGGGTGGCCATGTGCTCGACGGGGGCCGTCGTCCTGGCCGGGGTGACCGGGGCCGTAGTGCCGGTGCTCGGTTGGGCGTTGTTGGCGCTGACCGCGCTGGTGTTCTTGCCCCTGGCGGGACGGGGGACGAGGGCGCTGCCGGCCAAGGTCCGGTTGTGCCGGTTAGGGCCACGCGGTCGGCGTCGGCGTGTGTATGTCCATTCGGTGGCCAGCACACGTCGGGGAGCGGGTGCCGAACTGATGACCTCGTTGACGGGCGAGGCTGATCAAAAGGGATGGTTGCTGGTCCTGGACGCCGGCAATGAGAGATTAGGGACCTACTACTCCAGGTTCGGTTTTGCGCGTGGCGGTGCGGTGAAGATGCCCGACGGGACTCTCCGGGTGCGCATGTGGAGGCAGCCCCAGGACTGGCGGGGGAGGCGGTGATGAGGCCGAGGCGGGTGCGCGCGTTGCTTGACGTCGTCGGTGTCGTTGCCTGCGAACTGGCCTTGCTCGTCTTCTTTTGGAAGGCAGGTGGTCTGTTGGGCTCGGTGGACGTGGCCCACCTTGCCACCTGGGTGCAGCAGGCGAGCCCGGAGGCGGCTCTCACGGCCCTTGTCAGGGTCCTGGGCATGTGCGTGCCCACCTGGTTGCTGGTGAGCACGGCGGTCTACGGCGCCGGAGCCCTCACGGGCAGTCGCCGCCTTCTCGAGCATTCACGCCTGGTAACGCCCGCACTGGTCAGGAGGGCCCTGGACACCCTGGCGGCGGCGTCCGTGGCAGCTTCCTCGATCGGCAGCTCGGCCGCCGTAGCGGGCGCCTCTGCTGTGCCCCACGTCGTCTCCGTGGCACGGCCGGCGGATATCTCCCCGCCCGCCGGCAGGGTGGCTGTTAGAGCGGTGGCACCCTCGGTCGCGCCGGCGCGTGTGAGCGTAACGGCGTTGGGCCGCCATTTCCCGCACCCGGGCGAGGTGCCTCACGGTTTGCCGGCGGACACGCCCGCCGGAATGGACGATGACCAAACCCCGAGCCTGGAGAACGGTTTCGCCGGCCTTTCGCCGGGGACGAAGGTGATCGTCGTGCGCCCGGGCGATTGCCTTTCCGTCTTGGCCGAGCGACACCTAGGCGACTGGCGCCTGGACAGCGAGATCGAGGCGCTCAATTATGGCCGGGCGCAGGCGGACGGCCGGGCGCTCGTCGACGACCACTGGATTTATCCGGGCTGGGTCCTCGTGATGCCGGCCAACGCCGTGGGGGCGACAGTCGTGGGAGCGGGCGAAAAGGCGGCGATGGCGTCCAGGGCCGGGCCGGCGCCGTCCTGGCCGGGTGCTGGCAAACCCGCCCGGCCGGGCCATGGCAACACCCTGGCCGAGAGAGCACCCAAGGCTGGGGTTGGCGTTGCCGGGGCTCCAACCCCTAAACCCGTTCCGGAGGCCCCCACTACCGGCTCCACCCGTGAACCCACGCCGGTCGCCCCACCCCCGACGCCGGCCTCCTCAGCCCCGACGCCCGTCGCCCCACCCCCAACGCCGGCGCCCACGGCGGTGCCCCCAGCGGTCCGCCCAACCGCCGAGGTGAGCAGGGCCCATGACGACGCTCGGGCCGCCGTCCTGGCGATCGGGGCCGTGGCGGCGGCCGGAGCGCTGTGGAGGCTTGACGGCATGCGTCGTGAGTTGAGGCACGACCGGCCTCGGGGCTCGATTATTTCTCGGAACAGGGCGACGGTGGAGGCGGCCGAACGGCGTTCCCGGGCCATCGCCGACACTGAGGCGATGCGGTGGGTCGACCTCGGCCTGCGCTATTTGAGCGGGATGGTCGAACAGCTCTCCAGCGAGGACCATGGGGACGTTCCTTCCTTGGTACTGGTCAAAGTGGGTAAAGCGGGACTCGAGGTCGTCTTGTCGGCCCCCCCCAAGGGACGGTTGGGGTGGTTCTCGCCGACCGCCGACGGAGCTGGCCTCGTGCTCGACTCGGACCTCGAGATCGAGGATCTCGAGTTGCTGGCCGCCGACCATTGGCCCGCTTGGCCGGTCGTGGTCAGCGTGGGCGAGAGCGATGGCGGGACAGTGCTCATGAACCTCGAGTACGCCGGTTGCTTGTCGGTCGAGGGTGACAGTGGGGCGGTGCGTGGAGCGTTGGCGGCCATCCTGTTGCAACTGGTTAGCCAACCGTGGTCTCAGGAGATGCTGGCCGGGTTATACGCCGTCGGCGAGCGGGCGTTGGACGACCGGCTCGCGCTTGTGCACCAGGTTGAGGCAGACGATGCCATCGACCTGGCCGAGAAGCTGGACGGCATAGCCTGCGCCCGCCAGGAGCTGGCCGGGGACCTGTCGCTTTCCGTCCTGCGAGCCGTCGCCTGCGAGGCACTCCCGAATGTCGTCGTCGCCTTTGCCGGTACCCCCGATGGGGCGCGGCAGTGCCTGGCTGAAGCGGCCGTTCCCGAACGCAGCGGCGTCGTAATGGTCGGGTCCGGGCCTGTCCCCGGTGCTCGATGGCGGTTGCTGGTGAGCGGCGGGGCCGGGTCGCTGGAGGGCGATGTCGGAGGCCGTCCGGTTTCGTGGAAGTTGGAAACAGATTGGGATCTCGAGGAGGTTGCTCTGGTGGCTGAAGCATTGGCGAGCGCTACCGATCGCGATGGGGCGATGGTGGTCGCCGGCCCAGGCCCGCCGCCGGCGAGCCACGCCCGTGCAGACAGCCACGCCCGTGCAGACAGCCACGCCCGTGCAGACAGCCACGCCCGTACAGACGTGGAGATCCTTGTCCTGGGCCCGGTCGACGTGACGGGGGGCGCCACCGGGGCCGTGGAGCCGTCCCGACGGATGGCCGCCCTCGGGCTGCTGGCGTATATGGCGTCACATGACCGGCCCGTCACCGCTGACCAACTGGCCGGCGCGCTATGGCCCCTCGATGCCACGCGGGACAATGTCGCTGGCCCACAGCGGAAAACCGTTATGAACGTGGTCTCACGGGCCCGGGCCGTCCTCGGTTATGGTGCCGGCGGGCACGAACGCCTTGTGCATACCCCTCAGGGCTATCGGCTGTCGGCCGACGTGAGCTCGGACTGGTCGAGGTTCGAGAGGCTGGTGAACGACGCCCGTTCCGAGCCCCCGCAGCAAGCCATGGCCCACCTGCGACGCGCCCTGGAACTGGTGCGAGGCGAACCCTTTAGCGGTGCCCTTTCGAGCCAGTTTTTCGAGTGGGTGGCTAGCGAGCACCTTGACCTGACCCTTTCGGCCAAGATCGTTGACGTCGCTCAGGACC
>CAYZVQ010000250.1:0-7597 GCA_964481925.1 uncultured Acidimicrobiaceae bacterium
GGCCCACCGCCGATGCATGCGAGCACCGCACGTCGTTGTCCTCGATCTCGAGGTTGGGCACCGAGTCCGCCTGAGCGCCCTCGGACAGGACAAGGTTGCGGTTTGTCTGCATGGCGTTGGTGCCCTTGGCCCCCTTCTCCACCCGGATGAGGCCCGAGTAAACCGAGTGGGCGCTGTTGGCCACCGCGCCTTTGAACAGGAGGTTGGAGCGGGTGCGCGGGGCGGCGTGAAGCTGGACGGTTCGCAGGTCGTGCATCTGATGGCCACCACCCAGGTAGGCGGCCAGCAGCTCGCTGTCGCCGCCGGGGCCCTCCAGGGCCGAATCCGTGCGTACGCGGGCGTACTCGCCCCCGAGCGCCACCGTCATGGAGCGAAGGGTGGCGTCCCTGCCCACCCTGCTCACCTGGTTGCCGAGCGCCCAGGAGCGCGCCCCGAGCAGCTGCACGTGGCCGAAGTCGAGCCGAGCACCCGGCCCGACCTGCAATTGCGCCAGCGGTACGGCGAGCACGTCGGCCGCTTCGGAAGCCACCACTTCTACCACCTGCAACGAGGCGCCCTCGGAGACCTCGACTTCGAGGCGGGGAAAAACAGCGGCCCCCTCGCCCTCGAGCCAATGGACCACCACAAGCGGGGCACTGACGGCCAGGCCGGGCGCCACCCTCACCCGCCACGGCACTTCGGCCAAGGCGCCGTTGAGCGCTGCCCAGAGGTCCGCCTGCGGCCCGGCCAGGACCGGGAGCGGTTCCGAGGCCTCCCAGAACGGCCCCGAACCGGCGGGCCCGATCTCCAGGCCAGCCTGGGGGCCGACCACCTCACCGAGGCCACCGTTGCGGCTAACGACGACGCTGGCATCGGGCCCGGCCGCCTCCACCAGGGCCCGGAGCGACGTCGGGAGGTCGGCCACGTGAGCCCCCGCCCCCACCCCCGGGGGGCACGGCGCGTAGTGGTCGAGGTCGAGGTCCTCTATGCGGCTGTAGCGCCAGATCTCTTCCGACTCGCGGGGCAGCTCGGAGCTTACGAAACGCTCCCAGGAAGCCAGGCGCAGCTCACGCAACCACTCCGGCCCGGGCAGGGAGTTTACGAATTGCGCGTTGAACTTGGAGTTTTGCAGGACCGGCACGTTGGGCGCTCAGCTTACGCGCTTGTCAAGTCATGGCGTCCAGGTAGGCCAGGACCTCCTCGTCCGTGGTCTGGCTGAAGTCCTCGTACCAGGCCCCCACCGCCTCCATGTGCGCCGGCTGGACAGGGCATACCTCGTCGTCCACGAACGGGGCGAGCCAGGCCAGCACCTCGGGAGGGGCGACCGGGACGGCCAGGACCACACGTGCCGGTCCCTGGCGGCGTACGGCGGTCAGTGCCGCTCTCATGGAAGCGCCCGTGGCCAGCCCGTCGTCGACCACGACGGCACAGCGGCCGACCAGGGCCGGTGGTGAGCCCCGGCCCGACCGGTAGGCCTCCACCTGGCGCTGCAACTTCTCGGCCGCCCGGTGCACGAGCTCGTCGACCAGGTCCGCGGAGAGGCGCAGGGCGGTTATGACGCCCTCGTTGAGCACGGTGACACCGTCGGGGGCCACCGCTCCCACCGCCAGCTCTTCCTGGCCCGGCGCCCCCACCTTGCCGACGGGCATGACAGCCAAGGACGCGCCCAGCATGCGGGCTACTCCGGCGCCCACGGGGACCCCGCCCCGGGGCACGGCGATGACTACGGGAGCGGGAGCACCGATCCAGCCCAAGCGACGGGCAACGTGCTCGCCGAGCACCTGGCCCGCTTGGACGCGGTCAACGAAAGAAGTGGCAGGGCCAGGCCAGCCGGCAGGCAACGCCCATCACTCTCCCGGTCCCTTTTCGGTGTCGACCACGACCCGGCGGTGGTCTTCGGAGTCGTAGCGTACGGCGATGCTCTCGCCCACCTTCACCCGGGCGCGGTCCTCCGGGGTGGGGAAGGCGACCCTGGTCGTCACCTCGAACGCCTCTGCCCCCTTGGGCTCGATCCGTAAAGTCAGACGGCTGCGCGTGACCGGGCCGAGGGTCCGCTCGTCTATGACGGAGATGACCAGCGCCTGCGCCCGGCTGTTGAGGGGCTTGACGTCGCCGATGACCTGGTCGGCGTCGGTCGCGTGTTCGCGCTCGCGCGCCGCCGGGGTGGGGTTGACGCTGGCGGAACGCTCCCGGCTGCGCTCGCTGCGCTCCCGGGGGGGGCGTCGGGGAGGCCGGGGTGGTGCGGGGGGAGGAGTAGGGGCAGAGCCGGGGTGGTCCGCTCGGATGGGGCGGGGATGGCCTCCCATGCCCGCGCCCTGGAACGGCCCCTGAGCGTTGACAGCCAGGCTCAACACCACTACCACCACCACCAATGTGATGGCCAAGGCCAATGCCGCTCCCACAGCCTGATCTTAGGACGCGGCAGCCCGCCTGTCAGCCGACACTGCCCTCCATCTGCAGTTCGATGAGGCGGCTCCACTCCACGGCGTACTCCATGGGCAGGGTCCGCGTGACGGGCTCGATGAAGCCGTTGACGATCATGCTCATGGCCTGCTGCTCCGAGAGCCCGCGGCTCATCAAATAAAAGAGCTGGTCATCGCCGACCTTGGAAATGGTGGCCTCGTGGCCCACCTGGGCGTCGTGCTCGCCGAACTCGATGTAAGGGTACGTGTCCGAACGGGATTCCTCGTCGAGCAGGAGGGCGTCGCAGCGCACGAAGCTCTTGGAGTGCTTGGCCCCTTCTTCGAAACGGACCAGGCCCCGGTAAGACGTCCGGCCGCCGTCCTTGGAAATCGATTTGGAAATAATCGTCGATGTCGTCTCCGGAGCGGCGTGGACCATCTTGGCCCCGGCGTCCTGGTGCTGGCCGGCGCCGGCATAGGCGACCGAGAGCACCTCGCCGGAGGCCTTCGGGCCCATCAGGTACACGGCCGGGTACTTCATGGTCAACCGGCTGCCGATGTTGCCGTCGATCCACTCCATGTGGGCCTCGGCGTCGCAGTAGGCGCGCTTGGTGACCAGGTTGTAGACGTTATTGGACCAGTTTTGGATGGTCGTGTAGGTCACCCGGCTGGACTTCTTGCAAACGATCTCGACCACGGCCGAATGCAGGGAGTCAGTGGTATAGACAGGGGCCGAGCACCCCTCGATGTAATGGACCTGGGCGCCCTCGTCGGCGATGATCAGAGTGCGCTCGAACTGGCCCATGTTCTCGGTATTTATCCGGAAATAGGCCTGCAGGGGCATCTCGACCTTGACGCCGGGCGGGACGTAGATAAACGACCCCCCGGACCATACGGCGGAGTTGAGGGCGGCGAACTTGTTGTCGTTGGCCGGGATAATTGTCCCGAAGTACCGCTTGACGATGTCGGGGTACTCGCGCAGGGCTGTGTCCATGTCGCAGAACAGGACGCCCTGGCTGGCGAGCTCGTCCCGGTTGCGGTGATAGACGACCTCCGACTCGTACTGGGCGGTCACGCCGGCCAGGTACTTGCGCTCGGCTTCGGGGATCCCGAGCTTGTCATAAGTGGCTTTGACCGAGTCGGGCAGCTGGTCCCAGGCCGAGACCTGCTTGTCGATCGGCTTGATGTAATAAAAAATGTCATTGAAATGTATGCCCGAGAGATCCCCGCCCCACTCCGGCATCGGCCGGCGCTCGAAGTAGCGCAGGGCCTTCAGGCGGCGCTGGGTCATCCACTCCGGCTCGCCTTTCATCCACGACATCTCCCGAACGATGTCCTCGTTGAGGCCCTTCTTCGGCTTGAAGACGTAGAAGTCCTCTATGTCGCTCCAGCCCAGCTGGTAGCGGCCCAGGTCCAGTTCTTGAGCAGTGGTGGTCATGCGCTTCCCTTCAGGTGGATTTCTCCTACGTAGATAGTAACAACCCCGGTACCCCTAGCGTCCTGCGCCCTCGGCGCCGAGCTCGGCTGCCATCTCCGCCGCCGCCGCCGCGACCGCGGGGTCGCCGGGGGGACCGACCATAACGGCCACCAGGCGCTCGCGCCCGTCCCTGTCAGGGGCGGCGCCAAGGACTGCTCCCAGCCCGGCCGCGTCTGCGCCGACCAGCACCACGGGCGTGCCCTCGGCGGCCAAGCGGGTGGCCTCCGTAGGGTCGTCAGTCACTTTGAGGGCCGGCATGGCCAGAGGGCCCGGTTGGCGTGGCACAGTAATTTATATCGCTATGCCCCTCGCCGAGGTACCCACACCGCCTCTCGCGCCCCGGCGCGCCGTAAACCACCTGGCCCACGACGACACCCGGGAAGACGACTGGTACTGGCTGGCCGACCGGGACGACCCCGCCGTCATGGCGTACCTAGAGGCCGAAAACGCCTATGCCGACGCCACGATGGCCCCCACCGCCCCCCTCCAGGACCGCTTGTTCGAACAAATCCGTTCCCGCGTAGCCGAGACCGACATTTCCAGCCCCATCTTCCAAGGCGGCTGGTGGTACTGGTCCCGCACCCTGGCCGGCCAGCAGTACCCGGTACACTGTCGGCGGCCCGACCCCAACCGGTCCCTGTCGGCCGGCCGAGTCCTGGCCGCGGCCCGGGCCGCCCTGGCGGGGGCGGGCGTCGCCGGCGACGGCACACCGGCCCCCCGGACCGGTCAAACCCCGGACTTGGAGGTGGCCCCCCACGCCGGCCAGGTCATCCTCGACGAGAACCGACTGGCCGGCAGTTCGGGTTACCTCGCCATCGGCGTGTTCGACGTCCGCCCGGACCACCAGGTGCTGGCCTATGCCGTCGACGACGACGGCTCCGAGCGCTACACCCTGCGCTTCCGGGACCTGGGCTCGGGGGACGACCTGGCGGACGTCATCGAAGACGTCTACTACGGTTCGGCTTGGTCGTACGGGTGCACAAGCTTTTATTACGTCCGTCCCGACAAGGCCATGCGGCCGTGGCAGGTGTGGCGTCATGTCCTGGGCACGCCGGCGGCCCGGGACCAGCTGGTCCACCAGGAAGACGACGAGCGCTTTTACGTCTCGGTCGAACTGACCCGCAGCCAGCGGTTCGTCCTGGTGACTTGCGAGTCCAAGATGTCGACCGAAGTACGCTACCTGCGGGCGGACAGGGAGAGAGGACAACTTTCTGTGGTCCTGCCCCGCCAGGAGGGTCTCGAGTACGACGTCGACCACGCTGTCCTGCCCGGTCGGGGCGACGCCTGGGTCGTCCGGGCCAACCGGGGCCCGGAGGGCGAGAAGCTGGATAATTTCGCCCTGTTCGAGCTGCCCGTGGGAGAAAACCGGCCCGCCGCGCTCACGCCCCTCCTGGCTTACCGGCCGTCGGTGAAGATAGAGGCCGTCGACGCCTTTGCCCGCCACCTCCTGGTACTGGAGCGCTCGGGCGGCATGGAGCAGCTAAGGACCGTGCGGTTGTCCGACGGGGCCGACCACGTGATCGCCCAGCCCGAGCCCGCCTATGCGCTGAACGGTGAGACGAGCCCGGAATGGGACAGCGACATCGCCCGCTTCGGTTACAGCTCCTTGGTCAGGCCACCGTCCAGCATCGATTATGACCTCGAGCGGGCCGAGCGCACCATCGTGAAGGAAACGACCGTCGGCGGGGGCTTCCATCCTGACGGTTACCACACCCAACGCCTGTGGGCCCAAGCCGGCGACGGGGCCCGGGTCCCGCTCTCGGTGGTATGCCGGCGCGGGCAGGCCCTCGACGGCAGCGCCCCGTGCCTTCTCTACGGGTACGGGAGCTATGAGATCCCGATCGACCCCGCCTTCTCGCTCTCCCGGCTCAACCTCCTCGAACGCGGCTTCGTCTTCGCCATCGCCCACGTGCGCGGCGGCGGCGAGATGGGCCGGCCCTGGTACGACGACGGGCGTTTGATGCACAAGACCAACACCTTCGGCGATTTCATCGCCTGCGCCGAGCGCCTCGTTGCCGACGGGTGGACCTCGCCCGACCGCCTGGCCATACGGGGCGCGAGTGCCGGGGGCCTGCTCATGGGGGCCGTAGTCAACCTGCGGCCCGACCTCTTCGGGGCCGTGGTGGCCGAGGTCCCATTTGTCGACGTCGTGACCACGATGTCCGACGAGGCCCTTCCCCTCACCGTCACCGAGTGGGAGGAGTGGGGCAACCCCCGGGACGACGCCGCCGCCTACGCCTACATGAAGGCGTACTCCCCGTACGACAACGTCCACCCGGCCGCTTACCCGTCGATGTACGTCACCGCCGGTCTCAACGACCCTCGTGTCGGCTACTGGGAGCCGGCCAAGTGGGTGGCCAAGATGCGGGCCACCAAGACCGATGACAAACCCCTGGTGTTGCGGACCGAAATGGGCGCCGGCCACCAGGGCGCCTCAGGCCGTTATGACGCCTGGCGGGACGAAGCCCGCGTCCAGGCCTTCATCCTGGCCGCCCTGGGCGTCGAGAGCTGAGGTCATAGCCGGGTGCCCGAGAGACGCCCACGAGCGGCGGTGGCCGGCGTCCGCCCATGAACTGGTCGGAATGGGCCCGGGGCCGCAACGCCAAGGCCCGGGCCAAAGACCGGTGGCGCGAGACCAACGACTTCGACGCCTTTGGCCCTCGGGGCGCTCTCGGCGATGGTCGCCGGGTCGTTTCCTTCGCCTCCAACGACTACCTAGGACTGGCATCGCACCCCGCCGTACTCGCCGCCGCCCACGCCGCCATCGACCGGTGGGGCACCGGGTCCGGCGCGTCGCGCCTGGTCAGTGGCTCCCGGCCGGTGCACACACAGCTGGAGGAGGCGCTGGCGGGCTGGAAGGCCACCGAAGCGGCCCTGGTTTTCCCGACCGGCTACGCCACCAACCTGGGCACCCTGTCGGCGCTGGCCGGCCCTCAAGTGCTCATCTGTTCGGACCAGCACAACCACGCCTCCATAATCGACGGGTGCCGTCTGGCCCGTGAGCTCGGGGCGAGGGTGGAGTTTTTCCCCCATGCCGACGCCGGCACGGCCCGGGCCCTGCTCGCTGACTGGGCCGGACGCGCCATTGTCGTCAGTGACGCCGTTTTCTCCATGGACGGCGACAGCGCCCCCGTTGAAGAGCTGGCCCGGGCCTGTGCCGACTACGACGCCCTGCTCGTGCTGGACGAGGCCCACTCGGTGTTGTCGCCCCACGCCGGCCCGCTCCCGTGCGAGGTCCTACGGGTGGGGACCCTGTCAAAAACGCTGGGTAGCCTGGGAGGTTTCGTAGCCGGCGCCCGGGTGATGACCGAATTGCTGGTCAACCGGGCGCGGCCCTTTATTTTCAGCACCGCCCTGGCCCCGGCGGACGCCGCCGCCGCCAACGCCGCGCTCGAGGTGCTGCGGTCCGCCGAAGGAGAGGCGCTGGTCCGACGCCTCGAGGGCTACGCCGGCCGGTTCCGGCGGCAAGGCGCTGTGCTCTCGCCCATCGTCCCGATCGTCGTCGGCACCGAGCGGGCCGCCCTTGCCGCGTCGGCCGCACTCTTGGCCGAGGGGCTCTTAGTACCGGCCATACGGCCGCCAACGGTACCCCCCGGTAGTTGTCGCCTCCGGGTCACGCTCTCCGCCGCCCACCGCGAGGACGAGGTCCGCCGGCTGGGCGAAGTCCTCGAGAGCCAAGGCCTGTGGCCGTGAAAAGCCGGCCTGAGCGGCCCGGCCTGAGCGGCCCGGCCTGAGCGGC
>CAYZVQ010000251.1:0-7581 GCA_964481925.1 uncultured Acidimicrobiaceae bacterium
GAGACGTTGAGGAACGCCCTCACTATCGCCGGGTCGAACTGGCTCCCGGCGCACCGGGTCAGCTCTTCCCGGGCGGCGACGGGGCTCAACGGCTTCTTGTAGGAGCGGCCTGAGGTCATGACCTCGAAGGCGTCCGCCACCGAGACGATGCGGGCCCCGAGCGAGAGCTGGTCCCCCGACAACCCGAACGGGTACCCCGAGCCGTTGTAGTTCTCGTGGTGCTGCTCGATCGTCAAGCTCCATGGACCAAGCCAGGCAGCCAGCGGGGCGATGAGGCGCCGGCCCTCCAGGGGATGACTGCGGATCTCCTTCCATTCCTCCTCGTCGAGCTTGCTCTCCTTGTTCAGGATGTGGGGGTGCACGGACAACTTGCCGACGTCGTGGAGCAGGGCCGACCACCGCAGCCGGTCACGGTCGGCGAGGGGGAGGTGGAGCTCGTCGGCGATCATGTCCGTGAAGGCCCGGACCCTTTCGGAGTGGCCACGCGTTTTCCGGTCGTGACGGCTGAGCGAGGCCGCCAGGGAAAGGATCTCCTCGGCCACCGACGAGGGGACCGAGGGGCGGGCGCCGTCGCCGGCCACGTCCGCCCGGGCCCGGCGCTCGAGGTCCCTGGTCAGGCCCGCCCGCCAGGCCACCTTCAGGCGCTTGGGGGCCCGGTCGGGGAAGAGCATGGTCATCTTCAGCAATGCGGCCAGGGGGAGAAGGCGCCGGCACAGCCGGTCGGCGCCGAGGAAGGCGAGCATCGACGCGGCCAGCACGGCCTCCCACCAGAGCCCTTGGTTGATCAGGCCATGCCGGTGGGGGACGACGCGCCCCGCCGTCACCGCGGCGGCAACGGACAGGACGAAGGGCACGGCGACGGCGGCGACGGACAGCACCGTGCCGAGGACCGGGTGGGAACGCCACCGGTCCGACCGGGCCACCTAGCCCGTCCCCGGTATGGCCCGTGCAGCGGAGAACCGCGGGGCCTGACCGCTCATCTGACCTGGTTTTCCTCCTGTGCGCCGGGGCTCGCCTACTCGGTTAACGGTCGGTCCGGTCCCGAACTTGAAGGGCGGCCGTGCCCACCAAAGGGGGGTCCCGGACCGGTCGGGCGGCAGGGTGTAGGCATGGTGCTTTAGAGGACGGTCAGTGGTCTCCATTAGGCTTCAAAGAGTGAAGTGGCATTCTCAGCCGCTACGCGTACTCATCGTCTCGGCCACGGTGGGGGCCGGCGACGCAGGTAACGCTCGAGAACTGGCGCGCCGCCTCAAGGCTTCGGGCCACGACGTGACCATCCAGGACTTCCTGGAAGCGGCTCCCCTGGGCATCGGCAAGGCGCTCAGCAAAGGCTACGAGGCCGAACTGCGCCACGCCCCGTGGGCGTACGAGCTGGCGTTCCAGATCTGGTTCTGGGTGCCCCTGCTTCTTGTCCCCCTGACCCGTTTCCTCAGTTTCTTCACCCGGCGCAAGGTCCTGCGCTGGGTACGCGAGTCCCGGGCCGACGTGGTCGTTTCGACCTTCCCGATCGCCACCCAGGTCCTGGGCGACATGCGCCGCCGGGCGCAGCACCGCCGGCCCTGGCACCGGCGCGCCGGGCTGCGCGTCCCGGCCGTCAACTTCATAACCGACTTCGGCTACCACCCCTTCTGGGCACACACCCGCGTCGACCTCAACCTGGCCGTCCACCCCTGGACGGTGGCCAACGTGGCCCGGCACACGGGCCGGCCCAGCCTGCCGTGCGCTCCTCTGGTGGGCCCCCAGTTCTCCACGGCCCGGCCCCGACGGGCGTCGCAGCGGGCCAAGCTCGGCCTGCGCCAGCGGGACTTGGCGGTCCTTATCTCCTCGGGCTCGTGGGGCGTCGGGGCGGTACGCGAGACCTTCGAGCTGGTGGCCACCCGGCCCGGGCTCGTGCCCGTGGTGGTGTGCGGGCGCAACGACGCCCTGCGCCGTCACCTCGAAGACCTGGCCGAGGCCAAGGGTTACCGGGCTGCCGTGCTCGGCTGGACCGACGACATGGCCGGGCTCATGACGGCCTGTGACGTCCTGGTGGAGAACGCCGGTGGCCTCACGTCCCTGGAGGCCATGGCCGCCGGTCTCCCGCTCGTCAGTTTCCACCCCATCCCGGGCCACGGGCGCAACAGCGCCTCCGCCATGTCCGCCGCCGGCGTCACATACGTGGCCCGCGACGGCGCCGACCTGGTGGACAGCCTGGTCCGGCTGGGACGGCCGGGCCCGGCCCGGGAGGCGCAGCTCGCCGCCGCCGCCCGCCTCTTTTCGGGCGATGCCGCCGAGGCGGTCTCCGACCTGGCCGTGGTGGGCGCATGGCCGCGGCCCCGCCTCCGCCCGGTCGTCGCGGTGGCCCGCACCGGGGCCACGGCCGTGTTCGTCGGGGCCTTGGCCTGGTTGGGCCTCACCACCGGCGTAGGCGTCGCCGCGGCCGCGGGGGCCGGTGTGGCCCACCCCGCGCCGGGCGTGACCAACGCCGTCTACCTCGGGGTCCGCTTGGGCCCGGCCGAGCTCGTCGACCCGGTAGTACGCCAGGACCTGGTGGCACTCGATGCCAGCGCGGTGGTGGACGAGAACACCGCCATGAGCGCCCTCGGCGCCGTGCACGCCCTGCTCAACAAAGGCATCGACGTCGAAAGTGGCGGCACGGCCGCCGGACCGGCCGCGCTGGGGCGCTCCGCCGCGCCCTGGAGCCAGGCCCTTTCCGATTCACAATCGGCCCAGGTGCTTTCGGAGCTGGTCCACCAACCCGTCGACGCCCTGTGCCCGGACCGCAGCATCAGCGCCTTCGACCTGGTGGACGCCAGCTCCGCCCATCTCATGATGGTGGTCCCCAACGTCACCCTGCCCCTGGCCCCGAGCGGGCCGTTCCCCCGCCAGGAGCTGGGCGTCCCGCTCATGCAGTCGGGCCACATCTATGTCGTGAACGGCCTACTGTTCAGCCCGGCCCAGCTCACCACTTTGCTCGACAATGTGCGTGCCCAGCTGGCCGGTCAGCAACTGGGCAGCGTTTCGTTCAGCTGGCTCCAGTGAAACCCGCCGCGGCTGTCGCCATCGGCGTCGCCGGGCCGATGGCGCTCGTGGGCCTGGCCCAGGTGCTGCCCGCCGCGTCCAGCGTGCGCCGAGGTCGTATCCGCTGGGCGCCCTCCCTGGCGGGCGTCGGCGCTCCCGGCCATGTGGCGCTCACCTTCGACGACGGCCCCGACCCCGGCTCGACGCCGGCGTTCCTCGACGCCCTCGACGAGCTGGGCTGGCGGGCGACGTTTTTCATGCTCGGGCGCATGGCCGCCGCTCATCCCGATCTCGCCGCCGAGGTCGTTCGGCGAGGCCACGAGGTCGCCGTGCACGGTTACGTACACTCCAATCACCTGCTCCGGGGGCGGCAGTGGACGCGGCGAGACGTCACCGCCGCCCGGGACCTTCTCGGTGAGCTGACCGGCCAGCCCATGCGTTGGCTCCGTCCGCCCTACGGGGCGCTTTCGGCCTCGACGCTCACCGCCGCCCGGGCAACGGGGCTGCAACCGGTGTTGTGGACCAGCTGGGGCCGGGACTGGCGCGAAGGGGCCACGCCCGAGTCGGTGGTCGAGGACGTCACCGCCACCCTGGTGCCGGGCGCCACCGTCCTGCTCCACGATTCCGACTGCACCTCTGCCCGGGGGAGCTGGAAGAACACCCTGGCGGCCCTCCCGGTCCTGGCTGAGCGGTGGCAGGCGAGCGGCCTCGAGGTGGGGCCGCTCCGGGAGCACGGGGGGGCGACGGGGCCCGGCTTGCCCTGAGCAGGGGGTGGATGGGGCGTCGGCCTGGCCTGGCACGAGGCCGAGCTAGGGCCTCGCGCCGGCCGGGTTGGCCCCTCCGCTCAGGTACGTGCCGTGGCCCCAACCGACCCGCGGGCCGTCGAAGCCCAGCACCTCGTTCACGAGGACGCCCCCCTGGTTGCGGTAGTTGATGACGAGGACATCGACGCCCAGGTACACGCCGACGACCTCGAAGTGCAGGTCCGGGATGCGCCTGAGCCCTTCGCTCCAGTACTGGCGCAGGGCCGCCTTGCCGTGGACCACGCCCCCGCTGCCGGTGAGGATCTGGGCGGCGACGGGCGACGTGAAGACGACGTCGTCGGTAAAGTGCTCAAGCACCCTGTCGAGGTCGTGGTCGTTCCAGGCCCGCAACCAGGCGTCGACAAACTCGTTGGCTTCGGCGAGATCCATGGGTACATGCTGGCCGATGGCCGGCGTGACCTGCACCTGGAAATGGCGTGACCTGGACCGGGAAATCCAGTGGGGCTATGTGGGCGTGGCCAGGCCCATTTGGGCCAGGGCCTCGGCCGGCGTCACGAAGCCGAGGTCGCCCACCCTCTTGTCCTCCATCAGGGCGTCCATGACCCTGGTGAAGGTGCGGCGCAGTACCGGGTCGGACCCGGTGTCGGTGCGGATGGCGAACGCCAGGTACGGCGGTTGTGGGCCGGAGGCGGCCTCGAAGGCGGCGTCCCAGAAGTGCCGGGGATCGGGCCAGTCGAGCCACATGGCCAGCAACCGATGGTCCGGCTGACCGGGTGTCCCGCCGGCCGGGGACAGGCGCCGGGCCAGGTTGCGGGCGGACCGGAGGGGGTGGCGCAACCGGGAACGGAGACGGTGAGGCGGGCCGGGGAAGCGGCTGCGGCTCGACGATGTCAGGGGCAGCTCCCAAAGACCGCCCTCTCCCGCATCGTCATCGTCGGGCTGCAGGTAGTCGGCGGGGCTGGGCCGGTAGGCGGCGGTCGGGGCCTGGCGGAAATCCCCGGTCCGCCCCGTCCACACCGTGCCCGGGAGCTGGGCGTCGCGGTCGGGCCCCTCACCCGGCTCGACCGTGAGGTCGATGGCCACCCCCAGGCGGCGCAGGAGGTTCATGGTCGCAGTGCTCATGTACTGGGCACCGAAGCGGTGGAAGTCCGGCGCCCGGCCGAAGATCGTGCGGAAAGAGCCCACCGCCAGCTCGGTACAGCCGTCGACCCATTGCTTGTCGGCGTGGTCGGCGACCGTCACCTGGCGTACCGGGTCCCAGCGCCAGGCGTGGGGATGGACGCCAATGGCGTCACCGGCGCCGGCCAGGTCATCGAGTTGAGCGCGGTACTTTTCGGCTATGTAAGCCGGCGAACCATAACCCATGGCGATCTGGGGGTCTATGCGCAACGACCAGCCAAAATGGGCCGGTTTACCGGTTGCTTCCCCGAGGCGGCGACGAAGGGCGGCCGCCAGTTTCAGCATGTTCTCGAACCCGGTCCAGGGCGAGGACTGGCCGGGCGCAAATACGTGGGCGTCCGGTTCGACGTCGATGCACAGGACCAACGGGACCATGGAAATTGGTACCATGCCGGCGCAATCCGGGCAAGCGGCGCACGTGCGTATTCACCACTATTGTGGACCGCGGTCCGGCGCCGGTGGCCCGGGAGAAGTATTATCCCGCTATAGGTTTGACGAATGCGAACGGGGTAAAGTTCTATTGGGCCCAGCCGCCGGCCCGTGTTTTTCGCTCGTTGAACTGGGAGACTGTGGCGGGCTCCCGGCAGTCCTCGGGTGCGCTAAAGACATCCGTCGACATGGTGGACAAACACATGATGGACAAGGGAACCGGTGAAGTGAGGAAAATCCTCGTGACGAGCCCGAGTATTTAGTGCAGCACGGCACGGTCGTGGTGGTCATACCCACCCATAACCGGCGCGACCTCGTGGTCCAGTCCGTGAAGTCCGTACTGGACCAGACCTACGGCGATGTCCGCTGCGTGGTGGTCGACAACGGCTCGACTGACGGCACG
Organism: uncultured Acidimicrobiaceae bacterium; assembly: GCA_964481925.1. Taxonomy (GTDB): domain Bacteria; phylum Actinomycetota; class Acidimicrobiia; order Acidimicrobiales; family Palsa-688; genus Fen-671. The sequence continues at coordinate 5,776 of CAYZVQ010000251.1, forward strand.
GCGGACGCGGTCACCGCTCTCGCCGACCCCCGGGTAACGCTCGTGGCCCTCGGCGGCCCCTGCGGCGCCGCCGCCGCCCGCAACGCCGGCCTCGAAGCAGCCGGGGGCGCACCCTGGGTCGCCTTCCTGGACAACGACGACATATGGGCGCCGACGAAGCTGGAACACCAGCTCGCCGCCCTGGGGGCCAACCCGGGCGCCAGGTGGTCGGCCACCGCCTGCGTGCACGTAGGACCTGACCTGCACGTGCGCTGGGCCGCCCGGTTGCGCCAGGACCCGCTGGTCCCGGCCGGGGGGACGGTCGTACCGTCCTCCGACATGGTCTACCTCCTGAGCGAAGAGCAGCGGGTCCCGGCGGGCTCCTCGTCCACTCTGGCCTCACTGGAGATGGTGGTCGCCGCCGGAGGCTTCAACCTCGACGTACCGGGTTGCGAGGACTGGGACCTGTGGCTGCGCCTGGCCCAGGCCTCCCCGCTGCTTTACGTCGACCTGCCCCTGGTGGCTTACCGGGTCTGGGACGGCCAGACCTCGGCCAACGTACGGGCACAGGTAGCGAGCGCGACGGTGGTGAGGGCCCGTTACTTCCCCGACAGCGGGCCACCCAGCCGCGGCTACCGGGCCCGCTGGGAACAAGAGGCGGCTCGGCGCCACGTGGCCGGGGGGCGAAGGGGGCGGGCGGCCGGGAGGTACGTGCGAGCGGCCTGGACCGGGCGCAACCCGGGCCAGCTCGCCTATGCGCTGGCCGCCGCAGCCGCGCCCTCCCTCACCGAACGACGCCTGCAGCGTATCGAGAGGGCCCGGTCTCTGCCTGACGGGTGGGAAGAGATGGTCGAGCCCTGGCTGGCCGGATGGCGCGACGCGCGATGACCGGGCCCGGTCGCACCGACCGCCAAGAGGATAGGCCCGAAGATAGGGCCGAGGATAGGTTTGGGGCATGACCGAGCGCATCACGGCGCGCCAGTTCCACGAGTCCGCCGGCGTCGAGGACTGGCGGGCGCTGTTCAGCGGGGCCTGCGCCCACTTCCGTACCGGGTCGTTCGCCGCGGGCGTCGCCCTGGTGGACGCCATTGGCGGCCTGGCCGACGCCGCCGACCATCACCCCGATGTCGACCTGCGCTACAGGGGCGTGACGGTGCGCCTATGGACACACGACATCGACGGGCTGAGCGAGCGTGACGTGGGCCTCGCCCGCCAGATCTCGGAGGCGGCGCGCCGGCTGGGCGTCCCGGCCGCACCGGCCGACGTCCAGGACGTCCAGATCGCCATCGACGCGCTGGTCGGCCCCGACGTGGTCCCCTTCTGGCGGGCCGTGCTCGGTTACCGCCAGGTAGGCGACGAAGACCTGCTCGATCCCCGCGGCCGGGGGCCGTCGTTGTGGTTCCAGCACATGGACGCGCCCCGCCCTCAACGCAACCGCGTCCACGTCGACATCTCCGTGCCGCACGACCAAGCCGAGGGGCGCGTTGCGGCCGCCATAGCCGCCGGGGGCCATTTGGTCAGCGACGAGCACGCGCCGGCGTGGTGGACGCTGGCCGACGCCGAGGGCAACGAGGCCGACCTGGCGACCTGGATGGGCCGCGGGGTTTAGGCGTACCCGTTTAGGCTGCACCGATTAGAGCCTGAGCGCCGATTGCCACGCCGGCTGGCCAGAGCACTTTGTTCAGTATCGCGGTGATACACTGTAGGCGTGTATTCTCGCGAGCTTCAACAAGAGCAACCGCCCTCTTAAACAGGGTAGTTGTACGTGCAAGACCGCACCCGGAGCTAACTATTACAAGCCCTCGGGATCTTAGGTTCCTCGACCAG
>CAYZVQ010000252.1:0-7552 GCA_964481925.1 uncultured Acidimicrobiaceae bacterium
AGTCGTCGCGGGGGCGGGCGTAGTCGTCGCGGGGGCGGGCGCAGTCGTCGCGGGGGCCGGAGGCGATGTAGTCGGTGCACCGGTCACGGGGGGCGTAGTCGTGGACGCGGCGGTCGCCGGAGGCGATGTAGTCGGTGCAACGGTTGCCGGCGGCGAGGTCGTCGTGCCGGCCTGGGCCAGCGTTGTAGACGGAGCCACCGCCGTGGTGGTCGGGCTGGAAGGCGAAGTAGTGGTAGTGACGCTTCCTCCCGGTGGCGCATTGGGCACCGTCGTGGGCGTCGGGTTGTGGGAGATCAACTTCGGCACGACGAGCCCGGCTACCACGGCCAGCACCAGGACGCCCCCCACTGCCGCGCTGATGCCGACGGCGTTGAGCCGGCCCCGGGGGTGGCCTGGGGGTGTCGGACCGGGAGGAGAAGGGTAGTAGCCGCCTCCCCCCGGAGGTCCGCCGGGCCCGCCCGGCGCTCCGCTTGAGGGGTAGTACCCCCCCGGCACCGGAGGAGGGACGGGAGCGGCCGGGGGGACAGCCGGGTACCCTTCTGTCGGCGGCGGCACGGGTGGGTACCCTCCGGCAGGCGGCACCGTAGGGACGGGCGGGTACGGCTGGGCCGGCGGCGCCACCTCGGGGCCCGGAGGTGCCGGGACGGGCGCGGCGGGCCCACCCGGCGCCGGCGGCCCAGAGCCCACCAGGGCCGCGCCGCAGTTCTCGCAAAACTGCGAACCGTCAGGGACGGGCAACCCGCATCGAGGGCAGGCGCTAGGCACCGGCGCCTCCCGGAGCCGGCCCGGCGACGGGCCCACCAGAGGGCGAGCCCGTGGGCGGCCCCAGCGGAGCGACGCTGCCTTGCGGGACCGCGACCGCGTTACGGGGCCCAGCCGATACCGCGCATCCGCACTTCGGGCAGAAACCCGCCGCACCCACCGTCTGGCGGCAGTGAGGGCACGTGACGACCTGGAAACCAAAGTCCTGGGCTTCGTCGAGCAGAGCGGCGTGGACCAGATAGCGGATGTAGACGAGCATCCCTCCGACCACGGCGGCCTGGAAGAAGAGGATGGTGGCGGCGTTGACGTTGTTGTCTTGGAGGATTTGGGCTATTGCCGAGTACAGCACGTGCCCGCCGAAGGCGACGGGCAAACCGATCAGGTACAGGGGGTTGCCCAGACGGCCCGGCCTCCATAGCACCGCCACTATCACCCCGGTACATGTCCCCTGGAGCAACGGCGTAAGGATGCAAACCCCGAGCACGGGGAAAAGCCAGTTGGCCGATGAGGTGTGCACAGGCTCGGTCGCTATGACCTTGGAAAACTGCACTATGGTCTCGGCCGCGGCGAAGCCCAGACCTGCGGCCACGCCGAACGTCAAACCGTCGATCGTCTCGGAAAACTTGCCCCGGCCCCGTAGCACCATTACGGGCAGAGGCTTTAGGACTTCTTGTATTAGGGGGAGCACAATGCAGGACCCGACGATAAACCCGGCGCCGGGGGATAATTTGAGCGGCGACGACTCGTTTAAGATGGCGTCCGCAATTATCGTCACCACGACGCCCAGCACGACGCCCGCGGCCATGGTCAGGCCCAGGACCTTGGCCGGCTCGTCCCGGTAGACCTGAGCCTCATATAGGTAGACGAGATACAGCGTCGGCACGAGCACCGCTGAGGCCAGGAGCGCGGCGACGATCAGGCCTCCCCCGACGAGGGCGACGACGACGGCGAGCCCGCCCACGAGCCCCCAGCGGAACTCGTGCACGCGGTGCCGGGGCAGGTGCGGGAAAAGAGTGGTGACCACGCTGGGCTGGCTGACGTGCTCCCCCGTATGCGCGGCATAGTCCTTGCGCCGGGCCCGGGCGTCGGTACCTGTGCCCAGGCGGTGAGCCCCGCACCAGGTACAGAAAGCTTCGTCGGGGGTGTCCCTCCCGCAATGCTCACACTGGGTCATATAACTCTTCTCCTTGCGTTGTGCTCAGTGCCTGTGGCCATCAGCCCGCCCAATGCCAGCGAGCCAGCACGTCGTCGTAGTCGTTACCGCCGGCCAGGCCCTCTTGCTGGCTATCGAAGTCCTGCTCGCTGCACGCCTCCAGTTGGGCGTTCTGCGCGTCATAACACGTCGTCAGCACGGCTATGACCGCCCAGGTGTCACCGGACTGAGCGGCGACTATACCGATCCCGACCGGTAGGTCCTCCCCGTTTTGCTGCTGGATCTGGCCGGAGTAAAACTCACCGCTCCCGGGGGTAAAACCAATTTCCGCCCCGAAGATCTGCCCGAGGTCCTGCACCTGCTCAACAGGAATACCGCTCGCCACCTTCTGTTCGAACTGGGATATTAGCCCCGAAGGCTGTTCCTGGCCCTGTCCGGCCCAGATGTAGGCAGGGCCACCGTTGTTGTCATTGAGAGTTACGACTGAGCCCAATTTGCTCGGCGTCACCACGGAGAGACCACTCGAGTACTGGAAGGAGAAAAGCTGGCTGGTGAACGTCTTTCCGGCGGGCTGCAGAGGACCGCTTATGGCAATGCAGGAAAACGTGCACCCGGGCGGCGAGGGCAACGCGGCCTGGATAACGCCACCGATGATCACGAGGGCCCCGAAGACAATGGCGAGCTTGGCGAGCGCCGGGAGCCGGGAGAACCAGCTCTTGCGCGCCCGTCCCCTGGCCACCTGCCCCGTGAGCAGGCCCGCCTGTGGCCACTGGGGCGGACCAGCGCCCGGGGCGGTGCCGTAGGCCGGGGCGGTGCCGTAGGCCGGGGGGGTGGCGTAGGCGGGGGCGGTGCCGTACACCGGCACAGTGCTGGCGGCGGGCGCGGCCGGGAGGACGGGGCCCATCACAGGATAAGGGGCGGGGGCCGCGGGCATGCCGTAGGAGACGGCGGGCGCCACCGAAGGGACGGCGCCAGAAGGTGGGGCCAGAGAAGGTGCGGCCAGTGCTGCGCCACAATGATGGCAAAACCGCGCATTCGGCCTCTGGGGCGCGCCACAGTGCCGGCAGAACCGCGGAGGGACCGGCGCTATGGTCGGCTCTCCGGCGCTCAACGCGTACCCCTTTCGTAAGCGATGAAGTCGTCAGCCACTGCCGCAGCGTTGGGCGTGCCCCAGCCCGTGCCGTAGTTCCAACCCGTCGAAGTGGCGGCGTAGTAGAGGTTCGTGCCTTCGGTGACGGGATGGAACGCTCGTCCCGGGAAGTGCGCCGGGTTGGCACCGAAATCGTAAAGTGCAGGATCGGCGAAGGCGATCTGGCCGAGATTACGCTGGGCTAGCGCTTGGTCGGTGAGCGCGCCGAGAGCTGCCCACAGCGGAGCAGCAGCCGACGTCCCTCCGACCAGCGACCACGCGCCGCCCTCGAAGACGTCCCATCCCGTGTTGCCGTCGGCGATGGCCGAGACGTCCGGTATTTCCCGCATGCCATTGGAGTACTGGTTGGAGACACCGACGCCCACCTGCCAGCTCGGCCGCTTGAACACCACGCTCAGGCCCCCGCCGGCGCCCCACTGCTCAAAGGGCTCGCCCCAGGAAGCCTCCTGGCCGTATGTCGACCCAACGCCTAAATGCGCCGTGGTCCCGCCCACGGCGACGGCGTGGGGGCTGTCCGCCGGCTCCTGGGTACTGAGCTGGTGCCCCGTACAGCCGCGCGCGTAGGCCCCGTTGTCCCCTGAAGACACGAAGGCCGTGCCACCGCTCGCCACCAACTGCGTGAACAGGCCGTCGAACTGCTCAGCCGAGGCGGCGTCCTCACACCATCCCAGGCTGAGGTTGAACACGGCGTGCGGGTAGGCCTTTACGGCGGACTGCAAGGAAAGCTCGACGTCGCTCAGCAAATAGCCCGTGCTCGGCGCCCCCGCTTCGTAGACCACCAGCTGGGCGCCGGGCGCCATGGAGTGCACGATCTCGAGGTCCAGTTCGGTTTCCGACTCGCAGCCTTGGACAGGTTGCGCGGCCGTAGTGCCCCACGCCTGGTTGACGTTGGGGCCGACCACCTCGAAGGGCGGCAAGCCGAACCCGCTAGCAAAGCCTTGCAGATCGGATGCCTGGAACCCGTCGGTCTCCATGAACACAACGGTCTGACCGGCCCCGGTGAGGCCGGCCTTGTACAGGGGCTCGAAATTATAAAACCCTGCCACCTCCGCCGGAGTGAAGCCGCCCACACCCTCCGGCCCGGATGGGCCCTGGCAATTTCCCCCGGTACTCAGCCTGGGATCCGCCCCGACCGAGTAATCGTCCAGGCCGAGCACGGAAGATACCACCGTACCCGCCGTCAATGGTAGGGTCGGTCGCCCGTCAGGTGCGAAAAAATCCGTCCAGCCCGGACGGCCCGGGATCTTCAGGCGATAGCGGCTGATCGAAACAGAAAAAGCCTTTTCGGCCGCTGCGGCCGAGCCCCGGGCCTCCAGCACAGAGTCCCCTGGCGCCCAGGCGACGCGCAGGCCTTGGCTACGAAGCCAGCCCTCGACTGAGCGGACCAAGCCAGGGGCGGGCCCGAAATGCCCGTCGTACTCCGCCGCCGGCACTGTCTTGCCCTGGTTGAGCAGCCGGTCCAGTGCGCTTACGTCACGCAATTTCAGCCCTAACGAAAGATTGACGAAAGTGGTAGAGGCCAGGGGCCCGAGGCGCTCTGCACCGGAGACAACGGCCGCCAACCCGGGCGCCAGGACCGCGACCGTCCCAGGGGCGGGACTGGTCGCGCCCGCCTTCGCAGCTCCGCCGGGCGTCGGCTGTGAGCTGGACCTCGAGTAACCAACCCACAGGCCGACGCCGGAGATCGAAGCCGTCACCGAGACAGCTGCGACCACCATTGGGAACCCTCTCGGCCTCAGCCGAGAAGAGCCATGAGCCTTCATATAACCCAAGCTCCTTTCCCGGAGGCCAAATACGGTCGCTCTGGGTCCCTAACCATAACTGCCGCCGGCCGAAAATTCAACCATTCGGCACCTGGTGCAACGGCGGCCGATGATGGCGCGCCATTAGTGGTGCCGAAAGCACCTAAAACGGCGGGGATTTTCCGGCTCAGCCGGGGGGCGACGTCGGGCCCAACGGCTCGGGGCTGCCCTCCACCTCGATCTCGGCCCGGCCGGATATATCGGCCGAGCTGCGGCCGACCTGGATCTCGTAAGTGCCGGCGTCGACGTACCAGCCGGCTTCACCCCGGTGCAGCGCGTGCGCCGAACCGTCACGGTCCCTGCCCTCGTTGCGCTCCAGGAGCTCAGGCCAGGCGGTGTCCGCCACGTCCCAGTACGCAAAACTGCGCTCGGTCAGTTCCAGTTGCACGGTTGTTGACTCCCCCGGGGCGAGACGGACCTTGGCAAAGCCTTTGAGTTGCTTGACGGGGCGCAACCGGCCACCGGGCGCGAGCTCGCCACCGTCGGGCGGGGCCACGTACAACTGGACCACCTCGGCGCCGGGGCGCGAGCCGATGTTTTCGACGTCCACCTCGATCGTGACCCTCCCACCGCGGCCAAGCCGACGCTGGCCGGCGCGGACCGGGCCGATGCGCGTGGTCGTGAAGGACAAACCGTGCCCGAAGGGAAAGCTGACCGGTAATTGGCGCGCTTCGTACCAGCGGTAACCGACAAGGATGCCTTCGCCGTAGCGCACCTGGCTGGCCTCGCCCGGGAACCGCCCGAACGCCGGCGTGTGCTGTATGCGCTGCGGCAGGGTCACGGGGAGGCGACCGCCGGGCTCCGCGTCGCCGACCAATACGTCGACCAGCGCGTTGGCCAGCTCCTGGCCTCCGAACCAGCACTGGACAAGCGCTGCCGCCCGACCAGCGAACGGGACGGTGACAGGCGACCCCGTGTTCAGGACCACGACCGTCCTGGGATTGGCCTCTAGCACCCGCTCGACCAGTTCCTCCTGCTCGCCGGGCAGGTCCATGCTCGTGCGGTCGTAGCTCTCGCTTTCCCAAAAGTCGTTGGTGCCCACGACGACGATGGCCACATCGCTGCCGCGGGCTATCTCGGCCGCCTCCCCGATCGATGCTCCTGGGCCCGCCCCGGCGCCGGCGTCGTCCTTCCCCCGAGCCAGCCGGCACCCGGTCGCGAACGTCACCTCCACTTCTGGGCCCAGGCGCTGGCTCAGCGCTTCGAGCAGTGACAGGTCGTAATGGGCACGGACCCGGGCGCTACCACCGCCCATGATGGCCAACTTCTCCGCGCCCGGCCCGACCAACGCCACCTTTCGTACCGTGCCCAGGTCAAGAGGTAGGAGGCCATCGTTCTTCAGTAGGACCATCGCCTCGATGGCGGCCCGGCGCGCCACCTCCCGGTCCCGGGGATGGTCGCCCGGCTGTTCGGGCCCTTCGGGCGGGTCTTCGAAGGCCCCCACCCGGTCGAACGCGGTCAGGAGCCGGTGCGCTTTTTCGTCCACGAACTGTTCCTTGACCCGGCCCTCGTTGACGGCGCGCGCCAACGCCGGCCCGAAGGAGCGCCCCGGCCCGGGCATTTCGATATCGAGGCCCGCTTCTGCCGCCTCTTCGGTCGAGGCCACCGCCCACCAGTCGGTCATCACGATCCCGTCGAAGCCCCACTCGCCCCGCAGCACCGTCGTGAGCAGGTAGGCGTTGTCAGCCAGATAGCCACCGTTCAGCCGGTTGTAGCTCGTCATGACGGCCTGGACGCCGCCCTCCCGCACGGCCATCTCAAAGGGCAAAAGGTACAGTTCCCGCAGAGCGCGCTCTTCGACTTCAGAAGAGCACATACGTCGTTCGTGCTCGGTCTCATTGCAGACGAGGTGCTTGACCGTGGCCATAACGCCCTCGGCCTGGGCGCCCACTATGTAGGCCGCCGCCAGCTTCCCGCTCAGGTAAGGGTCCTCGGAAAAACACTCGAAGCTACGGCCCCAAAGCGGGTGGCGGTGAAGGTTGACGGTGGGCGCCAACAACACGCGCGCATGCTTCTGGCGGGCTTGACGGGCTACCGCGGCACTGGCCGCCCCGACGACGTCGGGGTCCCATGTCGCTCCGAGGGCGGAGCCGGAGGGGATGCAGACCGAGGGGGTCGAGCTCAGGTGGTCGCTGCCGGTACTACCGCGGGCGCCGTTGGGCCCGTCGGTCATCTTGACCGCGGGGATGCCGAGACGACCTATGGCGGCAGTGTGCCAATTGTCGACACCCGCGGTCAGAGCCGCCTTTTCGTCGAGCGTCATGGCGGCCACCAGAGCGTCGATGTCGTGCCCACCGCCCGCCGCGGCCTCGTCGTAAGGGCTCTTCATTTCCGCTCCTCCGTTCCGGGACGTTCTTGGCTGTCCGTCCCTCTTGGATGTCCGTACTGCTCAGGTCCCCCGGTCCGTCCGGGCCAGGGCTGTGCCGGCCTCGTCCGCCAGGCGGCGGGCGGCGGCCAGGTCCTCGTCGGAAATGAACCGCCCCACGCTGTTGGCGAAGCTGAGCACGCCGACCACCTTGGCACCGGCACGAACCGGCACCATGGCAAGCGAACCGAGGCCCACTTTACGCAGCAACACCAGGTCCTTGTCGTCCCGGGCACCGGCGGCGATGGCCTCCTCCGACAATCGCTGCAAAATGGCGGGCTCACCCGTCCGGGCGCACTCGCTCAGCATGTCAGTGCCCG
>CAYZVQ010000253.1:0-7543 GCA_964481925.1 uncultured Acidimicrobiaceae bacterium
GCCGTCGCCGAGCACGCCATCGCCGTCTTCGGGGCGGGGGCGGACCGGGTCGAGTTCGGCACGCCCCACGGGACCAGTGCCGATCGTGGCCTCGAGCTCTTGGGGGCCCGGGTGCTGCCGGCTATCAGGGAGGCGACGGCCGGGCGCCGTTAGGGCTAAGTGCCGTAGCGGGCCAGCAACTCGTCGGCCCGCTCGAGCTCGGACCGGTCCCCGAGGCGCTCGTAACGGAGCAGGGCGAAGGGGACGTTGCCGTTGCACCACAACCAATCGTGGAACTCGCGCAGCGAAAACGAGGGCCCCTCCCGGGTACGTACGTCCGCCAGCAGCCGCATGAGCTGGAACTTGCCCACCGTGTACGAAAGCCCCTGGGCGGGGGTGGCGGCGAAGAAGGCGGCTTCGGCCCTCGCCGTCTCGGGGTCCATCGGGACCCTGTGCTGGAGCAACGCGCCGGCGTCGTCGATCGAGAGCTCCCCGAGGGCGAGGCGCACGTCGACCTCGACCCGCAGGGCGCGCAGCCGCATGAAGTTGTAGATGATCCGCCTCGTCGCGGGGGCATCATCGAACAGCCCGGCCTGGGTGAGCATCTCCTCGTTGTAGAAAGCGAGGCCTTCGTTGGGGCACGAGTCGTAGAAGTGACGCCGGGCCGGGCGCGGGTTGGCCCAGGACAGGGCCAGCTGCTGGTAGTGCGCTCCCTCGTGGGCAATGCCGGCACGCGGGTCGGCGGCGTTGGCCCGGTAAAAGTAGGGCAGGTCCGGTCCCGGCACGGGGACGTAACTCACGCTGTCCTCGTCCAGGCGGTCGGGGCCGGTGAGGTCGTCGCTTACGCCCAGCCACCGGAGCGGCTCCAGGTAGGCCGGCCGCGGTGCGTTCAGGTAATGCCGCAGCGTGACCGGCTGGCTCAACAGGTTGTGGGCCTCGTAATAGCTCCGGACCTCACCCTCGAGCAACGCTTGGGCGCCGGCCTGGACGGCGGCGCTGGCGGGCAGTGCCGGCCAGGGGGCGTCAGCCGCACGGTGCTCTTCGAACAGCTCGAAGGCGACCGACCGGTCCCACTCCTGTCGGCCCGCGGCCAGGAGCTCGGCCGGCGTGAAGGGGAGCAGGGCGACCTCGTAGACGTAGCGGGCGAACGACGGCTCCCCGGCCCCCCGCAGGGGCTGCGCTCCCGACAGGGCGCTCGCCAACCATCGGGCGTAACCATCGAGGGCGGCGGCGGCGGGCCGGCCGGCCTGCTCGATCCGGGCGGGCCACTGGGCGCCGACGAAGGGTGTGAGCTCGGCCAGGCTCCGGACCAGGTCGGCGCCCGCCGTGGGCGCCACTTCGTGTGCCATCGCCCCCAGCTCCGACGCCAGCTCCCCGGTGCAGTTGCGCCGGCCCGCCTCCAGGGTGGCCTCGAACGACGCCAGCCGCGCCATGAGCTCGGCACAGCGCCCGTCGTCGACCGGCGGAAGGGGTAGGAGAAGGTCGTAGACGGTCCCGATGGTCTGGTCGAGATAGAACCACGGGTCGCGCTGCCAAGGCCGCAGGACGTCGATCTCGAACCGGGCGCGGGCGATGGCCGAACCGATGAGGCGCATGTCCACCTCGGTGCGGCGGGCCTCAGGCCCCGCCTTACCACTGCCAAGACCGGCCTCACCACTGAGAACGCCGGCGTGCTCGGCGGCGAAGGCGGCGAGGAGAGCCGCCTGCTCGGCCGCGAAGGCACCCAGGCGGTCGCGATAGGTGGCGACGTCCGCCGCGCTCCAGGCCGGGGACCAGCCCACGGGCCGGTCCAGCCGGGGCAGGTCGTCTCTCGAGCGCGGCGCCTGCACCGCTCGCCATGCCCAAAAACGCCGGTCGAGGTCATCGGCCCTGTCCTGGAGGTCGTGAAGGTTCATCGGGACGTCACCGGTCCGAGCATCTGGTCAGGAGGCGTGTGGTCGCGGGGCTGGCTGCGCCAACAGACAGACTGCCAACCGGGCTCGACTTGGACGGGGGCCGGATCCTCGGTCCGGCACCGGTCCATCACTTCCGGGCAGCGGGGATGAAACCGGCAGCCCGTCGGCGGGCGAGCCGGGTCGGGCACGTCGCCGGACAGCTCGGACGGCAGGGCCGACCCCGCCCCGGGCTTGGGGATGGCGCCTATCAGGGCCCGGGTGTAAGGGTGGGCCGGATCCGCCCACACGCGCCCGGTAGGCCCGGTCTCGACCACCCGCCCGAAGTACATCACGACGGTGCGGTCGGCGATCTTGCGCACCACCGACAGGTCGTGGGAGATGAACAGCATCCCGAGCCCGGACTCGGTGACGATGCCGGCCAACAGGTTGGCTATCTGCGCCTGGGCGGAGGCGTCCAGAGCGCTGATGGGCTCGTCGGCCACCACGCAGCTGGGCTCGGTGGCCAGGGCCCGGGCGATGGCGATGCGCTGGCACTGCCCGCCGGAGAACTCGTGCGGGTAACGGTGGGCGACGGCGGCCGACAGGCCCACCCGCTCCAACAGGACGACCACCCGGGACGAGGCCGCCTCGTCATCGAGCTTGGCCCCGGTACCGAGACGGATGGCGTCGGCGATCTGGCGCCCTACGCGGCGCCGCGGGTTGAGCGAGGCATAAGGGTCCTGGAATACCATCTGCAGGGAGCGGAACCTCGGGGGCCGCGCTGACCGACTGACTATCTCCACCGGCTCCCCGCGGTAGCGGACCTCGCCGGCGCTGGGGGCGACGAGGCCGACGGCCGCCCGTCCGAGGGTGGACTTCCCGCAACCAGATTCGCCCACCAGGCCGACGATCTCGCCGGCGTCGACGGTCAGCGACGCGCCCATAACGGCCCGCACGGGCGGCCGGCCCCGGTGGAAATAAGAGACGTCCAGCCCGCTGAGCTCGAGCAGCGTCGTCATGAGCGGCCCACCGGTGCGGGACCGGCCATGGCGGCCGGCAAGGGGTCGACATCGCACGCCAGTCGCCGGCCGTCGTCCAGGGTGCGCAGGTTGGGCACGACCGTCCGGCACCGCTCCGTCGCCCATTCGCAGCGCGGATGGAAGGCGCAGCCGTCGGGCATGGCGTCGAGGCTCGGGGGCGACCCTTGGATGGGCACCATGGCGGCACCACTGGCTGATGCGCTCGGCAATGACCGCATGAGCCCCTCGGTATAGGGGTGGCGAGGGGCGCCGAGCACGTCGGGGGTCACGCCGTACTCGGCCACCCGGCCGCCGTACAGGATACAGATCCGGTCGGAAATGCTAGACAGGACCCCCAGGTCGTGGGTGATGATCATGACGGACACGCCCCGTTCGCGCCGCAGCCGGTCAAGAAGGCGCAGGATCCCGGCCTGCACGGTGACGTCCAGCGCCGTCGTGGGCTCGTCGGCTACGAGCAGGCGAGGCTCGCAGGCGAGCGCCATGGCGATGGCGATGCGCTGGCGCATGCCGCCGGAAAACTGGTGCGGGTGGGCATAGAGCGCCGACTCCGGATCGGGGATCCTCACCGCCGTTAGCATCTCGATGGCGCGTTCGCGGGCCTTTTCCTTGGAGAAACCGAGGTGCGCCCGGACGTGCTCGGTCATCTGGACGTCGATCCTGAGCAAGGGGTGAAGCGAGGTGGCCGGGTCCTGGGAGACCAGCGCCACCTGCTTGCCCCGGACCTCGCGCAGCTGGCGGCGCTTTAAGCCGAGAAGCTCTCGCCCCTCGAAGCGGACGCTCCCCGACGTCCGCGCGCCGAGGGGGAGAAGGCCGAGCAGGGACAGAGCCGTGAGGGTCTTGCCCGAGCCGCTCTCCCCGGCGATCCCGAGGATCTCCCCCTGGCCGATCGAGAAGGAGATGCCGTTGACGGCCCGGCGGATCCCGTGCGACGTACGCAGGGCCACGGAGAGGTCCTGGACTTCGAGCACGGCGCCCGTGCCCGTGGGCCAGCCGTCGGCGCTCACTTGCGGATCATCCGGGCTGTACGCGGGTCGAGCATGTCCCGCAGCGCGTCGCCGACGAAGTTGAAGGCCAGCACGACGGTGAGGATGGCGAGCCCGGGGAACAGGCCGATCCAGTAGCTGCTGAAGTTTTGGGCACCCTCGGCCACCATCGAGCCCCATTCGGCCGTCGGCGGCTGGGCACCGAGGCCGAGGAAGGAGAGCCCAGAGAGGAGGAGCACCGCGTTGCCGATGTCGAGGGCGGCGAGCACGAAGATGGGCCCGGCGATGTTGGGCCGGAGCTCCACCCACATCGTGCGCCAGGCCGATGAACCGAGGAGCCTGGCCGAGGTGACGTACTCGGACGAGCGCGCCGCCAGCACCAGCCCCCGGGACAGCCGGGCGTACGAGGGCCACGATACGACGATCACGGCGAGTACGGCGTTGCGCAGCTCGGCGCCGAGCGCGGCCGCCACCGCCAGGGCCAGGATGATGCCCGGGAACGCGAACACGAGGTCGGCGATGCGCATGATGACGGCATCGACGACGCCACCGAAGAACCCGGCTGTGGCGCCTAGAACGGACCCGATGGTCATCGCCACAGCGACGAGCAGGGCGGCGAGAGGCAGCGACAGCCGTGCGCCGTAAAGGACGCGACTGAGCACGTCGCGTCCGAGCTCGTCCGTGCCGAACAGGTAGACGTGGGAGGGTGGCGCGTTGAGCGGGCCGAACTGCAGGTTGGGCGGGTGGGGCGCCAGCTCGGGGGCGAAGATGGCGACCAGGGCCCAGGTGAGGATGATGGCCCCCCCCGTGACCGCCAGCGGCTGGCGCCACGGGGGCCGGAGTGCGGCCCGGTCCTGACGGGTGAGGACATCGCCCTCCTGGCCGGGCGGCGCCGGGACAGGTCCGGCGTCGAGCGGGAGCGCGCCTCTGGTGCTCACCGCAGCTCGATCCGGGGGTCGAGGACGCTGTAGAGCAGGTCTACGAGCAGGTTGGTGACTATGTAGATGATGGCGACCACGATGCTGACGCCCATGATCGCCGGTAGGTCGAGGTTTATGGCGCTCAAATAGGCGTACTCGCCGATGCCCGGCCAGGAGAAGATGTTCTCGACCAGGACCGTCCCTGAGAGCAGGCTGCCGAACGCCAGACTGGCGACGGTGGCGATGGGGAGCAGCGCCGGCCGCATTACGTGGCGCCTGATCACCGTCCACTCCGACAGGCCTTTGGCCCGGGCGGCGCGCACGTAGTCAAGGTTGATGACCTCGAGCACAGAGGCGCGGGTAAAGCGCGTGACGGTCCCGACGGTGAAGATGCCGAGCACCATGCCCGGCAGCACGAGGTGTTCGAGCGCATTAACGAACAACGACCATTGCCCGTGTAGCAGGGCGTCGATGGTGTACAGGCCGGTGATCTTGGCCGGCGCCGAGAGGCCCGGGCTCAGCCTTCCTCCCGAGGGGAGCCAGCCGAGGCGGAAGAAGAAGATGTAGAACACGAACAGGGCCACCCAGAACGTGGGCATCGAGACCCCGAGAAGGCTGACGACCCGTAGCCCGCTGTCCACCGGGTGCCCCCGGCGCACGGCGGCCAGCACGCCGAGACCGACACCGATGACGATCGAGACGACGATGGCGAACAGGGCCAGTTCCATGGTGGCCGGTACGTACTGGGCCAGGTCGGTGGCCACGGCCCGGTGGCTCTGCTCGGAAATGCCGAGGTTGCCATGGAGGAGCTTCCAGAGATAGATGAGGTACTGCTCGGGCACCGGCTTGTCGAGGCCGTACTCGTGATAGAAGGCCTTCACGATGGCCGGGTCGCCCAGGGCGCTCTGGCCGAGGTTGGCGGTGGCGGGGTCGGCCGGGACCAGGTGGGTGAGGATGAAGGCGACGAGCGTGATCCCGACCACGAGGACAGCACCGATCCCCAGGCGCCGGGCCAGGAACCGGCCGAGCCCGGCGGGGGTGACCCGCCGGGCCGAGCGCCGGTTCATGCCCTGCACTACTGACAACTAGTCGCTACTAGGGACAACTAGCTGAGGTTACGTAGGTCGACCAGCCAGAGCCCGTTCGCCTGCAGGTTCTTTATCCCGGTGGTGCCGACGACGATCTCGGCCGGCTGGATGAGGGGGATGAACGGGCCGTTCTCGTTCATGGCCGTCTGGTACTGCTCGAAGATGGCCTGGCGAGCGGCGATACCGGTCGTCGCCGCCGCCTTGGTGGCCAACGAAGCGATCCCCGGCGCCTCCGCCGCCGTCCAGCCCGCCCTCAGGCCGACCAGGTGCCCGGGGGCGAACGTCAGGTAGTCGCTCGGGTCCGGGTAGTCCGGGCCCCAGTACCAGAGCCCGAGGGCCTCGGTACCGGCACGATAGGTGCCCAGGCCGATCTCGATCGACTGGGGCTGGAGGGTGACGTTGATGCCGATCTGCTGGATGTACTGCTCGACCCGGGCGGCGGCATCGTCAAAGCTCAGACCATTGACCGTGAGGGCCGTCGGGTAGGTGAGCTTGAGCGACGGATCCACGAGCCCCGATTTCTTCAAATATGACTTCGCCGTGGCCAGGTCGTACTTGGCGTCGGCACTGGCCGGGAGGGCGCCCAGGAAAGTGGTCGGGATGACACCCGGTGACTGGACGGCGCCGGCGCCGGCCAGCTGGAGCATCCCGGCGTAATCGATCCCGTAGCGCAGAGCCATCTGGAAGTCGTGGTTGGGGGTGATCTTCGAGATCTTCGGGTTGTCGTTGGCAAAAAGGAACATCACGTTGGGCGACGGGCCCTTTTTGATCTGGACGTTGCTCATCCCGGCCGTCTGGCTCGGGTCGAGGTCGATGGCGATCTCGTTTACGCCCCGCTGGACGTCGAGCTTTTCAACGGCCGCCGTCGCTGTGTTGCGCAGGACGACGGTCGAGTACGCCGGCTTGGGCCCCCAGTAGTTGGGGTTGGCCACCAGGACGACCTGGGACGTCGTGCTGAACGACTTGAGGATGTAGGGGCCCGAGCCGGCCGAGTTGGCGTTGAGCCAGTCCTCGGCGGTGTCCTTGGTGGACGCGTTGGCGGCGTCGGTGCCGCCGTGGGCGGCCACAACCTTTTCTTCCAGCGTGCCCGTGGCCGGGTTGGGCAGGATGTAAGGCAGGCCCGGATTGGGCTGCGCCGAGGTCATGTCGACGGTCTCGGGCCCGTCGGCCGTGATCGTCTCCCCGGCCAGCAGGAACGACGGGTTGCCCTTCAAGTTGATGAGCCGGGTCAGCGACCACACGACGTCGGCCGAGGTGACGGGGGTGCCGTCGGAGAACTTGGCCGCCGGGTTGAGGTGGAAGACGTACTTCCGGGCCCCGTTGAGCGTCTGGTACGAGGTGGCCAGGTCAGGCACGACGGTCTTGAAGTTGCCGCCGTTGAAAGTGAGCAGCGTGTCGTAGAGGGCGTTGCAGACGAGCTCTCCCGTCGGTTCGAACATGTGGCCCGGGTCGGCCGTCACGAGCTCGAACGAGTTGTCGATGACGAGGGTGCGACCAGTGGTGTTCGCGAGGTGGGCCGTGGCCGACGCCGGCGTGCTGGCCACCATGCCCAGCAGTAGACCGGACGTCGACAACAGTGCGGCGAGTCCTCCAGCAGCTTGCTTTTTCAAATGTCCTCCCAAGGGATCGGAATCAGAACGAGAATTCTCGCCGGTCCGC
>CAYZVQ010000254.1:0-7541 GCA_964481925.1 uncultured Acidimicrobiaceae bacterium
ATTGAGCGTAGTGGAGGCCATCGTCGCTCATCGAAGTTGACTCTTTTCAGGTCAAGCCCAGCTCGTGCCTGTGCCGGGTCGCCGAGGTAAGCACGAAAGTGCTGGTAGCGAGGCGCATCGCGTCCTTCTGCCACCTTCATCAAGGCTTGGTCCGCTCGCGGACGACCTCCATGCCCTGATGAACCATAAGTGGGTGAAGGCGGGCGCTAGCCGACGGGGTAGCAGCTGGGAACGGTGGTCTCACCTGGCCCCGTTGTCGCGCTGGGCTCACCTGGCCACTGATACTGGCGACCTGCCGTGTAGGCCCAGTTCTCCCGAAGCTGTCCCCAGCCGCAAGGTAGACGGATGGCGATCCGGTTCGCACAGCGGGGACATTCGGCGTCTGCGCCTCGGACGAGCGCGGCGAGCGTCCCACTGTTGACGTGCCCGCAGGATGTAAACCGACGGTCCTTCCTCGCAAAAGGCCATCTTTCCTCGTTTATCTAGGCATCGCGGCGGTTCAGCAGCCAGAGGGCCAAGATAGAGAGGATGGCGACGAAGAGAAGGAACACCCCGAACCCAGCCCATGGCGCAAGTGTGTTCGCCGTGCGCATGACCTGGGTGACCTGCCCTCCGGCCTGGGTCGGCCAGTACTCCTGTACCGGGTGCTCGATCGAGGTCGGTAGCGCGTTGGAGATGCCTGGGAGGACATAGAGGATAGCTACCAGCACCGCAATGGCACCGGCGGCGTTGCGGATAATGCTGCCGAGGGCCAAGCCCATCATTCCGAGCAACGCTCCGTATAGGCCGGCGCCAATAAGGGCCCGCAGTACGCCGGGCTGTCCGAGGGTGGCTGTTGGTGCGTGGCCGGAGATCAGGGCTTGGCCGATCAGAAAAGCGATGAAGGCGATGATCTCGGTAGCCACGAACGTCAGGACCATTATCACCACGGCTTTCGCTGCGAGCAGTCTTCCCCGGCGCGGCACGGCGGCCAAGCTGGTGGCGATGGCGCCCGAGGAGTATTCCGACGTGATGAGGAGAACCCCCAACACGCCGATGGCCAGTTGGGCGATCGATAGGCCGCTGTTACTTATGGATGTCGGATCCCAATTGGGATGACTGCTGGGGGCCTTTGCATAGTTGTTGGCCGCCACTGCGCTGATGAGCGAGCCGAGCCCGATCCCCAGGACGGCGGCGACGACCAGGGTCCACATGGTAGAGGGGACGGCTCGAGCCTTGGTCCACTGGGCACGGAGTGCATCGGAGAACCCGGCCGCTCGATAGGTCGGAGCAACCAGGGCGGATTGGTCGGGGACCATGGTGGTCGTCATGCCGCTGCCGCACTTGCCCGGAACTCGACACTGTCGTGGGTCAGGTCCATGAACGCGTCCTCCAGCGATACTCGTTGGGTGGCCAACTCATGCAGGGTCAGCCCGTTGGCTGAGGCCAGGTCGCCGATCCCGTTGCTGTCGATGCCCGCCACCTCGATGCTGTCTTCTATCCCTGGTTACACTTTCGCTCCGGCCGCCTCGAGCCGGGCGCTGAGCTCGTTGAGCTGGGGGGAGCGCACCACCACCCAATGTTGCGAACCCGATTCGATGAATTCGCTCATCCCTTCATCTCGCAACAGCTTTCCTTGGCCGATCACGATCAGATGGTCAGCCGTTACCGCCATCTCGTTCATCAGATGGCTGGAGACGAAGACGGTGCGCCCCTGGCCTGCCAGTTGCCTCATGAGCTGACGGATCCAGACGATGCCTTCGGGGTCCAGGCCATTAAGAGGCTCGTCGAACATCAGTACCGGAGGGTCTCCGAGGAGAGCTCCGGCGATCCCGAGCCGCTGGCTCATCCCGAGCGAGAAGCCCCCCACTCGCTTGCCGGCGACATCTTCCATACCCACCAAGGCGAGCACCTCGTCGACTCGAGAAGCGGCAATGGCGTTGCTCTGCGCCAGGGCCAACAGGTGATGGTAGGCCGTTAGGCTCGGGTGTACTGCCTTGGCGTCGATGAGCGCACCGACTTCGCGAAGCGGTGCTGGCAGGTCCCGATAGCGCCTGCCTCCCACAGTCACCTCACCGTTGGTGGGACCGCTCAAGCCAAGGATCAGGCGCATGGTGGTCGTCTTACCCGAACCGTTTGGGCCGATGAAACCGGTAACCATCCCGGGATCTACGTCGAAACTCAAATCCTCGACGGCAAGAGTAGAGCCGTACCGCTTGGTGAGGTGGCGAGCCTCTATCTTCTGTCCGCACGACCCGAGTGTCATATCATTACCTCGTCGGGACAGTGCCGGATCTGGCCCTTCCCCGTTAGCGGGGAAGGGCCAACAGCACTCCGCTCACGTTCCTGTGAAGATCGACCACGATATCCCTCGGCCACCCGCCATCTCGTTGGGCCCAAGGCGATTCGCGCCCAAAACGCGGGTTCCATCATTGACTTGACCCCGGCCCGATGGTCTCTTCTACTGTTTCCTCGCATTGGGTCCCTTTCTCTGTGGATCTCGTTTCCTTGCCGTCACGGCTCTCTTTGGGGGGCCCAGGGAACGGGCTGTTGTTTCACCGACTGTGTGCGGAAGGAGGGCTGCGCAGATGAACTCGACGACGGTCCGTTTGCCCGCGGCGTCGTCATAGAGGTTTGCGTCCCGGCCCTCACGGCGGTGCCATGCGAACCACGCCAACGCCTCGGTGACCAGTCGGGCCGCCACCTCTGGATCGGGCATTGGCCGCAGCAGCCCCGCCGCCATACGGCGCTCCAGGTAGCGCCTCAGCTCCTCGAAGGTTCCGGCGCGAGCCAGACCGAACCATGCGGCCTCGAGTGCTGGCATCTCCACCGCGCAGCGCTCGATGACCGCCAGGAGCGGCCAGTAGTGCTCTAGGAGGGCGTAGCGCTCCTCGATGATCTCTCGTAGTTCCTCGGCGACGTCGGCCGGCTTTTGGTCGGCTAGGGCTGCTCGAATGCGGGGCATTTGGACTTGGCGGAGGCCAGCCTCGATCACTCCGAGAGTCTCGCCCTCGCCGGGAGTGGCCACGGGCAGAACCAGAAGGCGTTCCGAGGACCTCTCGAACCAGTGCAGGAAGACCAGATGGAAAAGTGCCTCTTTGGACTCGACGTAGGTGAAGAGGGAGCCCGTCGACATGCCCGCCTGAGCCGCGACGTCGGCTGTCTTGGTGGCGCGGTAGCCGAAACGCCCGAAGTGCTCCGTGGCAACTCTGGCGATCTGCGAGAGGCGGTCACAGGCCGGTACGCGAGGCATGAAGAACAGTGTACACTGACTGAGTCAGTCAGTCGTAACCCGTTCGAGTTAACCTTCAGCACGACCGGGCACCGGTGTCTAGACGAAAGATCCACCACAAAAGGAGCCGACCATGTTCTATCTCTTCCCTCGCGGCCGCCACGGCCCGTTCTTCCACTTCATCTGCGCCGGGGTAGGGGTCGCTCTAATCGTATTTGCCCTCGTCGTCACCTCGGCCTCGAGGCTCGTCCTGGTCATCGGCGGGATAGCTATCGTGGTCGGCCTCGCCAGAGGGATCGCCAGCCTGACCGGCGCTCGCCGGGACAGCAGCATGGGCGCCCCTGACCGATGAGCGCAGTTGCCGTCGGAACCCCCACAAAACGTGCCTGGGACTTCGCCGCGGTTGACGCGGTCGGCTTCGAGGTGGCCCCACAGCCACCGGGTTGCAGTACCCGGGCCCAATCGCGAGGATTTGTCGGCAAGAATGTCCGCGCCGGAGCCGAAGCAGGACTGAACACTCGTCGGTTGTGCCGACTTTCGCCAGAAGGAGGTCGGACCGGCGATGCCACATAGCAAAACGCTCCCCACCCGCATATGGAGTGGGGCCGCCGGACGGCCTTCGTGAACCACTTCTTTTACCTGTGGGACTCCTGGTGGGACCGGCGTTCATAAAGACAAACGCGCCGTTCCCGATCTGGATCTACCTCAATGGCGACGAATTGGCCAAGCGCCAGCTCGATAAGATGGGCGTCGCCGACGAGACGCTCGACAACGGCTTCCGCTTTGCCCGCCATCGCCGGCAAGAGCACCTGGGCCGGGGGCGCGGCATTACCGGTATGAGAGCGCGGCGCGATTTCATAACGGGGAACCGACCTGCAGGGTTGATGACCGGCTGGGGACACTGGTCGGGGCCCCGGACCGCCCAGCAAAGGAGGGCTCAATGCCATCTATGACCCATCACCCGAGGAACTTGGCTCTGACCGTCAGCGGCGTGGCGCTGCTTGCGGCAGGGGTGAACGTGCCAATCACGCTGGCAGCCACAGCAGCCGGCGCAGCGCCGGTGGCGGCCCCGGCGTGCGGGTGGCCGTACGCCGTGAACGCCGATGTGCTCAGCAGGGACAGCAGGTTCAACATCAGCAACCCCGACACCGGGGCCGCCTACTGGGTAATGCCCTTCGTAGTGGAAAACGGCCTGCGCATCACCTTGTCCGGCCACTACCCCGACAGCCGTTACATGTCCGTGGAAGTGTACTCGTCGAGCGGCTCGCTGTTCAGTGAGGACGGCGTAACCTCGGCGCTGGCCGATTACCGCATCGCTCCCGACCCGGGCAGCGTCAATCCCTGGCAGCACAAGGCGGCACCCGGTGGCCGCTTCACCATTACCCTCCAGTCTCCGGTCGTGCCGGGGGAGGTCAATACGCTCCCGCTCGCCCCGGCCGCCACACCGCCGGGCACCGAGGGCCTCATCTTTTACCGTGCCTACCTGCCGGTGAACGCGGACCCCTGGCTGGTGCCCCTGCCCACGATCACTTCCACTCTCAACGGCGTGCCCAAACGGCCGCCCACCTGCCTCGTCCGCCCGAGCAGCCCGCCCGCCAGCGCGGAGCCGGCGCCACCCGCGGGGCCGACCCCTACCGCCCCGGCAGGCTTCCCCGGCGAGGTCTACCGTCCCTTTGCCAGGGCCCTCGCGGGGACCGGCGGCACTCCCGACGCCAACCAGGCTTACCTGTCGGCGATCATCGTCCCGCCGCTCAACGGCGACGTTGTTGTCGTCCGGGCCAAGGCCCCCACTACTCCGGAGGGCACGGCCCGGGCGCCGTGGCCGGCGCCGGGCGAGCAGCTCCGCTACTGGTCGATGTGCGTTGACCTCGAGCCTTCGCCGACGCCCGTCGTCGTCAACCACCTCCCGGACGGAAAGGTGGACCTCGGGTGCCGGTACGACAACCAGGTGGAGCTCGACGCCTCCGGCTATTACACCTTCGTGCTGGGGACCGAAGCCCAGCGCGCCGCTATAAACCGGGTCCCCGCCACCACTTTCCTCCCGTTCTCGACCGCATTCCCAGCTGAGGTCTACAAGCTCAACCTGCGCAACATGCTCCCTGGGCCCGGGTTCTCGCACGCCGTTCAGGATGTCGCCGCCAACGCCGACCCGGCGACGGCCGCGGCCGTCATGGGCGCCTACTACCCACGAGCCGGCATCTGCTCGATCACTACCCTGGCCCAGCACGGGACGGACGCCTGCCTCGCCAGTAGTGCACCCGCGCAGAAATAACATGGATGTCATGTGACAACCATCCCGTCTTCTTCGTGAGAACCCGCGGGTCGATTGGTCCATCGAGTATTCGGACTCAACGCGGCTGGGGACAACAGTCGACCGCTCATACCTTTGCACCAACAGTAACTGACACCCTGACGTAGGACGCCAAGCGTGGTCGCTCCGTCGACTCCCTCGTCCAGTCCCCACGTCCATCACTGCAAGATACGTGTCACGGAGGACGCATTTCCGGGCCAAAGCGTAGCCTGGCTCGTTCTGGAGAACTACTTCACCCATCTTGAGTATCTCCGGGTGAGGGCAGCGTCGTGGGATGCCCGCAACCGCGGGGATGGCGACGCGGTGGCCGGAGCAAACCTGAGAGTGCAGGACATGATCCCGAGCATGGAAGAGGTCGTGCTGGATGAGCCCAGGTATCACTCATGTCGATCGCTCCTAGTCCCCGCCCGGTCGGGGCACAGGCCGTTCGCGGCACCGAATGGCTTTAGGCGGGCCTGTGCCGTCGGCGGCCACGCCGACCTCGTCTACACGGTGAAGCACGTCCGGCCTGACCCCCCGAAGTCCGAGGTGCTCGGGCGCGCCACGATGGATGTCGTCCAGCTCGTCGCGATACTTGGAGCGCAAGTGTTGTCGAAGTTCGGGCTCGACGTTCAGCTCCTCCGGGACGTCGACGCGTGGTGGAGGTCGATCAAAGGCACAGATGCTCGCCGCGCGGGCGGAGATAGCTCCCTCCAGGTAGCCAGGCTCGGCGGTGGTCGGAGCTACGCGCCGAGCGCTGAGTGAGGTCCCAGCCGGTCCCTCCCCGGTCAGATGTCCGCAACTTGCGGCGAGCTCCCCCAGGAGTTGAACAACTCTCGCCAGCCTTCGGCTTCAGTTGAAGTAAGACGGTCGATCCGAGCAAGACGCTTTCCCAGTCCGCCCTGGGAGAAGCCCTCGACCGAACCGTGCACGAGCTGGTCGGCTGGCTTCGGCCCTCGAACACCGACAGCTTCTCCTCCCAGCCTTCGCCGGGCCCGGCCGTGACGTGTCGTCCTGCTAACGGACTTGGCGATACTCACGCCGACCGTGATGACGTCCTCGCGTGCCTGTATGTTGGTCGCCAGGGCTATTCGGTGGGGCAAACGAGAGGGTGACCACGGTGCCAGAAGCTCCGGAAAATGTCACACCAGAGGAGTCAACCTTCGGGCTTGACGACGTGCTCAGCGCGCTGAGCGGAGACTTGAAGCGCGCCCAGGACCAAGCGAAGGAAGCCGGCGTCGGCCTGTTCCTTCGAGAGGTCGAGGTTGAGCTTGCGTTCACCGTCGAGCGCTCTAGGGACGTGGGAGGTGGGATCAACCTCAAGGTCTTTGGAGTGGGTTTCGGTGGAGGCGGCAAACTAGGGGCGTCGTCTGAGACCGTCCACCGCATCCAGTTGAAGCTTGGCCCAGCCATCGCTGACGCGAAAACCCCAGGCCTCATCACGTTCGGGACTCCAAACCCCGTCCAAGTAGCCATCGCCGGCACTGAAGGTGGGGGGCTTACCAACTAGGGAGTTGAGGAGGATCCGTACGGAACTTGGCGCGATGGCCTTCGCTGTAGGGGCGATCTGACGAGCAACGGAGCCACAAGTGTTCCATGCTCGTGGCGTTCCGCTGACTTCCTGATTGATGCATAAGTGTCGTTATGCATCAGTCGTGGTAGTCTCCCCCAGGTGGTGGACGATCGCAGTGTTGAGGGGCCGGATAAGGCAATGTCCGCTGGTCCCGGCCTAGCTCTCGGCGAGGCGAACACCGAGCTACGTCTCGTTGTGCTGTTCGACGGGTAGCAGCATTAGTAGGACCAAAACCAACGCGAAGCGGATGACCGACGGATCTGAAGGGGCCTCCGAAATCGGCGCTACCGATGAGAGCAGATAAACATGCTGGTCAGCGCACGTCTGGTTGATGAGCCAGCTGCGGAGCGCACCTCTGCTTCGTGACGTGACGATGTCGTGCCGGCCCCAGTTAGCACTGCTTGCAGCCCGTGAGCAGGAAGAACACGCCTTACCGTTGTTTTCTGTCCCGCTAATGCTGCTACCCG
>CAYZVQ010000255.1:0-7540 GCA_964481925.1 uncultured Acidimicrobiaceae bacterium
TAACGGCGGTAGTCGGCGGGGGAGAGGGCACCGCCCCAGCTCTCGAAAATCTGGACGGCGCCGGCCCCCGCTGCCACCTGGGCGCGCAGGCTGGCCAAAGTGATCTCGGCCAGCCGTTGCATGAGCTCCGCCCACAGCTCGGGTTCGGACCACATCAACGCTTTGGCCTTGGCGAAGCCCTGGGACGGGCCGCCCTCCACCAGGTAGCTGGCCAGGGTGAACGGGCCGCCGGCGAAGCCGATGACCGGTACCGGCTCGGGCAGGTGGCTGAGCTCGGCGGTGACGAGACGGAGAGCCTCCTCGACGAAGGGGGCCGGGACCGGGCGCAGACGGTCGAGATCCTTGGCGTCCTGGAAGGGTTTTTCCACCACCGGCCCGGTGCCCGGGGCGACGTCGACACCGAAGTCGATGACGGGGACGACGATGTCCGAAAAGAGCACCGCCGCGTCCACGCCGTAACGTCGGACGGGCTGCAGGGTCAGCTCGGCGGCTAGAGCCGGGTCCCTCACCGCGTCCAGGATGCTCCCCGGCCCCCGCCGGGCGCGGTACTCGGGCAACGAACGGCCGGCCTGGCGCATGAACCATACCGGCGTGTGAGGCACGGCCTGGCCCCGGCACGCGGCGAGAAAAGGGGGCAGGTCGGTGGCCATGAGCCCAACGCTACCGGGCGTCGGGGGGGCCGGGCTCAGGGTGGTCGGGTCTCGGTACCGGGCCGCCCCCGGCTTGCGGCGTGCCCGCCGGCCCATAAGAGTAGGAAGTTTGGCCTATGCCGCACCCTGACCTACAAGCTGAACAGGCACACCTGGACCGGGCGCTGGCGCGCCTGGAGGCCGTCCGGGCCCAGACGCAGGAACAGTTGAAGGAAGCTTTTCGGGAGAGGGGCGGCACGTTTCAGTCCTTTACCGAGCGCGACATCCGGGTCCGCCACAGCCTCAACCGTCTGGAGAAGCTGGAACTGGGCCGGGAGTCGCTCATTTTCGGGCGCATCGACGCCATCGGCCCGGCCTACCCACCTGGCCCGGCGGACGGTCCTGGCCCGACTGGCGCACTTGTCCCGATCGGCTCGGGCAACGGGACGCTGGAGAGCTTCCACATAGGGCGCCTGGCCTTATCGGACGCCGACCACGAACCGCTGGTGGTGGACTGGCGGGCGCCGGTGGCCGAACCGTTCTACCGGGCCACGGGCGCCCACCCCATGGGCTTGCGCCGCCGTCGCCATTTCCTCACCGAAGGCCGGCACCTGCTCGACATCGAGGACGAACTGTTCGCGCCCGGCGGTTCCGAGGGGGCGGCGGAGACGCTCGGGCTCAGCGGATCGAGCGTGCTCATGGCCGCCTTGAGCCGGGCGCACACCGGCCGTATGCGCGACATCGTCGCCACCGTCCAGGCCGAACAGGACGAGATCATCCGGGCGCCCCTGCCCGGGGTGCTGGTAGTGCAGGGCGGCCCCGGCACGGGCAAGACGGCGGTGGCCCTGCACCGCGCCGCGTACCTGCTGTACACCCACCGCTTCCCCCTCGAAGGACAGGGGGTACTGGTGGTCGGTCCCAATCCCACCTTCCTGCGCTACATCGACCAGGTCCTGCCGTCCCTGGGCGAGACCGGGGTGGAGCTGTCGACGGCCACGGGGTTGTACCGGGGGGCGCGGCCCACAGCCACCGAAAGCCCGGCCACGGCCCGGTTGAAAGGCGATCCGCGCATGGCCCGGTTCGTGCGCCGGGCCGTCCACCAGCGGGAGCGGCCGTTGCGCAAAGCCGTGCACATCCCTTACGGCCGGTGGGCGTTGACCCTGACCCCCGAGGCCTCAGCCGAGATAGTGGCTGCGGCCAAGCGCCGTTCCGGGCCCCACAACGGGCGCCGCCGCACCGTGGAGACGTTGCTTTGGCAGCACCTGTCGGAGCAGCTGACGGCACAGGCGGAGAGCTTGGCCGCCCTAACCCGTCCCGCTACCCGGGAAGACGGCGGGGGGCCCAAAGGGACGGGCGCCGGTCAGGGGAGTGCCGGTCAGGGGAGTGCCGGCCAGGGGAGTGCCGGCCAGGGGAGTGCCGGTCGCGTGGCGACCAGCCAGTTGGGCGTGGCCGAGCTCGGCGATGCCCTGCGTCGGCGTCCGGAGGTCATCGAAGCTTTGGAACGCATGTGGCCCCGCTTGACGGCGGAAGCCCTCTGGCACGACCTGCTGGGGGCCAAGCCCCTCCTCGACGTGGTCGCCCGAGGCATCCTGAGCCCGGACGAGGCGGTTGCCCTGTACCGGCCGAGGAGCGCCTCCGAGCAGGAGGTCGCCTGGACGGCAGCCGACATACCGTTGCTGGACGAGGCGAGCTGGCTGCTCGGGCCCGTGCGCCCGGTTACGGCGGACGAGCGTCAGCACCGCACCTACGGCCACCTCGTAGTGGACGAGGTCCAGGACCTGACGCCAATGGAGCTGCGCATGGTGGGAAGACGTTCCCTCTCGGGTTCCATGACCCTGGTCGGCGATATCGCCCAAGCCACCGGGCCGTGGGCACCCGGCTCCTGGGACGACGTGGTGACGCACCTGCCGGCCCGCCGGGGCTGGCGCCTCACCAATCTTTCGGTGAGCTACCGCGCCCCTTCGGAGGTCATGGAGCTGGCCGCCGCCGTCCTGGCGGCCGCCCTGCCCGGAGTAGAGGCGCCCGAACCGGTGCGCCAGACCGGCCACGGCCCACGGTTCGTGCCCTGGGCGCCCTCGGGTGGGGGCGACGACGGCACTTTCGGCTCCTTGGTGGCACGCACCGTAGAAGAAGAGGCGCGGGCGGTGGCATCGACGTCGGGAGGAGAGGACGGCAGCGTGGGGGTGCTCGTCCCCGCCCGTCTCATGGACGAGGTGCGCGGTGCCCTGGAACGCAGCGGGGTTACGGCCGGAGAAGCGGGGGCCGGGGCTCTCGACGTCCAGATCAGCCTGCTGGCCCTGGTCAACGCTAAGGGCCTCGAGTTTGACTCGGTGATAGTGGTGGAACCGGCCCGGATCGTCGAGGAGCAGGGCCAGGGCCTACGTGCCCTCTACGTGGCGCTCACCCGGTGCACGCGCCGTTTAGCCATCGTGCACCGGGAGCCGCTCCCGGCGCCGTTGCTCGGGTGGCCGGAGGAGGGCGCTCATAGATGACGGTGCGCCCGCTTATTTAGCCCGGGCCGCCCGGCCCCCCATCAGATGCCCTCGATGGCGATGGTCCGGTAGGGGGCATGAACCGGGCGATCTCCGCCTCGTCCTCGACGGTACTGAGCGGGCCTGGTACCACGCGAAGAGGTCATATTGCCACGTAGCGTCGTGGAGAGCGGGCGTTTAGTCGTAGTGTGCCTTACGAGAGCGGGTCCCCGCCTATGCGCCCAAGCTCTCTTGGCGCATGTAGTTGGATCGAGGGGGGTTGGGCCAAATGCCTCGACTGACACTCGAAGTTAGAGGCAAAAGTGCTCCTGCTAGCGGCGACGAGAGGACTATAGAGCTGGGACCCAGCTACCTTGCGGGCATCGGCGTATCTGCTGACGTGCTTTTGGAAGCAATGGCCGACGGGGCCGTGGTAGTCGACAGCCTGGGCGCCATAAGGGCGGTGAACCGTCGGGCGGCGGCGATGTTCGGCTATGACCCGGCCGACCTCGTCGGGCGTTCGCTCCAGGACCTGGTCCCAATGTCGGCCCGTGCGGTACACCCCATGCATGTCGAAGGGTTCCTCGCCCAACGCACGAGCCGTGCCATGGGGGAGGGCATGGAGCTGTCGGGGCTGCACCAAGACGGCAGCGAGTTCCCCATCGACATCTCCCTGTCGGTGTTGCAGACCGGGCAGGGCCGCGTCGTGTTGGCCTCGGTACGTGATGTCACCTACTCCCGGCTGGCGGCCATCGTTGACTCCTCCACGGACGCCATCATCGGCATACGCCTGGACGGGACGATCACGAGCTGGAACGACGGCGCCGAGCACCTCTACGGTTACGGCGCGGCTGAGATGGTGGGCCACGACCATTCCGCCATCACCCCGAACTGCCTTCAGGGCGAACTGCCCGCCGCCCTCCAACGAATAAGGGCGGGAGAACGCGTAGCCCATTACGTTACCCAGCGGCTGCGCAGGGACGGCATTGCCGTCGACGTGTCAATCAGGATCTCGCCGGTGCGGGACCACCAAGGGAACGTGGTCGGGGCATCGACGGTGGCCCGCAACGTCACCAAGGACAAACAGGCCCACGATGAACTAGCACGACGCAGCGACGAGCTTGCCCAATCGGGGTTTGAGCTGATGGCCATGCTGACCCGGGCCGAACAGAGCGAGGCCCGCCAGAGAGCCCTGCTCGACCAACTACCGGACACTGCGATCTTCATTTACGACAGCGACCGTCACGTGAGCGAGGTAAGTGGGTCATCGTTCATGCCCGGCCACGTCGACCTTTCCGGGCTGGCGGGCAAGACCGTCGACGAGGTCTACGAGCGGGACGGCGCCTCGTTGATGCACAGCTACCTGGACACGGCTTTCGCGGGCCAGGTAGTCGACACCGAAGTAGGGGTCATGGCGGACCACCTGGTCTGTCATCTCCACGCCTCCCTGCTGCCGGCCCGCCCCGGCGATCTCTCGGCCAACGTGATGGTCGTGCTCAGAGATGTCAGTGCCACAAAGCAGCGGGAGAAGCTGCTGGCGCTGTCCGAGGCGCGCTGGCGCGTGGTGTTCGAATCTGCGCCCGTAGGTATCGCCGAACTTGACGCCAAGGGCACGGTGATAGCGGCCAACCGGGCCATAGGCGACATCCTCGAAATCGCGGCCGACGACCTGATCGGCACGAACGTCAACTCGTACATACACCCCGACGATCGGGGTGTTCGGGACCAGCCGACGTTGGACCTGGGCCACGGCGGCAGGATCGAACTGGTCGAGCAGCACCTGGTCACCGCCAGCGGCAACCATCGCTGGCTGCACGTCCAGGCCCTGCTCGTCGCCGGTCAGGAGGGCCCCGACTGTCGGGCCCTGGCTTATATGGTCGACACCACAGCCGAGCACCTGGCCCGCGAGCACCTGGCCGAGACCAGCGCCCGTTTTGCGGCCCTTGTCGAACGCAGTGCCGACGCCATCGTGGTCCAAGCCGCGATAGGGGGAAAGGTCGACTACGCCAGCCCGGGGCTGTTCGCCATGCTCGGCCTTACCGCCGACGCCGCCGTCGGCTCTGACTTCATGCACCTGGTCCACCCTGACGACGTGGCCAAGGCCACCGAAAGGTTCTCCTCGCTCGACGCCGGCGTGGGGACCTCGGTCCGTTTCGATGGCCGGTTGCGCCACACCAACGGTGGTTGGCGCTACGTCGAGACGACCACGACCAACCTGATCGACGACCCCGCTGTGCGCGGCGTCATCAGTAACCTGCACGACGTCACCGACCGGGTAGAGGCCGCCAGACGTCTGGCCCACCAGGCTATGCACGACGACTTGACCGAACTGCCGAACCGGGCGCTGTTGTTTGACCGGCTCGACCAGGCTCTGGCCCGGGCCGAGCGCTCGGGGCGGCCGTGCGCTTTGTTGTTCGTTGACCTAGACCAGTTCAAGCAGGTCAACGACAACCTGGGCCACCCCGCGGGCGACAAATTGCTCAAGACGGTGGCCAGTCGGCTGCTCCAGGCCATCCGGCCCGGGGACAGTGTCGGGCGTCTCGGGGGCGACGAGTTCGTCGTGCTGGCCGAGAACATCGACGAGCCGGCCACGGTGACGGCCATCGCCGAGCGGGTCCGCGCTTGTATCGCCGAGCCGGTGACCGTCGGGGACCGGGTGGTAACGATGAGCGGGTCGGTAGGTATTGCCCTTTCTAACCGGCACAGTGCCGACGCCCTGTTCCAAGAAGCCGACATGGCGCTGCACCGGTCCAAGCAATCAGGCCGGAACCGCTGGGAGATATACGACGGGGCCATGCGGACCGAGGCGCACCGGCGCCAGGAAATCGAGGACCTGGTCCGTGCCTCCCTCACGAATGGCACCCTCCTGCTCTACTACCAGCCCATCATCGACTTTAGCTCGGGGTCCGTGATCGGCTCGGAGGCGTTGGCGCGGATCCGCCAACCAGACGGTGCGATGGCCAACCCGAGCGACTTCATTTCTGTAGCCGAGGACTCCGGGCTCATAATCCCCCTGGGCGACGCTGTGCTAAACCTGGCTTGCGCTCAGCAGGCCCGTTGGCGAGCGGCCGGGAGCAGCCGTGGCCATGTCGCCATAAATGTCTCGGCCCGCCAGCTCGGCTCCGACCACTTCGTATGCAGTGTGGAGCATGTCCTGGCTGCCTATGACCTGCGACCAGAAGACATATGCATCGAGGTCACCGAGTCCACGCTCATCGACGTCGGGTCGAGCACCCGGGGCCGCCTCCACGAACTGAAGGACCTCGGCGTCTCCCTCGCCCTCGACGACTTCGGTACAGGGTGGTCCAGCCTCAGTTACCTGCGGCGCTTCCCCTTCGACATCGTCAAGATCGACAAGAGCTTCGTGGCCGGGCTGGGCACCAACCACAGTGATACGCAGCTGGTCAAAGCCGTCATCGACCTCGCCCATGGGCTGAACCTTGAAACAATCGCCGAAGGCATCGAAACTGGCTCACAGGACCAGCTCCTGCGCCAAATGGGCTGCACCCAAGCACAGGGTTACCTGTACGGCCGCCCCGAACCGGCCCAATAGCCAGGGCAGGTCTCAAAGACGGCAGCGCTCAAAGACGGCAGCGCTCAAAGACGGTGGTGCGCATTTCGTTGATGGCGGCGTCAGCTTCCAAGATGGCTGCTTCGATTTTCTGGGCCTGGTGAGGGTCGCTGGCCATCTGCAAGGCACTGGCCAGGCGAAGTCCCATGGCGTAGAGCCGCCGGACCGTGGTGTCGGCGAGCGTAGCGGCGATACGCTCCTGCTCTTCGATGCGCGTCAGCTGGTCCCGGAATTGCTCGGTCGCGTGACGGTCGGTCTCGTCGCGGGTGAGCTTGGCAAATCCACGCAACTGTCCGGCACCGTCCCAGAGCGGGGTGATGGTCACATTGGCCCAGAACTGGCTGCCGTTTTGGCGCACCCGCCAGCCCTGCACCGATACCAGGCCATCGGCCATGGCATCGACGAGTTCCCGGTCCGGGACGCCAGCTCGCCGCTCTTCGGTAGGGTAGAACACCGAAAAGTGCTTCCCGATGATCTCGTCCGGCCGATAGCCCTTCATCCGCTCGGCGCCCTTGTTCCAGGTGCAGACGATCCCGTCCGGGCTGAGGGCAAATACGGCGTACTCGGTGGCCCCCTCGACGAGCAGCTGGAAAGCATCTGTGGCGTCGGGAGGTCTGTGCGGGCTGATCGCTTCATCGGAAGGCAACGCCCGAACTACGGACCGTCCCTGGACGCTAGCACCGGGTAAGGGCATTGCCTTCTCTCCGCCGCCGACGAGGTCAACGTGCTGATAGTGCTTATATTACTACTGAAAGCGTCGTTATCTCATAGCCGCTGGTCGTCGCCTGCAGGACGAGGTCGCCGACGGTCGCTTCGAACAGGCCGGCTTGGCGGTCCCGTTCGGTTTTCTCCCAGTGGTGTGGTTTGCA
>CAYZVQ010000256.1:0-7464 GCA_964481925.1 uncultured Acidimicrobiaceae bacterium
CCCACGCCGCCGAAGGGCAGGCCCGGGACGCCCAGCTGGACGGCGTTGTGATTGGTGCATACCGAGCCCGACGAGGTGCCGGCTATGACTTTTTCGACGAGGTTGTCGTCGTCCGAGTAGATGTAGAGGGCCAAAGGCTTGTCCCGTCGGTTCACTTCGACCAGAGCGTCGTCTATGTCGTCATAGGTGACAACGGGGAGGACGGGACCGAAGATCTCCTCCTGCATAAGCGGGTCGTCCCAGCCCACGTCGGCCACCACCGTCGGAGAGAAGTAGCGGGACGGCCCGTCCCAGGTCCCGCCCACCACCACCCGGCCCCGCGTGGCCCTGACCAGGCCCACCAGCCTGTCCATATGGGCTTGGTTGACCACCCGGGCGAGGTCCGGGCTGGGCCCGGGGCCGTCGCCGTAAAACTTGGACAGCTGGCGCACCACCGCCTCCACCAGGGGGCGTTCGGCCGCCCGGGCGACAAGGGCATAGTCGGGGGCCACGCACGTCTGCCCGGCGTTGAGGAACTTTCCCCAGGTCAGGCGCCGGGCCACGACGTCCACATCTCGGGGAGAGCCGACGATGGCGGGGTTCTTTCCTCCGAGCTCGAGCGTTACCGGGGTCAGGTGCCGGGCCGCGGCCGTCATCACCAGACGGCCGACCCTCCCGCTCCCGGTAAAAAACACATGGTCCCAACGTTGCTCGAGCAGGCTCCGGGCTACGTCCGGGCCACCTTCGGCCACGCTCACGGCGGCATCGTCGAGGTAGGCGGGGAGCAACCGGGCCAGGACGGCCGACGTGGCCGGGGCCAGTTCCGAGGGCTTGACGGCGGCTGTGTTGCCCGCAGCCAAGGCGAAAGCGAGAGGAAGGACCACGCAGCGGACCGGGTAGTTCCAGGGCCCGATCACCAGGACGGCGCCCAGCGGCTCGGGCACGGTCTGCGCTCTTCCCGGCCATAGTG
Source organism: uncultured Acidimicrobiaceae bacterium (assembly GCA_964481925.1). Classification (GTDB taxonomy): domain Bacteria; phylum Actinomycetota; class Acidimicrobiia; order Acidimicrobiales; family Palsa-688; genus Fen-671. The sequence goes on from CAYZVQ010000256.1 coordinate 950, forward strand.
GCCATGGGACACGCACCGCCGTTGGCGCCGCCCAGCCATCGAGGTGGCGGGCAATGCCCTCGATGTCCCTGCGCACGGCGGCGACATCGGTCAGCCAGGCCTCCAGCTCAGGTTTGCCCATGTCAGACGCCATGGCGTCTGTGAGCGTCCCGGCATCGTGGCGCAGCATGAGCGCCAGACGGTCGAGCTGCCGGCGGCGCCATTGGAGCGGGCGTGTCACGCCCGTGGCGAAGGTGGCCCGAAGCCGGTCGGCCAAGGCGCGTTGGGGAAGGGCCGCGCCGCTGAGTACCGGGCTGGTCATCAGGTACATAGTGTGGCCCGCCCTGGCCATGGTGCAACCGCCTTTGGCCCGCCACCTCGGGGGTGGGCGGGCCGCACCGCGTTAGGTCCTGATGCCCAGCTCCTCGATGCGGCTGCGCATGGCCTGCTCGTCGCGTTCGAAGACCCGGGCCAGTGCCCGTACGTCCTCGGCCCGGATGGTGATGAGGCGTCCGTTGAAGTCGCCCCGCTGGATCTGGATCATGCCGATATAACGGCGCAGCACCTCCCGCTCGGGCGCGTCCAGGCGCTCGAGGCGGGAAAGGTCGATCGTTATCGGCCCTCCAGCGTGGTTGGGCGTGGCCCGGCTTTCGCTGCCGTAGTCGGGGTCGGGTGACAACTTGGGGAGTAGCTGGTCCACAGGGACCCCGTACAGGCGGGCGAGACGCTGCAAACGCAGGACCGAGATGATCCTCTCGCCCCGCTCGTAGGCCCCCAGGACGGAGGCCTTGAACTCCCGCTCGGACTGCTCTTCGACCGCTTGTAGTGACAGACCCTGCTGGCGACGGATGTTCCGTAGCCGTTCGCCCACGTGACGGGCATAAACAGGTGTCATCTCCTCCGTGACGCTCATCGCTGTTGCTCCATTGGTCGGGGCTGTCTCCAGCTCGTTCGAACTGATAACACTAAGAGTAGCCAAAACTGGCTACGGAAAGTAGTAATACCTGTCCAAACAGGCCAGCACCGGCCCAACCGTCGGTCCGGTCAAGCCACGAACGACCGCTGCAACACCACGAAATGCTGGCCGAGCAGGGGCAATGGCTCACCGGCGGCGATGAGCGAGGGCTTGTAGACGGGCTTGTCGTCGGAGGTGTCGACGACCACCTGCCACGGGCCTCCCCATTTCGGGGCGGGGAGCCTGAAGGTGAGCGGCTTCTCCCAGGCGTTGAGCGCCAGGTAGAACGAGGCGTCAGGGGCGTGGCGACCATGGCGGTCGGCGTCGGAGGGTGCCGAGCCGTTGGCCAGCACGGCGAGCGACTTGGCGTAGCCCACCCGCCAGTCCTCGTCCGTCATGAGCTGCCCGTCGGGACGGAACCAGCCGATGTCCGCCGAGGCGGGGTCGATGTCCAGTTGGCGCAAGGACCGGCCCTGGAAGAAACGCCTGCGGCGGAAGACCGGATGGTCGTGGCGCAGCTTCAGCAGGGCCTGGGACCAGGCCAGCAGGTCGGTGTCGACGTTTGCCCAGTCGTACCAGGAGAGCTCGTCGTCCTGGCAATAAGCATTGTTGTTGCCCTCCTGCGTCCGCCCGAGCTCGTCCCCTCCCAGCAGCATGGGCACCCCGAGCGAAAGGGCCAGGGTCGTGAGGAAGTTCCGGACCTGGCGCTTGCGCAACGTGACTACGGCAGGGTCATCGCTCTGGCCCTCGGCCCCGCAGTTCCAGGAGCGGTTGTCGTCGGTGCCGTCTTTGTTCCCCTCACCGTTGGCCTCGTTGTGCTTGGCGTTGTAACTGACGAGGTCGGCGAGCGTGAAGCCGTCGTGGGCGGTGACGAAGTTGACGCTCGCCCAGGGGCGTCGGCCGGTGGCCTCGTAGAGGTCCGAGCTGCCGGTCAGGCGGTGGGCCAGTTCTCCGATGGACGTGTTCTGCTGGCGCCAATAGTCCCGGACGTTGTCGCGGTAGCGGCCGTTCCATTCTGACCAGAGCACCGGGAAGTTACCCACCTGGTACCCCCCCGAACCGAGGTCCCAAGGCTCCGCGATGAGCTTGATCTGGCTGATCACCGGGTCCTGATGGATCAGGTCGAAGAAAGCGGAGAGCTTGTCGACCTCGTGGAACTGGCGGGCGAGACTGGCCGCGAGGTCGAAGCGGAAACCGTCCACGTGCATTTCCAGCACCCAGTAGCGCAGGGAGTCCATCATCAGCTGCAAGGTCTGGGGATTGCTCACATTGAGGGTGTTGCCGGTGCCCGTCGTGTCGTAATAGAGGCGGGGGTCACCCGGGTTCAGGCGGTAATAGCTGGCGTTGTCGAGGCCGCGGAAGCTCAGGGTCGGCCCCAGGTGGTCGGACTCCGCTGTGTGGTTGTAGACGACGTCGAGGACCACCTCGATCTGGGCCGCGTGCAGAGCGCGCACCATGGCCTTGAACTCGTTGACGACTCTTTGGACCCGGCGGGAGGCGTAGCCGTTGTGAGGGGCGAAGAAACCGATCGAGTTATAGCCCCAGTAGTTGCGTAGGCCTCTTTCCACCAGTTCGTGGTCGTCCACGAACTGGTGGACAGGCATCAGTTCGACGGCGGTGATGCCGAGGCGCAAGAAGTGCTCGATCATCTCGGGGTGCGCCACCCCGGCGTAGGTGCCCCGTTGGTGGGGCGGCACCTCGGGGTGACGCACGGTGAGCCCACGCACGTGGGTCTCGTAAATCACCGTGTCGTGCCAGGGCGTCCGGGGACGGTGGTCGTCGGCCCAGTCGAAGGCCGTGTCCAGCACTATGGACTTGGGCATGGACGGGGCCGAATCGGTCTTGTCCAGGATGCGGTCGTCGCCGCTGGTCAGCGGGTAGCTGTAAACGGGCTGGCCCCACTGCACTTCACCCGCTATCGCCCGGGCGTAGGGGTCGAGCAGGAGCTTGGCGTAATTGGCGCGCAGGCCCTGTGACGGGTTGTAAGCCCCCCGGACGCGGTAGCCGTACAGCTGGCCGGGCTCGGCCTCTTCGAGGTAGCCGTGCCAGACATAAGCGTCCACCTCCGGGAGCTCATAGCGGACCTCCTTCCCGGACGCGTCGAAAAGGCAGAGGTCCACCGACTCGGCGGCTTGCGAGTACACGGCGAAGTTGGTCCCCGAACCGTCCCAGGTCGCTCCGAGCGGGTACGGGTCGCCGGGGCTGATGGTCTCGGGCATGTGCGGCAGGCTACCTGGCGGTGGTCTCGCGCTACCAAGCCGCCGGGGCGCGCGGGGCCGCTCCCCGAGGCGGTGTCGCCTGGTTAAGCTGGCGCCGTGCTAGGCCGAACCAGCGTCTCGCGGCCGGCACCGGAGCAGATCAGCCCGTCGTTGTCACCGTCGCCCTCGCGAGCGGGCGCATCTTCGCCGTCAGCGCCGCGACTGCCACGGTCGGTCGTCACTGTCCATGCCCTCACCCTGGTTTCGGCCTTCGCCGTATGGGCGTACCTTGACCGCAACCTTTGGTTCTTCGGAGACGAGTGGGACTTCCTCACCCGGCGCGGTCTCCACGGCGCTTACTTCAGCATTTGGACGCCACATAACGAGCACTGGTCGGTCCTGCCCATATTGCTCTGGCGGGCCATCTATTCGCTCGAGCACTTATCAACTTACTGGGCCTACCTCATCCCCCTGCTGCTGGTGCACGTGGCCGTTGTCCATCTCATCTGGCGCCGCTGCCTGCGGGAGGGGGCCGACGTCTGGCTGGCCACGGCCGTGGCCCTGCTGTTCGCACTTCTTGGTACGGGCGCCGAAAACCTGACGTGGGCCTTCCAGATCGGGTTCGTGTCGTCGCTGCTGTTCGGGTTCCTGGCCATGGAGGCGGCTGAAGGACCTATGCGGGCCAGGGCGCCCCGGCTTACGAGCCCATGGGGACGCGACATGACGGCGGCGGCCCTGGCCCTGGCCGCGTTGATGTGCTCGACCGTCGGGCTGGCGACCGCGCTGGCGCTCGGTGTGGTGCTCTTGTCACGCAGTGGCTGGTGGCGGACCGTCCGCACGCTGGCGGTGCCGCTCGGCGCCTACGTCCTCTGGTTCGCCCTGGCTGGTCACACGGGGCTGAAGGACACCGGGGACACCCTTAACGCGTCGGTCTTCGCCAAAGCCCCCGAGTTCGTTGCCACCAATCTTTCCCAGGCGCTGGGCCATGTCGCCGGTCGGGGCGCGTTGGGCGTCCCGCTGGCCCTCGTTGTGGCGGCCTGGCTGTTGTGGTGTTCGGTCAGCCTTTTCCGGCGCCATCCCGCCGCCCTGGGTGGGGCGGCCGGGGCGCTCCTGTTCTACCTGTTGGCGGCGGTCGGGCGTGACCGCATCAGTGCCACCGAGTCTCCCTCTCGCTATGCCTACGTCGGAGCGGCGCTGCTCATGCCCGCCCTCGCCCTTTTCATCTCGGCTGGCGTCTCAGCGCTGGCCCGCAGCCCGGCGGGGCCGCCACAGGCGTCGTCAAGGGGGGCAGCGGCCGCGGTCGCCCGGGTCGTGCTGGTGCTCCTGGTGGTGGCCGCCACCGCCGGCAACGTGGTCTCCGGGGCCCGCTTCGCCCGGAGCCGCACGATTTACGTCCGAGGTCTCGAGAACGAAATCGTCACGACCGGCGCCCTGCTCCAGTCGCATACGCAGTTGGCCCGGGCGATCGACACTTACCCCATCTGGGCGAGCGGCTTCGCGGCCGGGTACCTGACGCCGGGGTTGCTGGCCGACCTCTACCGTGAGCGGCTACTGCCCCGGACGCGGCCAGGGCTCATGACCACAGATGAACTGTTGAACGACGAGTCTTGGCTGGACCTGACAGGAAAGGGTGGCCCGCTGTTCAAGGGGCGTTTCCAGCTCCTGGGCGCGGTCGGGCTGAGCGTCAGCCCGACTTCCGGCTTTCGGGGGCCCCACCGGTCCGTTCCGGGGGATTGGCCCACCGGCCCGGGCAGCTGCGTGTTCGTCACCTCGGCCGGTCGCTACCTCGTCCGCTCCTTCCCGTCCTCGGTGAGGTTTGGGCCGGCCGGCGTTGCTGCCCCCGCCGCCCTCTGGGTGTCGCTGGGCGCGCCCGGAGGTCTGGTCCTCGTCTACCTGGCCCGACCCTGGGGGCTGGAGGGCCTGCCCGGCGGCACGGCCCTGGAGGGCCCCCAGGTGAGAGTGCCGTCCGGCGGCCACGTGTGGCTGAGCGACTCGGTCCCCGGGGACGATTTGGTACTGCAACTGCCGGCGCGCTCGTCTGCCGAGATCTGCGGGTTGTCGGTGGCCCAGCCTTACCCAACCATAGGGAGCGAGCCTCAACCCCACCATAGGGAGGCGGCCACAATTACGTAGAGCGCGATCAGGGCCACGCCTTCGAGCCACGAGTACTCGCCGTCGTACACCACGACGGTGACTACGACGACGGCGACGGCCAGGGCGACGACGAGCAGAGGCGGGAAGACCAGGGTGAGGTGCGAGGGGCCGATCAAGGGGCTGACCAGTACGAGCACTGGTGTCAGCAACAGGGTGATCTGGAGAGGGCTGTTGAGGATGGTGCTGATGGCGTAGTCGGGGCGGGCCTTCCAAGCGAAGCGGATGCCTGCGGCGTTCTCGACGGCGTTGGACGCGAGCGCCACGATCACCAAGCCCGTGAACATGGGGGAGATGCCGAGGGACCGGGTCGCGGGCGTCAAGGCGGTGACGAACCAATCGGAAACCGCGCCCGAAGCCACGCCGGCGCCGGCCAGGAGGCCTACGGCCAGCCCGAGAGGCCATCGTGGGCGAGCCGCTGGAGCCGTCGACAACCACTTCGGGGCCGGCCCGGCGGGTGCTTCGTCGGGGGCCCCCGGCGCGGGCCGGGAGGCGGGGCTCATATCCGGTCCGCCCCTCAACCAGAAAGGGATGCTGATCACATAGACGGCTAGCAGGACGATGGCGGCGACGTCCGAAAGGGCGGCGGCGTGGTGAACAGCCGGGGTCTCGAGCCGTACGGCCAGCGTGGGGACCACGGTGGCGCCCACGGCCAGCGTGAGCAGCGTGACGAGCATCCGGGGGGCCTCGGGCCGGAACCTCTGCGTGCCGTGCCGCGCCCCTCCGCTCAGGAACGCTGCCCCCAGCACCAGCAGGACATTGCCCAGGACGGAACCCACCAAGGCGGCCTGGACCACTGACGTGAGCCCCTTTCGCAGGGCGAAGATGGCCACCATGAGCTCGGGCAGGTTGCCCAGGCTGGACTGCAGGAGGCCGGTCGGGCCGGGACCGAGATGTTCACCTATCTGCTCGATCGCCTCGCCCACCAGGACCGCCAGCGCGGCCAGGGCGAGGCCGGCAACGACAAACCGGGCCACGTTGGGCGCGCCGGCACCGGCCATCGCCCCGGCCGCGGCGGTGAGGGCGGCCGCGGCGGCGATGGCGAGGCGTTGTTGCTTACCGAGGGCGTTCACGGAGAGGGGCATGTCGTCGACCAGCGCCGACGTTACAGCGGTGTCGCAGCAGGCTGTACAGTAAGTCCTTCGGTGCAGCCCTGGGCGGCGTGGCCGAGTGGTTCAGGCAAGGGCCTGCAAAGCCCTCTACAGCGGTTCGATTCCGCTCGCCGCCTCCCT
>CAYZVQ010000257.1:0-7446 GCA_964481925.1 uncultured Acidimicrobiaceae bacterium
CGAGGAGGTCGGCGGCCTCGATGGCCCACAGCGTGCCCAGGCCCGTGCCGATGAAACGCCCGGGCGGTACCGGGGACGCTGAGGCCCAAATATGCCTCTCTGCTCAACCACGTCTCCAATTGGCTCGGGTTCACCGACCCCCCAAAGCACACCCAGATGCGCGAAGTGGCCCGTAAAGTGGTGAACCCAGCAGTGGCGGCCAAGTCCCGCCCCATGATCGAGGCTTCGGTCCGGGAGATCGTCGCCGGGCTGCACCAGCGTGACGATTTCGACCTGGTCGAGGATCTCGCTTTGCGCCTCCCGTTGACAGTGGTATGCCGGTTGCTCGGCGTACCGGACGAAAACGTGACGGACTTCCACCAGTGGGCGACGGAAGTCGGGGCGTTCGCCGGTCAGGTCGACCCGACCTGGGATGCCAGCGCCCAAAGCGTGATCGAGCAGGCGAACGAGGGCTGGCTCAAGCTCGAGGCTCTTTTCGGTCGCCTTGTTGTCCAAAAGCGTCAGGACCCGGGCGACGATCTCCTCAGCGAGCTGGTGCGGGCTTTCGACGCCGGGGCCATCTCCGAAGATGAACTGATCGGGCTGTGCGTGTTCATCCTCGCCGCCGGCCACACCACCACCCGTGACCTGCTCGGCAACGGGCTCTACCTTCTTTTGGCCCGACCGGAGGAGACCGAGAAGCTGCTCGGTCAACCCGCCCACGTGGCCTCGGCGGTCGAAGAGGTCCTCCGCTTCGAGAGCCCGATCCCGATGGCGTCGCGGTTGGCGGGCGACACGGTCACCTTGGGGGGAAAGACGCTGGAGCCCGGATCGACGGTCATCCTGCATCTCGGGGCGGCGAACCGGGACCCGGACAAATTTCCAGGCGCCGGGACGTTTGACGTCCTGCGCAAGCAGAACCGCCAGATCGCCTTCGGCTTTGGTGCCCATTTCTGCGTGGGCGCCCCATTGGCTCGGGAGCAAGGAGCCGCGGTACTGGAGGCGGTCCTCGCCGACCTACCCCGGCTCCAGCTCAAATCTCAAGTCCCGGCCTGGTCCACGGGCAACATGAGCTTGAGGGCCCTGACCAAGCTTGAGGTCTCGTGGTCTACGTAACCAGTGCCGGAGGGTGGCCCGCCGGGCCTGGTCGCGCAGGACGAGGTGCTTTTACTTGACTGTGTAGTTGGCGTACTTGGGCAGCAACCGGGTCGGTTTGCGCAGAGCGTCCCGCCGGAACGGATCTCCCAGTTCCTGGTTGACCATGACCTCCAAGACGGTGGGCCGCCCTGAGGCGCTGGCCGCTCGCAGGGCATCGCCGATCTCGCCGGGCTCGGACACCGTCGTCCCGTCGGCGCCCATGGCTCGGGCGATACCGGCGAAACTGGGGTTCTTCAGGTCCGTCCCCGGGAAACGGCTGTCGTAGTAGTCGATCTGGTTCTTCTTCTCCGCGCCCCACTGGCCATTGTTGAAGACCACCGCCACGATTGGGATCTGTTCTCTCACGACGGTCAGCACCTCGGCCAGGCTCATGCCCCAGGCCCCGTCGCCCACATAGGCGAACGCCGGCCGGTCGGGACGGGCGACCTTGGCCCCTATGGCCGCCGGGAAGGCGTACCCGCAGTTGCCGAAGCTCATGGGGGCCAAGAAGCTGGGGCTCTGGTCGAAATTAAGGTAGCTGTTGGCCACCGAACAGATGTTGCCGATGTCGGTGCTGACCATGGAGCGGGCAGGCAGCGCTTTTTCCAGTTCGGCCAGCGCTCGACGGGGGCTTATAGGGGACCCGTCGGCGTAGGACTGACCGGCCAGTTCGGCCCGCCAGGCTTGTTTTTGGCGCGCCACCTCGGCGAGCCGCCCGTCCCGGGTGGCCAGGGCGGAAAGGGCGCGTTTTTGCAGGCGGTCGTAGAGCGCTTCGGCGGCCAGGCGGGCGTCGGCCTGGATGCCGACCGCAACCTGCTTGACCAGCCCGATGGCACGCAGGTCGGTGTCCACCTGGATGACGCGGGCGCCCGCCGGCCAATAATCGATCCCGTACTGGGGAAGGGTCCCGAACGGCCCCAGCCGGCTGCCCAGCGCCAGGACCACGTCCGCCTGGGCGATGATGGCCATGGCCGCCTTGGATCCCTGGTAGCCCAGAGGCCCCAGGCTCAAGTGGTGGCCGGCCGGGAAGGCGTCGTTGTGGAGGTAGCTGGTGACGACGGGGGCAGAGAGCAGTTCGGCCAGCTGGACGAGGGCCTCGTCCGCCTTGGCCACCACGACCCCCCCTCCGGCCACTATGACCGGGAACTTGGCTGCCGCCAGCAGGTCGGCGGCGTCGTCCAGGCTGTGGGGGGCACCGGCGGGCCCGGCGAAGCGCCGCGGTACCGGTAACTTGGCGTCGAACTCGGCGTAGAAGTAGTCACGGGGGATGTTGACCTGGACGGGACCGTGCTCGGCCAGGGCAATGTCAAAGGCGTGACTTGTCAGTTCGGCGATGCGGTCCGGTCGGTTGACGTGGACCTGGAACTTGGTGATCTTGGAGAAGATAGGCATCTGGTCGGTCTCTTGGAACCCGCCGAGGCCGGTCCCGGCCGAACCGGACTCCGGGGTGATGGCCACCACCGGTGAGTGCGCCCAGTAAGCAGCGGCGATACCGGTGACGAAGTTGGTGACGCCGGGGCCGTTCTGAGCTATGCACACACCGTGGCGGCCGGTCACCCGCGAATAGCCATCGGCCATGTGGGCGGCGTTTTGTTCATGGGCTACGGAAATGAAACGGATGCCCGCCGGTTCGAACAGGTCCAGGGCGTCCATGTAGGCAGAGCCCACGATCCCGAACACGTCCGTCACCCCCTGCGCGACAAGGGTCTCGACGAAGGCTTCGCTTGAACTGATCCGGTCCATGGTGTAACCCCGTTTCTGTTTGTTGTACGGCATTGCTAGTTCTCAGGTGCCCAAATGAGCGGCAAGCTCACAGACCGGCGACGACGGAGCGCACGATGTCCACCATCTCGCGTATTTGGGTTTCAGTAGCGACGAAGGGTGGCGCCAGGATGATCGTGTCGTTGGTCACACGAGCGACCAAGCCGGCGTTGAACAGTTGCTTGAGCACCGCAAAGCCCCGCCGCCCGGGGACGCCGTCGGTCTCCAGGTCGATCCCGGCCAAGAGCCCAAACCCCCTTATATCGGTTATCGGGCCGGCCCCTTTCAAGTCGAGCACCGCCTGTTGCAAGGTGGGGGCCAAGTGGGCGCTCCGCTCGAAGAGGCCTTCGTCCCGGTAGATCTTGAGCGTGGCCAGGGCCGCGGCGCAGGCTGACGGGTGGGCGGACCAGGTGTAACCGTGGAAGAACTCGATCCCACCAGGCGGCGCGGCCTCTATGACGGCGTCGTGGACACCGCGCCGGAAGGCCACCGCGCCCATGGGGATGGCCCCATTGGTGAGCGCCTTCGCCATGGTGATGATGTCGGGGGTCACGGCGAAGGACTGCGAGGCAAAAGCGTGCCCGGTGCGGCCGAAGCCCGTTATGACCTCATCGAAGATCAACAGGATCCCATTGGCGGCGGCGATCTCGGCCAAGCGTTCGAGGTACCCCTCGGGCGGGACGAGCACCCCCGTGGAACCCGATATGGGCTCGACGATGACGGCGGCGATATTGCTCCCGCCGTAGAGGTCGACCGCTCGTTGCAGGTCATCGGCGAGGTCCGCCCCGGTGCTGGGCTGGCCCCAGCCGAACACCTGGTCCGGGGACCAGGTGGCGCGCATGTGGCTCACCCCTGGTAGCCCCGTGCCGAACGCCTCGCGGTTGCGCACTATCCCGCTGACCGAGAGCCCCCCGAAATTGACCCCGTGATAGGCACGCTCCCGGCCGACGAAGCGGGTCCGCCCGGCATCGCCACGGGCGCGGTGATAGGCCAGCGCTCCCTTGAGCGCAGTCTCGACCGCTTCGGAGCCGGAGTTCACAAAGAACACCCGGTCCAGCCCGGGCGGCAGGATACCGGCAAGCTCGCCCGCCAGGGCGAAGCCATCGGGGTGAGCGAACTGGAACGGGGGGGCGAAGTCAAGGTGGCGCAATTGGTCCGACACGGCCGAGGCGATCTCGGGCCGCCCGTGCCCCGCGGGCACGCAGAAGAGCCCGGAAACGCCATCGAGCAACCGGCGTCCGCCGGCGTCGACGTAGTGCACCCCGTCGGCGCTCACCAATAGGCGGGGGTCGGCGGCGAAGGCCCGGTTGGCGCTGAAGGGGAGCCAGTGATGAGAAAGATCGGGGTTGTCCATGGGTGCTCCGTTCGGTTCGTCGAGGTCGTTAGGGGCTCAGTCTCTCCCTGAGGCGCCCGTTAACGGCGGGCGGGGTCGGCCCAGCGCAGCAGTAGCCGCAAGCAGGCGTCGAGGAGTAGGCCCATTATCCCGATGGAGATGATCCCGCAGAAGACCAGGCTGGTGCGCAGGTAGTTGCCGGCCTGAAGGATCAGGTAGCCCACGCCCGAGGTGGCGGCGATCATCTCGGCGGCGACGATGCTCGTCCATGAGCCGGCCATGGCGATGCGCATGCCGGTCACGATCCCGGGGATGGCTGCGCGCACCTGGACGTGGGACAGCGTGTAGCGCCGGGAGGCGCCCAGGGTCCGGGCGCACAGTTCGAGCTCGGTGGGCACGCTGTCCAAAGCGGCCAGGGTGGCGATGACCATGATGGGCAGGACACCGACGAAGATGAGCACGACCTTGGGCATCTCGCCGATGCCGAACCATTCGATGAACAAAGGGATGAAGGCCAAGGGCGGTAGCGGCCGGGTCACCTCGATGATGGGGTCGACCAGGTAGCGCACCGGGCGCACGGCGTGCATGAGCGAGCCGATGGCCACCCCGGCCACCGAGCCGATGGAAAAACCGATCAGGATGCGTTCCGTGCTGACCAGCACGTCCTGCCACAACGGGTCGCTCTCGGTGGGGGAGGGCTGGCCGAAGAAGTGGAAAAAGGTGCTCACCGTGGCCTGGACGGTGGGCAGGAAGGTGGCGTCGTTGATGATGAGGGCGGCGATCTCCCACAGCGCCGCCGCCAGGGCTAGGCCGGCCGCGCTCATGGCCAGGTGCCGGGCCCGGCGCCGGCGCCGGGCGCGCCGCTCGGCGGTGAAGTCGAGCTGGTCCTCGGCGTCGTCGTCTATGGCGCCGGAGCGGTCCTCGACCAAAACGCTGAGCACATCGTCTCCCTAAGTTGTCTTGTCAGTCCTGGCGGGCCAGCCAGGCCCGGTGCCAATGCGCCTCAGCGCCCGTGCAGCACGGAGCGCACAGTCCTTTTGGTAGTTAGGAAGGTCTCGGTCTCGAGGTCTTCGTAGCGCCGGGGGCGGCCGAGGGGGACATCGATCTCCTGGACCACCGACGCCGGCCGGTTGCCCATCACGCACACCCGGTCGCCCAGCAGCACGGCCTCGTCTATGTCGTGGGTCACGAAGATGATCGTCATCCGGTGGGCACCCCACAGCTCGAGGAGGAACTCGTGCATCCGCGACCGGGTGAGCGAGTCCAGGGCGCCGAAGGGCTCGTCCATCAACAGCACGGCCGGGTGGTTGATGAGCGCCCGGGCGAAGGCGGCCCGGTGGCGCATGCCCCCGGAGAGCTCGTGGGGATAGGCATCGGCGAAGCCGGCCAGTCCCACGGTCTCGATCATGGCATCGGCCTGCTGGCGCAGCTCGGCCCGGGACATGTCGCGCTGGTGGCGGGCCCTGGGCCCGAACAGGACGTTGTCCCTGGTGGTCAGCCACGAGAACAGCATGGGGCTTTGGAACAGCATGCCCCGGTCGGGGCCGGGCCCGCGCACCGGCGCTCCGTTGACCACCACCCGCCCGTCGTCGTAGGGCAGGATGCCGGCGATGATGTTGAGCAGGGTCGACTTGCCGCAGCCGGACGGGCCGAGCAAGCAGACGAACTCTCCCTCATGGACCGTTAGGTTGACATCGGCCAGGGCTTTTATGACCCGGCCATGGCGACGGAAGACCTTGGCCACGCCCTCCACGCTGACCAGGGCGCGGTCCCCCGGCGGTCTTTCGGTCTGCGGTCCCCCCAGCACCTCGACCCCGGGGCCGGGCCCGGGGTCGGCTGCGGGGCCAGAGCCGCTACGAGCAGTGACCAGCGACGGCATTTAGGGCAAAGGTCGGGTCGACGTGGCTGGCCAGCGTGGCCGCCGAGGGCACCGAGGTGATCCGTCCTTGGGCCTTGTCGAAGGTGGCCGTCTTTATATAGGCCTGCACCGTGGGGCTGGTCAGCGTGGAGCCGTTGGCCCCCTCCAGCTCGGCCTTTTCCTGGCTGGGCAAGAAGTAGTAGGACAGGTACTGCTTGGTCGCGGCCACGGCCTGGGCCGGGGCCACCCCGAGCAAGCCGGCGCTGGAGCGGAAGTAGGCGTCCTGGTCCGGGCCGAACAGGTCGTTGGTCGCCGTCAGCTCCGTGCACACGTAGGCCTGCACCAAGGAGGGGTCGGAGGCGATCAGCTTGTGCGTCACGGCCAGGACGTCCAGGCCCGGGTAACCGAGAGCAGCGATCTTTTTGGCGTTGGTGAGCGGCACCCCACCGTGGGCCACCAGGGTGAGCTCCAGCGCCCCCTCCACGTAGGCGGCGGTGACCTTGCCCGCCAGCCACGCCGCCGCCGCCGCCTGCTCGGACTGGAACCCGACCACGGTCACCTTGCCGGCCAGGTGCTCGGCGCTGAGCCAGCCGTGGACCTCGTAGTCCTCCGAGGAGCCCTCGAGGTCACCGATGGTCTTGCCCACCAGCTGGACGGGCGAGGTGATGGACTTGGCCACGATGAGGCTGTCGGAGTCCAGGCTCTGGTCCCAGATGACGTCGACGTTGGTGCCGTTGGCAATGGCGGCCACGGTGGGCGGGTTGCCCACGCCGGCCACGATGTCCAAAGCCCCGGCGCTCACCTCGGCCAACGCCGTCACCCCGGCCGTTATGGGCACCCATTTGATATGGGCGGGCACGTCGGCGGCCAGGCTCGGGGTGCTGCCGATGACCGTCTCGGGCTCGGCGATGAGGCCGGTGAAATAGCCCACGGTAAGAGTGGGCTCGGCGCTGGCCGGGCCGGCCAGCGCCCCCGTCGTCATGGCTATGCCCGCCACCGCGGCCAACACGGCGCCGGCGCAGCGGCCCGGGCGCGAGGGCGCCAGGCGCCGGGCCCGGGTGCTGGGGGCGTCGGGACTAGTAGTGGGCCGAGTCATCGTTCGAGGTCTCCTTGTGGTTGAAGGTGGCGAGGGTGGCGGAGCACGGCAAACCGGCGGCAGCACGCCTACTCGGCTAGTTTTCCTTAGGACAACTAGCTTCAAGAGAAACACTGTAACAAATAGAATCAATGGGTTCAATCAAGTACGATGACCGCGCCCCCGCCCCGCTGTCAAATCGAAAGGCGCACGCCATAGCCGACCAGGCCCCCGACATCCTCATCGTGATGGCCGACCAGATGACCCCGTCGGCGCTCCCCTTCCACGGCAACCCGGTGACCT
>CAYZVQ010000258.1:0-3394 GCA_964481925.1 uncultured Acidimicrobiaceae bacterium
CGGCCAGTTCGACCGCCTTCTCCATGCTTGCAGCCATTTGGTTCTCCTATTCCGTCTGATTTTCCGGTTTTGAGCTCAGTGGCCTTCGGTGGCCACTGCGAACTGGTAATAAAGGATCGTCAGCAAGGCGAAAATAAACGCCTGGATGACGCCGATAAACATATCGAAGAGCTTCCAGACCACGCTGAAAGCTATCGAGGCAGGGAAGAAGTAGATCGGGATCGCCAGCAGGAGCGCGATCATGATGCCGCCCGAAAAGAGGTTGCCGAAAAGCCGCAACGCCAGGGTGACGGGCTTCATGAGCTCCTCGAGGGCGCGGATAGGCGCCAGCCAGCGTGGGGGGGCGAAGAAGGACTTGATGTACCCGCCCAGGCCCTTGGCCCGGATGCTCGCCCCATTCGTCAGGACGAACACGACAGCGCCGAGGGCGTAGGTCAAATTGACGTCGGCGGTCGGCGATGGGAGGTAATCGGTGTTGTGCCACAGGCCTGGGAACAGCTCTACCCAGTTGGCCGCCAACACCAGCATGAAGATGGTCACGGCCAAAGGCACGACGTGGCGGTAACGCTTGCCCAAACCGGTTTCGACTTGATCGGCCACCCAGCCGACAACAACTTCCCAGAACAGCTGCACCTTGCCGGGGACACCTGAGGTGATCTTGGCGCGTAGATAAAAGCCCAGACCGAGGACGGCGGCAGAGGCCAGCAAAGAAGTCCATATCGTGTCGGCATCGAAATTGAGGCCCGCCACGCGCCATACCACGTGGTCACCGACGGGTATGTTTATGGCCAGCAGGCGGGGTACGGGACTGCTAGGCATGGGTTTGGCCCGCGTCCTTCGCTGGGCGCCCGACAGGAGGGGCCTCGCCAGGACCGCCAGGGATAGGGAGGTCCATGGCATGGCCCTGGGCGGTGACGCTCGGGGCCAGAGCAACGCCGGACAGCTGCGCCCGCTGGTAACGCCAAAGGGCTCCAAAGGCGTTGGCCATCAGCAAGCCCTGGAAGGCGACCAGGCCGCCCACCATCCCGAAGCCCATGGGGCGGACGAGGAAAAGCAGGGCGAAGGCGATAATCGTGAGCCCCCCGAGCCGGGCGGCCACGCTGCCGGCATACGGCTTGCGCTGGAGATGGCCCTCGGCGTTGCTGTAGCGGGCGGTCGAAACCTGGAATAAGCGGTGGTTCACCGTGGCCCCAGCCAGCCCCAACACGACTCCTGCCCCGGCCAAGGGCTGGCCAAGCAGCACGCCTGCGGCCAGCGCGACGACAGCCAGGGCTATGCACGCGACGATCGTGCGCCGCACGATGACGTCGACGTAGAGGACTGGGAAGTCTGTGAACATCAACAGGGTCCGATCAGTGGCAAAGCGTCGGCTCGGGAGCTCAGCGCATGCTCACAGGGCCACGCCATGTTACATGGGGACGTCACGTTGCATGGGGACGTCAGGATTTGTAGCGGCGTAGCTCCGCCCTGGCGCCCAGGACAGCGGCGCCCGCCCCCGCCAGCAGGCCGACCAGGAGGAAAACCGGCAGGGTGCCCAACGCCGAATCGGCCAACCAACCGAGGACCCCTCCGGCGCCTAGGGATACCGCACCAAGCATTCCGATGCCGGCGTACGCCATCGGCCCGGGGTAGTTGTCCGGTGCCGGCCCGGCCGGCTGCCCCCCCGGTTCGGGAGCGCTCATGGCCATGCCCGCTGCACGTCGCGCCGACTTGCCATCCCAGCAGCACCTTACCGCTCGCGCCCACTCTGTTCAGGCTAGGAAACACGCCCGTAACACTGCAACTCCTCGGGCCGGGCCCTGCCGGCGGGGTGTGAAGTAGGTTTTGAAGGTGGGGTGGGTGAAGGCACTGTGCCCCGTACGTCGCTCAGAGCCCGCCCAGGGTGTGCTCGGAGTGCTCGGCCGGGTCTCCGGGCGGAATTATCCGCACGCGGGGCGCGACCACCGGGGCAGGAGCGGCCGGAGTCATAGGGCCGGCCCGGTGACCGTTGGTCCCCACCGCGGGCTCGCCCTTCCCCACCGCGGGCTCGCCCTTCCCCACCCCAGGCTGGCCCGCGCCCACTACCCCGGGCTGGTCCGTGCCCACGGCGCGCCTCGACGTCCACGTCGGACGCGTGGCCGGCGCCCCGTTCCCGTTGGCAGTACCGACCGCCGCTTCTTGACCAGGCCCGCGCTCGTTGTCACTGTTGCCGGCACCGGCCCGCCCTCGAGGAGCGAAGAGAGTGTAAAGGACGATCGACAAGGCGCCCACCGCAATCGGCGGGATCTCGTTGTGAGAGTTGGTGACGCCGGGCCACAGCACGAGGCCCGAGAGCAATGCGGTCCACGCCCACAGGATGATGACGGCGGCGCGGTGGCCATGGCCCAGCCGCATAAGCCGGTGGTGCAGGTGGTTCAGGTCGGCGACCGCCGGGCTGGTCCGCTGGCCGGCCCGGCGCACGACAGCAAAGACCGTGTCCAGCATGGGGATGCCGAGGATGAAGAAGGGGATGATGATGGGGGCGAAGAAGAAATAAGTGCGCCCACTGAACTCGTAGGGATCCTGGCCTACGACTGACAGAGTCGACGCAGCCACTAGGACGCCTAAGAGCATGGCCCCCGAGTCCCCCATGAAGATCTTGGCCGGGTAGAAGTTGTGGGGCAGGAAGCCCACGCAGATCCCGACCGCGATCACGGCGATGAGCGGCCCGGCGTTGCCGGAGGAGATGTTGCCCACGTCGCCGAGCTGGTGCGCATAGATGAAAAAGGCCCCGGCCCCGATGGCTACGATGCCCGCGGCCAGCCCGTCCAAGCCATCTATGAAGTTGACGGAATTCGCCATCACGGCTACCCACAGGACCGTGGCCAGGACGGCGAGGTCGGGGCTCAGGACCACTGTCGTCTGCGCCAATGGGACGTGGAAGAAGAGCATGTCGATGCCGAAGAAGTAGAGCACGGTGCCCGCTAGTACTTGCCCGGCGAGCTTGGCCGGTGGGGACATCTCTCGCATGTCGTCGGATAGGCCGACCCCGAATATCACCGTCGCCCCCAGCACCACGCCCATGGGCGCGGAGCTGCCCCTGAAGACAGGCCCAAAGGCCGGCATCTGCGAGGCGACCGCCATGGACACCAGAAAGCCCAAGTACATCGCCGTCCCCCCCGCCGTAGGCGTGGGCCGTTCGTGAACTCGACGCTCGTCGGGCATGACTAGCAGCGAATGGCGCCTCGCGAGGGAGCGCACCACGAACGTCGTCAACCACGTGGCCAGAGCGGCCACGGCAAAGACGATGATGTACTCCCGGAACCGGATCAAGAAAGAGCGCTCCCAGCGGTGGTACCGGGCTTCAGCTGCCCGACGTCTCGCTCAAGGGTAAGGCACGAACTTGGAGCAAAGCGTTGCCACCTCCTCGCGCACC
>CAYZVQ010000258.1:3494-7426 GCA_964481925.1 uncultured Acidimicrobiaceae bacterium
CGCTCAAGGGTAAGGCACGAACTTGGAGCAAAGCGTTGCCACCTCCTCGCGCACCGCCGCTCGTACAAGTTCGTCGCCCGGGTCGGCCAGGACCCGCCTGACCAGCTCGGCGATCTCGATCATCTCCGGCTCGCGCATGCCCGTCGTGGTCGTCGCGGCAGTACCGATGCGCAGGCCGCTGGTGACAAAGGGCGACCTGGGGTCACCCGGGATCTGGTTGCGGTTGAGGGTAATGCCCGCCTTGTCGAGCGCTTCCTGAGCGGCTCTGCCGGTCAGGTCGGGGTCGAAACTGCGCAGGTCGACCAGCATCAGGTGGTTGTCGGTGCCGCCCGAAACGATCCGAAAGCCCTGCGCCGCCAGCGCCCCCGCCAGGGCCCGGGCATTGCTCACGATCTGAGCCGAGTACTGCTTGAACTCCGGCTGCATCGCCTCATGGAAGGCGACGGCCTTGGCGGCGATGACGTGTTCGAGCGGGCCACCCTGAAGTCCGGGGAAAACGGCTTTGTCGATGGCTTGGGCCAGGCCCTGCCGGCACACGATGCAGCCTCCACGGGGCCCCCGCAGGGTCTTATGGGTCGTAAAGGTGACAATGTCCGAGAACGGCACAGGGTTGGGATGGGCACCCCCGGCCACCAACCCGGCGATGTGGGCGGCGTCGAACAGGAGCAGTGCGCCCACGGAATCGGCGATCTTGCGCAGCGGTTCTGGCTCTATCACCCGCGAGTAGGCCGTGGCGCCGGCCACGATCATCTTGGGGCGGTGCTTCTCGGCCAGGTCCGCCAGGGCCTCGAAGTCGATGCGCTCGTCGCTCTCGCTCACCCCGTAGCTGACGAAGTTGAAGAGGCGCCCGCTGGCATTGACCGGCGAACCATGGGTCAGATGGCCGCCCTGGTCCAGGCGCATGCCGAGCACGGTGTCGCCCGGTTCGAGCACGGCGAGATAGGCGGCGAGGTTGGCATTGGCGCCTGAGTGGGGCTGAACGTTGGCGTGTTCGGCCCCGAAGAGCTCGCACGCCCGCCGTCGGGCGAGGTCTTCGGCCCTGTCGATGACCGAGTTACCCCCGTAATAGCGCTTGCCGGGGTAACCCTCCGAGTACTTGTTGGTCAGCACCGAGCCGGTGGCGGCCAGCACCTGCCTGGAGGCGAAATTCTCGGAGGCGATCAGCTGGAGGGTGGTGTTCTGGCGCTCTTTTTCGTCCGCGATGATGGCGAAAAGTTCAGTGTCAGCCTGCACCACCAAGAGCCTACCCGTGGGCCAGCCCAAGGACCAACGTCCCTGGCGCCCAGAGGGGCCAGCGGGAGCGGGTACGGCAGGTCAGACGAGGGAGGCAAGGATCTCGGCGACCGAGATGCGCCCTTCCCTCAGCACCTTTGGTGCGCCCCCGGTGCAGTCGACGACGCTCGAAGGCAACTGGTCGCAGTTCCCGCCGTCGAGCACCAGGGCGATCTCTGGCCCAAAGGCCTTCGCCACCCCTTCGGCGGTCGTGATGGCCGGTTCGCCGTGGCGGTTCGCGCTAGTGGTGGCGATCGGTCCTACCTTGGCGCAGATGGCGAGTGGCACCGGGTGGGCGGGGCACCGGATGCCGATGGTGGCGTCCTCCTCGCCCAGGTCGGCATCCAGGTCGGGTCGCCGCGGCAGGACCAGGGTGAGAGGTCCAGGCCAATAACGCTCCATCAGACGACGGGCCTCCGCCGGCACTGCCGTGCACAGCGAGAGAGCCTGCTCCTCGCTGGCCACGAGCACCGGCAGCTCGACATGCCGGGGGCGGCCCTTCAGACGAAAAAGGCGGTCTGCGGCGCCGGTGTGGAAGGGGTCGGCAGCGAGACCGTAGACCGTGTCGGTCGGCATCCCGATAATGTCGCCTCCAGACAGGGCATCCACTGCCATGGCGATCGCAGTCGCGGGCGGGGGGTCACCACGGGCGCTGACAGTGGTCATGCGAGGTTAACGCTACCTCCGGCTCAGCCGCCGCGGCGGGCGACCAGCACTCGGGGCCGGCCGGTCAGATCGGGCTTCACGAAGGCTTCCACGAAACCGGCCGAGTACGCCAGGTCCACCGCCGCCCTGTCCTGATGGGGGGCGATCTCAGCCACCAACGCGGAGCGCGCACCGAGCCAGGCCGGAGCTTCGACCGTTATGGCTCTCAGGGCTTCGAGCCCGCTGGGACCGGCGACCAGTGCCTGTAGGGGCTCCCATCTCGACACCTCGCAGGGAAGGGACTCGACTTCGTTCTCGGCTATATACGGGGGGTTCGTCACGACCAGGTCGAGCGTGCCCTTGAGGGCTCGGGGCAGGGCGTGCCACCAGCTGCCCTGCACGAGCCGGGCCTTGCCGGCCGCGACGGTGCCCAAACCGGCCAAGTTGGCAGAAGCCACCGCCAGGGCGTCCTCGGACACGTCCGTGGCCCAGACTTCGGCGCCGGCGCATTCGGTGGCGATGGCCAGGGCTATGGCGCCCGACCCGGTGCCCAGGTCGGCCACCAGCCGGGGCCCGCTCAGGCGGGCCAGCTCCCCCAGGGCCACCTCAACCACCACTTCCGTCTCGGGCCGGGGTATGAGCACTCGGCGGTCGACCATGAGGTCCAGGTGCCTAAAGGCCCAGTGCCCCAGGACGTACTGGACCGGCTCGCCCGTCTCGCGCCGGGCCAGCATCGAACGGAACGCCCCATCGGCCCGTCCGGGGACAGGCTCGTCCAGCACCGAGGGCCAGGTCCCTCCCGAGGCCTCCTCTACGAACCATTGAGCCGCTTGGCGGTCAGAGAGGCGCTCCAGCGCCTCCAAGTAGAGGGCGCGCCAGGTCACCCGGGGCCGCTGGCACCAGCGAGCTGGGTGGCACGTTCGTCGGCCAGGAGTGCGTCGACGATCTCGTCCAGTTCGCCCAGCAAGACCCGGTCCAATTTGTACAGCGTCAGACCGATGCGATGGTCAGTGACGCGGTTTTCCTTGTAGTTGTAGGTCCGAATTTTTTCCGAGCGACCGCCGCCACCCACCTGGCTGCGGCGCGCTTTGGAAAGTTCGGCGGCCTGGCGGTCCTGTTCGGCTTTGAGCAGGCGGGCCCTCAAGACCTGCATGGCCTTGGCCCGGTTCTGGATCTGGCTTTTTTCGTCCTGCATCGACACAACGATCCCGGTGGGCAAATGCGTCACCCTAACGGCCGAATCAGTGGTGTTGACTGATTGGCCACCGGGGCCGGTAGAGCGGTAAACGTCTACCCTCAGGTCCTTGTCTTCTATTTGGATCTCCAGCTCACGCGCCTCGGGCAGGACGGTGACGGTCGCTGACGATGTGTGCACCCGGCCCTGGGACTCGGTCACAGGGACGCGCTGGACCCGGTGGGGGCCACCCTCGTGCTTGAGACGCGCCCATGCCTCGCGGCCCCTCACCACAAAGGTAACTTCGTTTACCCCGCCCCGGGGCGAGGGGTCGGTCGAGAGCACTTCGGTTTTCAGGCCTACACGCTCGGTATAACGCAAGTACATCTCTTCCAGGTCGCGGGCGAACAAGTTGGCTTCCTCGCCACCCTCGGCCCCTCTGATCTCGACGATCACATTGCGACCGTCGTTGGGGTCTCGCGGCAGCAGCAGCAGCTTGAGCTCGTCCTCGATTTCGGCCAGCCGCTTTTCGGCCGTCGTCATCTCGTTGCTCACGACGTCCCGGTCGTCGCCCTCGGCGCCCACGAAAAGGTCGCGCGCCACCTCGAGGTCAGCCTCCGCTGTCTGGTAGGCGCGGTAGGCGCCGACAATGGGCTCAAGCTCGTGCTGGCGCCGCGATACTTCTCTCAGCGTGCGCTGGTCCGCTATTACGACCGGGTCGGAAAGCTGCGAGAGGACGGCCTCGTACTCACCGACAAGGTCGTCCAGCCTTTCGAACACTTAGCGCCCGGCGCCCGACCTCGCACCCCGCCGGCCGTAGCGGCGCTCGAAACGCTCGACG
>CAYZVQ010000259.1:0-7408 GCA_964481925.1 uncultured Acidimicrobiaceae bacterium
GGTCGATGATCGTGACCGACTCGCAGAGATCCTCGACCTGGTCGAGCTGGTGGCTGGACAAGAGCACGCAACAGCCCGAGCGCGCCTGTTCGACGAGAACATCGCCTATAGCGTCGATGCCCGTCGGGTCCAGCCCGGCCAATGGTTCGTCCAGGACTAGGAGCTCAGGCCCGTGTACCAGGGCCGCGGCCAGCTGTACGCGCTGCTGGTTGCCGTGCGAGAGCGCCTCCACCTTGCTCCCGTAGCGGTCCGCCACACCGAGCCGGTCGAGCCATGTCCTGGTGGCCGCCCGGCCGTCGGCCCCGCTCATACCGTGCAACTGCCCGAGGTACTCGAGCTGCTCGCCCACGAGCATGCCCGGGTACAAACCCCTTTCCTCGGGCATGTAGCCGAACCGGCGTCGCTGCTTAGCGCCCACCGGGGTGCCGTTCCACTTGACCGTCCCGGCGTCGAGGTCGGTGAGCCCGAACACGGCCCGCATCGTGGTCGTCTTTCCCGCGCCGTTCGGGCCCAGGAAGCCCACGACCTGCCCCGCCGGCACGGAGAAAGACAGATGGTCGAGGGCCGTGAGGAGACCGAACCGGCGCGTCAGCCCTTCGAGCTCGAGAAGGGCCACCACGGCCTCAGGTTACGCCGCCCCGAACTGGCCTCGCCCGCCCCGAACTTGGTCTCGCCCGCCCCGAGACGGCAGACTCCCTAGCGTGGGCCCCGAAGAGTTCCGCCGCGCCGGTCACGAGCTCGTCGACTGGGTCGCCGACTACCGGCTGGGGGTGAGAGACCTGCCGGTCCGTGCGCAGGTGTCCCCGGGAGACGTCCTGTCGGCTCTTGCGCCCGTCCCACCGGAAACGCCTGAGCCCCTCGCTGCTCTTATAGCCGACCTGGACCAGGTCATCGTGCCCGGGTTGACCCATACGCAGCACCCAGGCAACTTCGCCTGGTTCCCCTCCAACGCTTCGCTGTCCTCAGTCCTGGGCGACATAGTGGCCGGTGGCCTCGGAGCGCTGGGCCTGAGCTGGCAGTCCGCCCCCGCGCTCACCGAGCTCGAACAGGTCGTTTGCGACTGGGCACGCCAGCTCTGCGGGCTCTCGGCCGGCTGGAAAGGCACGATCACAGACGGGGCGTCGACCGCGTGCTTTGTGGCCTTGCTCGTGGCCCGGGAACGCGCCACTGACGGTTCCCAGCGCCGGGGGGGACTGCAAGCCGAACCGTCACCGTTGACGGTTTATTGTTCGGCCGAGGCGCATTCGTCGGTGGTAAAGGCCGTGCTCCTGGCCGGTTACGGAGCCGACAACCTGCGCCCGGTACCCGTTAGGCGCCCGGGGCGGGAGATGGACGTCGCCGCCCTCGACGCTCTCATGACCGCCGACGTCGCCGGGGGGCGCCGGCCGGCAGCCGTGGTAGCCACTTCCGGCACCACGGCGACGACAGCTTTCGATCCCCTGGCCGACGTCTGCGAGGTGGCCCAAAGCCACGGTGCCGTCGTGCACGTCGACGCGGCCATGGCGGGCTCGGCCATGCTCCTCCCCGAGCACCGGGGCCTCTTTGACGGCATAGAGGGAGCTACGTCCCTCAGCTGGAACCCTCACAAGTGGCTCGGCTCGGTCCTGGAGACCTCGTTGTTCTATGTAAAGGACCCCGGGCCCCTGGTCTCTGTCATGGCTACCGACCCGAGCTACCTGCGATCGGCTCGCGACGGGTCGGTGGTCCAGTACCGCGACTGGGGCCTGCCATTGGGCCGCCGCTTCAGAGCGCTACGGCTTTGGTCCCTTTTGCGCCTGGAGGGCGCCGAAGCCATCCGGGCCCGCCTGCGCCGCGACCTGGCCAATGCGCAGCGTCTGGCGACGCTCGTCGAGCAGGCGCCCGGTTGGCATCTGGTCGCTCCCGTGAGACTGCAGACGGTCTGCGTCCTGCACGTCCCGGAGGGGCTGGAGGGGCCTGACCTCGACGCTCACACCCTGAAATGGTGTGAGGCCGTCAATGCCTCGGGGGCCGCCCACCTGACCCCGGCCGTGGTGGACGACCGCTGGGCCGTGAGGGTCTCGATCGGTTCGGAGACCACCGAATGGTCCGACGTGGAAGCCATGTGGCGCCTGGTCGAACGCATGGCAGCCTCATCCTGAGCTGACCAGCGACGCCCCGAAACCGGAGATGATCTCGACCATCCGGTCGGGCTGTTCCCGGTGTAGAGAGTGGCCCCCGTCGAGCTCCACGAAACGGGCCTCGGGCAGCATGCCGCGGACGGCACGGCGGTCCGCCCCGACCAAAGCCGAGGCCCCCGCAGCGCCCTCGACCTGACGAGCGGCCACCACGAGCACCGGGACGACCACGGCTCTGAACAGGGCGGGAAGATCCCAGCTCAGCCCGGCACGCAGCGCCCTCGTAATCGTCCCGGTGTCGGTCTGCTCGAGAGCGGCCACGGCTCCTTCGACGTCGGCGTCGTCCCAGCCGGGGTTGGTGAGGCGCACGTGTTGCCAGAATGCCTTCCGGTTGGCTCGCACGGCCTGGGCGCCGGCCTCGATACTGTCGGCGACCTGGGCGGGGTCGCCGCCGGCCATCCCGGGAGGCTCCTCGAGCACAAGGCCCCGGGCCACGCCGGGCTCTTGGGCGGCGACGGCGAGGGCGACGACGGCGCCCAGGCTGTGGCCGACCAGCACGGTGAGACCCGCCGGTAGCCGCGGTACTACTGCGTCGACCAGCGTGGTGAGGTCCCCGTTCTCAGCCGGCAGGCGGGGGCCCTCGCCGTGACCGGCCAAGTCCACGGCCGTCACGTCCCACCCGGCCGCGGCCAGCGCCGGCCCTACTCTCCACCAAGTGGAGCGAAAGGACGTGACACCGTGCAAGAGGGCAAGACAGCCCCGGGAGCTGGCTTGCGCGGGCCAGTTGGTGACGCCTCGGGCAGGCGCGGTGGGGACGGCGGTCATCAGGCCTTACGGTAGTTGGCGCGAGACATCCGGGCGGCGGGGTTAAGCTCCTCCAGGGACGGAGGTGGTCCTTGGACAGGCGCTGGTACTTGGACGTCAACCGGTTCGCCCGGACCACCACATGGGCGCACGGTTTCATGAAGGCGTACTACCAACGCCTCGTTCCTCCCGTCGGCGCCGGGCTGCTCGTCTTGGCCTTGCTGGTGCTGGCGGCGTGGTGGAGCGCCCGGCACCATCCTCAGCACATGGCTGCGGTGATCTGGGCCGCCCTGGCCGGGCTGGCCGCCTTCGGCGTGGGCGAGGTGCTGCTCCAGGTCCTGGCCGAGCGGCCGCCCTACACGGTCATGAGGGGGGCCGAGGTCCTGGTCACCAGGGCTTCCGGCTACGCCTTCCCGGACCCCCGGGCCGCTCTGGCCGGCGCCGTGGTTTTCGGCTTGCTGGTGGCCCGGCGTTGGCGGCTGGCGGGCCTGGCCGCCCTGGCGGCTCTATTGTTGATGTTTGCCGGCGTTTACGTAGGGGTTGACTACCCGTCCGACGTGGGCGCGGGAGCCGCTCTGGGCGCTGTCCTGGCGGTCGTCCTGTGGCCGTTGGGCTCTTGGCTGCTCGAGCCCGTGGTGGCCCGCCTCGACGCCAGCTCTTTCGGACGCCTCGTGGCCGCCAGGGGTTCGGACAGGCCGTCCTCCCGCCTTGAGGTGGACCGCCCCGTCCGCCTCCCTGACGCGAAGGTAATGGAAGCGTTGCGGGCGGCGTCAGAGGCGGCTCGTCATGCCACCTACACGGCCCCCCCGACATCGCCCAGCCCCATCCGTACTTTTGGCAACAACCACGGCGACGTCGCCAAAGACAGTTCGGCCACGAACCAGTAGGAGGGGACCAGTAGGAGAGCGGCGTTGTCAGCGCGGGGCGAGCCTGGGCGAAATGCCCAAGGCCGGCGAAAGAGTCAGCCGGTAATGGCGCGGCGCTCTATCTCGTTCAAGCCGCCCCAGATGCCGTGCGGCTCTCGGATCCGTAAGGCGAAATTGAGGCAATCCCTGCGCACGGGACAGGAGGCGCAGACGGCCTTGGCCTGTCGTTCGCGCATGGCCCTTGCCTCCTTGCGCTCGAAGTGGGTAGGTGCAAAAAAGATGACCGCCGACTGGCCGCGACAAGCAGCGCCAGCCTGCCAGTCCTCGGGTGCGGGTAAGGCTGTCACACGTGTTCCCTCTAACCCGAATGTACTCCTGAGCAGGGACCTTGACAATAGGCAATGTTCCCCAAGGGGGGAGAAAGCCGTGCTCGGGGGCCCAGTTCATGTCCTTTCCGGGCTAACCTTCGCATTTTGCGTGAGCGCCTTTCCAATGGAGCAGCCTTGACCCCGACGACGCTTTTTTCACAAGCGCGCGTGTTAATCGTGACCGGCAAAGGTGGGACGGGAAAGACCACGGTCAGCGGCGTCATGGCCAACTTGGCGGCGGACGAAGGCCTGCGGGCCATGGTCTTCCAGATCGGCGCGCCGGGGGCGCGCTACGAGCCCGGGACGGCCCAACTGGCGCGGCTTTTCGGGTCCGACGAAGTGCTCGGCTACGAGGCGTCGGTCCTCAAGTCCAACCCTAATGGCGGCAGCGTCAACGCCCGGGCGGTGACCCCGGACACGGCGTTGGTCGAGTACCTGCACCTTCACGGGATGCGGCGCCTGTCCCGCCGCCTGGTCAGCAGCGGTGCCCTCGACGTGGTGGCAACGGCGGTGCCGGGCATGCCTGACATCCTCGTCCTGGGCAAGCTCAAGCAGATGGAACGGGCGGCCGCCGCCGGCCTGCCCAACGCACCGGACGTAGTCGTGCTGGACGCGCCCGCCACCGGCCATGCCGTCCGTTTTCTCCAGAGCCCCCGAGGGCTGCTGGACGCCACTGCCGGCGGCCCGGTGCGGGCGCAGGCGCAGGAAGTAGCGGAGATGCTCTCGGACCCACAGCGCTGCCAGGTCGTGCTGGTGACGACGCCTGAGGAGACCCCGGTCAGCGAGACGGTGGAGACGGCCCGCCTTCTCGAGGAACGCGTCGGCGTCCGCTTGCTGGCGGTGGTGGTCAACGGTCGGTTGCCGGTCCTTGCCCTGCCCCCTGAGCCCGACGCCGGCCAGCTGGGTTCAATGGCCCGCGAGCTCGGGGTGGACCTGACGCCCGTCGAGCTGGAGGCGATGGCGGCGGCGGGCCGGTTGCGCCTGGAGCGCCAGGAGGTGCAGGCCGTGCAGGTGGCCCGGCTGGGCCGTGAGCTGGCATTGCCCCAACTCGAGCTGCCGTTCTGCTTCAACGCCGACCTTCGCCCGCCGCAGCTGGCGACGTTGACCGATGCCATGAGCGCCGCCGCGGGCCGGTTCGCACCGGCGGGGGCCCCGTGAGCGGGCCTGCTCCGAGGGTCACGTCGGTGGTCGTGTGCGTGGGCCCGGGAGGGGTGGGAAAGACCACAACGGCGGCGGCCCTGGCCCTCCGGGCGGCCCGGGCGGGCCTGAGAGCCTGTGTCGTCACCATCGACCCGGCCCGCCGGTTGGCGGACGCCCTGGGCGTCTCCGGCGTAGGTAATGAACCACATTTTGTGCCCGCCCCGTCGGGGAGCTGGCCGGGCGAGCTTTGGGCCGTGATGCTGGACGCCCAGAGCACCTTCGACAACCTGGTAGGGCGGTACGCCTCCGGCCCCGGCCAAGCCCAGGCGATACTGAGCAACCCCGTTTACCGCAACATCTCGGCCGCCCTGTCGGGGACGCAGGAGTACATGGCGGTCGAGAAGCTGTTCGAGCTGCAAGAAAGCGGCGCCTACGACTTGATAGTGGTGGACACGCCCCCTGCCCAACACGCTCTCGACTTCCTGGAGGCGCCCAGCCATCTGGCGCGCCTGCTGGACAACAGGGTGTTCAGGTTGCTGATGACGCCAACACGGGTGGGCCTACGAGCGCTGGAGCTCGGCGCCCAACTTATGCTGCGCACCATCTCAAAGATCGCCGGAGGGCAGGTGGTGGCGGACACCGTGCAGTTCTTCACCCACTTCGAAGGCATGGAGGAGGGCTTCAGGGAGCGAGCTGCCACCGCCGAACGGCTGCTGCGTTCGGAGCTGACCTCGTTCGCCCTGGTGTGCTCGCCCCGGCGCGACAGCATGGAGGAGGCCCTCTACCTGGTGTCCCAGCTGGCTGCCTCCGGGGCCCGGCCGAGCACTGTTGTCGTCAACCGGTGCTACCCGCTCTATCCTCAGGTGCCGCCGGGCGCGGCCGCCGCGCTGGCCGGGAGCCCGCTGGCGCCCCTGCTCGCCAACCTGGAGGAGCTGGGGACGGTGGCGGCAACCGAGAGCGACCAGCTCGCCCGCATCACCACCGCACTGCCCGACGCCACCCTGTACCGGGTCCCGTTCATGGCCCGCGACGTGTACGACCTCGACGGGTTGGCCGAGGTGGCGGACCACCTGGAAAGTTAGGTCCCCGGCTGGGAGGCTAGGAGCCGGGCTTGTCTCCCTCGCCGGCGAGGTTATCAAAGGTTTTCTTGGCCTCTTCGACCGTTTCGGTCATGACCACGATGCGATCAAAACCGGTGGTACGCAGGGTCCTGACCAGGCTGGGCCGATTGCAGACCACGACAACGTCGCCCCCGAGCTCGCGTGTACGGCGGATACCCCCGATCAGCGCGCCCAGGCCGGCCGAGTCGACAAAGGGCACCCCGCTCATGTCGATGATGAGCTGCGGGCTGGCGGCGAGCTCGGCCAGGGACTGGCGGAACTGGCTCACGGTGAACGCGTCGAGCTCGCCGACAGGACGACAAATCGTGTAGCCGTCGGGCGTCTGTTCTTGTTCGATGTTGAGCACGCCACCTCCCAAAGAACCGTCCTGGGCCCAAGTCACGAGCCAAAGGCTGGACCGGGATGTCCCGAAGAGGGATGTCCCGAAGATGCTACCCGTTGTGGCGGCGAGGTACCCTCGGATGATGCCCGAGTTGTTAATCGCCACAGACTCGCCCGCCGTGTTCGAGGAAGTGTCTTCGGCTGTCGAGGAACCCGGTGTCGTGCTGCGCTGGGCGCGTTCCGGTCGGGCCGTCCTACCTGCACTTATGGAGCGCCCCGCCGATCTTGTCATCACCGACCTCCAGATCGGGTCTATGGGCGGCTTCGCCATCGTCATGGACTTGGCCCTGGAAGCGGGGGGCGGACGGCTCCCCACCATCCCGGCCCTTGTGCTGCTCGACCGGCGGGCGGACGTTTTCCTCTGCAAGAGGACCGGCGTGGCCGGCTGGCTCCTAAAGCCCCTGGACTCCCTGCGCATCAGCGACGCCGTCCAGGCGCTCCTGGCGGGCGGGACCTTCTACGACGACACGTTCTCACCCGTCCCCGCCGACGTGCAGCTCGAATGAGCTCGCCGCCCTTGGGGCGGCGGGTTGAGTACCATGAGTGCCTAACGGGAAGTAGCGCAGCTTGGTTAGCGCGCAGCGTTCGGGACGCTGAGGCCGGGGGTTCAAATCCCCCCTTCCCGACCAGTA
>CAYZVQ010000260.1:0-2554 GCA_964481925.1 uncultured Acidimicrobiaceae bacterium
GGCAGGCCGGGCGAGCAGCGCGGCGCGCTCGGCGCCGGCAGGAAGACCGTCAGTCCGAGATCCCGCTGCACCTACTGGGCGTGCGCCCGCGCACCGTCACCCTGGTCACCGTCCTGTGCGTGCTCTTCTCATTTTTCACGCTTATCCCAATTGTCTATATGGCCTTTAGCGCCACCAAGACCCAGCTAAACATAAACGACTCCTTCCCGTTCTGGTTCGCTCGGCCCTTCGAGCTTTTCCAGAACGTTTCACTTCTTTTCAAGAACTTGGGCGGGGACGGGGTATTTGCCCGGTGGTTCGCCAACACCGTGGTCTACGCAAGCCTGGGCGGCGGCGGGGCAACCATCATCTCGGTGATGGCAGGTTACGGGTTTGCCCGCTTCGACTTCCGGGGCGCCCGTTTTGGTTTCGCCCTGGTGATCGGCACCCTGCTGGTGCCGATCACCGCCATCTCCCTTCCCCTCTACCTGGTGTACGCCAAGGCCCACCTCATCAACTCCATATGGGGCATGGTTCTGCCCAGCATGGTGAGCCCCATCGGGGTGTACCTTATGCGCACCTTTTCTGCTTCCCACGTACCGAGGGCGCTGCTCGACGCGGCCCGCATCGATGGCGCCGGGGAGGTCCGCATCTTTTTGACCATCGCTCTTCCCCTCCTCGTCCCTGGCATAGTGACCGTGCTGCTCATCAACGTGGTCAGCGTCTGGAACAACTTCTTCCTGCCTCTGCTCATCTTTTCCAACCAGAACCTCTACCCGCTGAGCGTCGGCATCGGCGACCGCGCCGGTGGCGGGGCGTCGGTGCTCCTGGCCACCGGCGGCCTGGCTTCGGTCATCCCGCTCATCACCTTGTTCCTCGTCCTGCAACGCCACTGGAGCGGCGGCCTTCTGCTCGGAAGTGTCACTGGCTGAGCGCCTTAACGACTAGTCGGGTTAGCAGTCGGGTTGCAGTCAGCTGGCAGCCGGGGCGGTTGTGCTCGGCGGGCGGTACCCGTTGAGCGACGTCCGCGATGTCGCGCCTCTACCGCAGACGGCGTTCGCCGTCCGACAGCTCGCCGTGACTGCAACGGGAGCCTATGGCGTACCAGGCCGCCGGGCCCCGGGCGGCCTGAACGCAGGCTTGCGAACCTCGTCGGGACACGTGGCTGAGCTCGAAAGCGCGGCTGTTAGCATGACAGGATGCTAACGTTGCACGACAGCCGGACGAGAGGCGAGGCGGCGTGACCGGCGCTCTCCTGGAGGCGCCGGGATCTGGAGCCACAATATCGCGATATCTGTCGCGATTTGGTATCCAGCCGGCCAACGACCACCCCGCACCGGGACGACAGACGAATGGCTGACACGCGCCTCAGCTCTATTGACTTCCGTTCCTTTGAGCCCTATTACGCCCAACTCAAGCGCATCTTGTTGAGGGACTTGGAAGACAACTTCAAGGAAGGGCACCTGCTGCCCTCCGAGGCCGAACTTTGCGCCCAATACTCCATCAGCCGTACGGTGGTGCGCCAGGCCTTGGCCGACCTCGAGCGCGACGGGCTCGTGCTCAAGATAAAGGGCAAGGGCACGTTCGTGACCGGGCGCAAGATGGATACCGGCTTCATCCAGGACACCCTCGGTTTTTACGAGTCGATGGTACGTTCCGGGCACACAGTGCAAAGCCGCATCCTCAAGATGGCTATCGAGCCCGCCGGAGTGGAGCTAGCCCGGGTGCTGGAGATAGGCGTAGGTGAAGATGTCGTTCAGTTCGATCGTGTTCGCAGCGTGGATGGCCGCCCTGTCCAGGTGGTAAGGGCTGCCATGCCCGCCCGGCTTTTCCCTGGGCTGGCCGACATAGACATGACCGACCGCTCCTTGTACGAGGTCTTCCGAGATACGTACCAGGTACGGCCCGCCAGCGGCCACCGCAGCATCGAGGCCGAGGCACTATCCAAACGGGAGGCGGACCTGCTCGGTGTGCGCCAGGGGACCCCCGGGCTCAAGATGTACAGCATCACCCGATCGGCTGACGATGTAGTGTTCGAGCACTTCATCGCCCATTACCGGGGTGATAGTTTTCGGTTTGAACTGGAAATAGGGTCGCGCTGATGGATTGGGGCTAGCCTCGCCACGCGTGCCTATCGAGTCCGTCCTTGCCATAGACACGGGCACGCAAACAACACGGGCCGCCCTTGTCAGTGCGGACGGTTCCCTCCTGGACATGGCGTCCAGCCCGCTCAGCATGTCGACACCCCGTCCCGGCTGGGCCGAGCAGGAGCCGGAGCGGTGGTGGTCGGCCACGGTCGACAACGTCAGCGCGGTGATGAGCCGCAACCCGGGCACGGCCGTGGCCGCGGTGGCGGCGTGCGGCCAGATGCATGGAGTCGTCGCCCTCGACAAGGCCGGGCGGCCCCTTGCCCCGCGGGTGGGGATCTGGTGCGACAAGCGGGCCGAGGACCAGGTAGCCCGCTTTTTGGCCCGCCCCGACGCCCGGCGACTGAGTGCCCTAGCCGCCAATGTCCCCCTCCCCGCGTGGGCCGGTTTCAAGATGGCCTGGTACTGCGAGGAGGAGCCCGATCTGT
>CAYZVQ010000260.1:2654-7403 GCA_964481925.1 uncultured Acidimicrobiaceae bacterium
CCCGCGTGGGCCGGTTTCAAGATGGCCTGGTACTGCGAGGAGGAGCCCGATCTGTACCAGCAGGCTAAATCTTTCCTGGTGGTGAAGGACTTCCTGAACCTGAGACTGTGCGGGGAGCGTGCCACTGACCCCACCGAGGCGTCGGGGACGTTCCTCGTCGACGCCGGCCGCGGCCGGTGGTCGCCCGAACTGATCGACGCCCTCGGTCTTGACGAGAACCTTCTGCCGCCCATTGCCGGCTCGGGCACCGTCATCGGAGGCGTCCTCCCCGAAGTGGCCGCCGTCACCGGGCTTCGGGCGGGGACACCCGTGGTCGCGGGGGCCGGTGACATGTTGTGCCAGCTCTACGGCGTCGGCCTGAGCCGGCCCGGCCGGCTGGCCGAGGTGGCCGGCACGGCCTCCATTGTCGCCGCCTACAGTGAACAGCCCGACCTCGACGACAGGGTAATGAGCCTGCGCACAGTCACCGGGGGTTGGGTCAATTTCGGCATCACCGACGGAGCCGGCGCCTGTATGAACTGGCTCGCGCAACTCCTTTCCGGTCGCGCCGGCCCGATAGCGGCCCCGGAGGCCGGCGCTCAGTACTACACGCGCCTCGAGCAGGCCGCCCACGGCTCCACGGGTGACGTGCACTCCGGCCACGGGTACGCCAGCCACTACGCCAGCATCGATACGATGGCCGCCACGGCACCAGCTGGTGCAAACGGCCTGCTGTTCTTCCCTTATGTCCTGGGGGAACGGACCCTCGGCAGCACCGGGTCACGTGCCTCCTTCATCGGCCTCACTCTGACGCACGATCACGCCCATATGGCCCGCGCCGTCATGGAAGGGATCTGTTTCGAAAACCGGCGCGCTCTCGACCTATTGGCTCGGCCCACCGACGGCACCGTACTGCGCTGCACGGGCGGTGGTTCGCGCAGTGCCCTATGGAACCAGCTGCGGGCGGATATCTATGAGCGCCCAGTCAGGTCCTTCGCCACCGTCGAGGGCGGCGTCCACGGCGCCGCCATGCTGGCCGCGGTAGGAGCCGGTTGGTACGCGAGCACGGCTGAGGCGGCGGACAACCTCGTCACACCGGGAGCCGATTGGCAGCCCCGTGCCAGTACGACCGCGACCTACCGCGCCGGCTACGAGTCCTTCCGGGCCGTTCATGATGCCCTTGATGGCCAGTGGAAGCACTGGGCCCGCTGAGCAGGCTCCAACCTAACATCCTAGGATAATTAACGCCTGGCATCCTAGGATGATATATAGTGGCTTGGCGTATGCACTCGAACAATAGCTCTGTGTTCTTGAGACCTTTACCCATAGCCACGCTGCCGGTATTGATAGCGCTCGTCGTGCCGGCGTTCGGTCCAGCCGGGACACGTCCGCTTCGTGCCCTCTCTCCGGCTGCGGGAGTGGCGTCAACTCCGTCACTAACCCCCGCTGGGAAGCTCACGGTCTTTGCTGGGACCGGTAGCTTTGGGCTCCCGAGGCCGGGCCCAGCCACCAAATCAGCGCTGGCCGGGCCGACCGGAGTGGCGTTGGACGTCCACGGGGACCTGTTCATTGCCGACCATGCCAACAACATGGTGGAGGAGGTCACGCCCGCCGGGAAGCTTTCGGTTGTCGCTGGGACCGGGAAACCTGGGCTGCCGACGCCAGGCCCTGCCATCAAATCGGCCCTCAACGCTCCGTCCGGCGTGGCCTTGGATGCCCATGGGGATCTCTTCATCGCCGACTCCAATAACAACGTGGTCGAGGAGGTTACCCCGGCCGGGAAACTGTCGATTGTGGTCGGCAACGGGCACGTCGGACCGCCGACGCCGGGCGCTGCTACCAAGTCGGCCCTCGATGATCCGTCTGGAGTGGCAATGGACGCCCACCGGGACCTCTTCGTCGCCGACTACAACAACAACGTCGTGCTAAAGGTCACCCCGGCCGGGAAACTGACAGTGGTGGTCGGCAACGGCCACGGGGGCCCGCCGACGCCAGGCCCTGCCACCAAATCAGATCTCAACAACCCGTCCGGTGTCGCTTTGGACACCCACGGTGATCTCTTCATCGCCGACTCCAACAACAACGTGGTCGAGGAGGTTACCCCGGCCGGGAAGCTGTCGGTTGTCGCCGGGAACGGCACGTTAGGACCACCGGTGCCTGGTCCTGCCACCAAGTCAGGGCTTCAGGGACCGTCTGGGGTGGCACTGGGCGCCCACGGGGACCTATTCATCGCCGACTGGGCCAATAACGTGGTCGAAGAGGTCACTCCTACCGGGAAGCTATCAGTAGCCGTAGGCAACGGTGACGAGGGCCCGCCGACGCCGGGCCCAGCCACAAGTTCACCCCTTGGCGGCGCAAATGGTGGGCCCACCGGGGTAGTCGTCGGAGCGAACGGGACGCTGTTCGTGTCCGACCAGGGCAACAATGTCATCGAAGAAGTGACGTATTAGAGACCGTCACCTGGTCGCTACGATCGCCGACTCGATCACCGTGAACGAGCCGGGCGGGACCGAGACCACGATCACGTCGCCCTTGCCGGTCTCAAAACCCTCCTGGACCGTCGCCCCTTCGACGTCCGGCGCCGGCCGGCGACCCGGGCTTGAGTCGGCCGTCACGGTCGTGACCCGGGCTTCGCCGGCAAAAACCGCGTCCCGGAGCCGTACCTCGACTGGATCTTCAGAAGCGGGGTCCCGGTTGACGATCGTGACCGCGACCTTGCTACGACCGATGTCCGCCGTCGCCGAGGCGTCGATAGTCGAAAAGGGCCCGAGGTCGGCTATACGGTGCTGCCACCGGTCGCTCGGCTCGGGACCATCGACAGTCGGCGAGCTCACGTAAACGTCGACCGCGTCGTCGAGCGCCGCCCGGGCGTGCAGCAGGACGGGGTAATAGATCGGCTGGACGAAGGCGCCGGTTTTCGTCGTCACGATGGGCGCGATCGCGTTCACCATCTGGGCCAGGTTGGCCATCCTCACCCAGTCACAGTTCCGAACGAAGATATTGAGATAAGTGGCGACGGCGAGCGCGTCAGGGAACGAGTAGCGCTCCTCCAAACTTCCGTCTCTGGTGCGGTACCAAACGTTCCATTCGTCGTAAGCGATGCGCGGGGTACGGGCCAACCGCTGGTTGTACACGGCCCTGGATATGCAGGCACTTGTGTAATTCACGGCTCTCTCGACCTGGTGCGGGGCCAGGACGTTGCTCCAGTAGTCCTTCGCACCGGTATAGATGTGCAGCGAGTGCAGGTCGACCAGGGACGCCAAGCCGTCCACCACGACGCGGTCCCAATCGTCCCAGCCGTTGAGGCCGCAGCTCACCAGTTTGACGTCTGGGTCCAGGCGCCGGATGGCCTTGGCCCACCTGGACGCCTCCCTCACGTATTCGTCCGCCGACATCTGACCGACCTGCCAATCACCGTACATCTCGTTGCCGAGGCCCCAGTAGGGCACCCCGTAGGCGGCCTCATGGCCGTTCTGGCGGCGACGGTCGGCCCAGTAGCTGCGGGCAGAGGAGTTGCAGTACTCGACCCAGGCCAGGGCCTCCGAGAGGGCCCCGGTCCCCATGTTGAGGCAGATGTAGGGAGCCGCACCCAGCTCAGCGCAGTACTGGAGGAACTCGTCGGTCCCGAAGCGGTTGGGCTCGACTGCCCCCCAGGCCAGCTCGAGCCGCGGCGGGCGGCCGTCGCGAGGCCCGATGCCGTCGGTCCAAAGATAGTTGCTGACGAAGTTGCCCCCGGGCCAACGCAGGACGCTCAAGCGCAGAGGGCGGAGCAGCTCCAGGACATCAGTGCGAAAACCCCGACTGTCGCTCAGCGGAGAGCCTTCCTCGAACAGCCCACCGTTGATACAACGGCCCAGGTGCTCGACGAAACCTCCAAACACGTTGCGGTCGAGCTTGCCCAGGCTACGACCCCCATCGACCGTGACTCGGCTCACAGTTGCCTCCTCTTATAGCGGTGCAGGCCTGCCTAAGACCGGTACTCGAGTAACTGAGCCAATCCGGGTGGATGGCGTGACATCTCTGCCCCTTGCCTAGCCGGTAAGGCTCCCAAAAAGCAGGCCGCTCTTCCAGTAGCGCTGAAGGACCACGAACAGAATGATGAGCGGAACTATGGTGACCACACAGCCGATGAGGATGAGCGGGAAAACGTTAGCATCGCCACCGCTGACGGCCCGGTTGGCCCAGTTGGCGATCCCAACTGTCAAGGGGTACAAGTTTTCCTTGGTGAAGATGATCAGGGGTAGGAAGAAGTTGTTCCACACGCCTACCACACTGATGAGCAGCACAGTCATCATTCCCGGTATGATCAGAGGGACGACGACCCTCAAGAATATCCAGACCTCGCCTGCACCGTCGATCCTGGCGGCATCCAACAGTTCACGAGGGACGGACCCTCTGATAAAGGTGCGCATGAGGTAGACGCCGACGGGGCTGACCAGGCTGGGAAGCACCATCCCCCAGAGCGAGTTGATAAGCCCGATCTTGGCGTAAACCAGGTACAAAGGTAGCGATATGGCTGTTATCGGGACTAGCAGCGCGGAAATGACAAGGAAGAAAGAGGCCTTGGCACCCCTAAAGGAGAAGCGCGCAAACCCATAACCAGCTAACGTTGACAGGATGGTGCAGCCCACCCCTCCGAGAACTGCGTAGAGCGCCGTGTTGCCCAGCCACTCGATGTAGACGCCATCACCCTCGACGTCCTGAAAAAGATTGGTGAAGTTGTGCCATAGTACGAATGGCCGAGAGAACCAGAACCCAAACGATTCAAAA
>CAYZVQ010000261.1:0-7358 GCA_964481925.1 uncultured Acidimicrobiaceae bacterium
TCCAGGACGAAGCCACGCCGACCTGGGGTTTGTCCCAGTCGGCGTCGGTCATCCCAACGGCCCTGAGCATGGCCCGCGCCGGCGCCCGCTCCCGCCCGTCGGTGACTTCGCGGCTTCGGGGCTTGATATCGCTCGGCATACGGCCACCTTAGTGAACGGCTCTGAGCCCGGATGTTGCGCTCCGGTCAACCGGGGGTCGTAGCCCTCCGATAGGTAGGAATGGTCTTCCGCACGCGCCCGGGCCTGCACGCCGCGCTGAGCTGCCTGGCCGCCGTGGTCGCCCTGAGCGCGGTGGCCGGCTGCTCGGTCAAGGCCAAGGACCTGCTCTCGGCCGCCAGCCTCGAGGCCAAGATCTCCACCCAACTGGCGGACAGCTACACCATCACCCCCCCTCCGGTCCATTGCCCGGCCGCCGTGCCGGCCACCGTCGGCTCCAAGTTCTCCTGCACCACCAGGCTCGACGGGCAGCCGCTGACCGTCTCGGGAGAGGTCGCCGGCCCCCGGGGCGCAGTCGCCGTCAAACCGGCTACCGCCGTAGTCGTGCTGGCCGACGCCCGGGCGCAGATCAGTCGTGACCTCGCCCGAGCGTCGGGCATGAAAGTCGCAGTGGCCTGCCCGGGCCCCGCTCTGCTGGTCGCGCCGCCCGGGCGCACATTCGGGTGCGGCGCGGAAGTGGGCGGCGTGCAGCGCGAGGTGGTGGTGACAATCACGTCTACCACCGGTACGCTCCAGGTCCGCCTGCTCCCCTACCGCCCGGCCTGACCTCGGCTTGGAGGTGTCCATCGATGATCAAGCCAAGGAGCGCGAAATGAGCCTGAGGCGGGCCAAGCCCAACAACGACGGGGTGCCAACCGGGCTGGCCGGGAGGGTGGCGACGGTCACCACGTTCGTCCCGGGCGGACCGCGGCGGGGCGAGGTCGTGGTCCAGGTCCGGGGCGGCGGCGAGACCTACATGGCCGTCTCTGACGGCCCGGTGGCCGTCGGCTGCGAGGTCCTGGTCGTTGAAGACCAGGGCGGACGGACGCTGTTCGTGGCCCCCCTTTAGGCCCAGTACTATCGGGCAAATGGCCCGGATGCACCTACTTGCGCCGGTCAACGAGCCCGAGGCGCTCTCGGCGTATAGGTCGGGGCTAAGCGCTGCTCATGCCGCCCTCACGGCCCGACTGGTCATGACGGCGGGGAAGGTAATTCCTCCCCCGCTAGGTGCCGCTCACTGGGTGGTCCAGATCAAGCGCAGCCCGGTAGACGTGGGTGGCGTCCCCATGGTGCCCGAGGGCGTCCAGTCCCAGCCGTTCAGTGAAGTGGTGAACCAACTAGCCACGGTCGAACGGCTCATCGACGCCCTGGACTGGGCTGTGGGCCAGCAAATGGACACTGTTGAGCAGTGCCACCCGGCTAGCAGCGGAGGGCGAAAGGGAAGCTGCTCGCATGACCTAGTGGTAACCGGGCCAGGCGGCAAGATGGTCTTCGAGGTCAGCGACGTGGCCGGTGCCAGCGGCAATGGCAACGGGAAGGTCACCAAAGATCTCGTCGCCCTCCGGGGCTGCATCTGCAAGGACGCCGAAAGCAAACGGGCCCAACGGTTCTTGGCTGTGTCGCCGTCTTCTGGGGACTGGATAAAAAGAAATCACCCGGGCCTACGGTTCCAGGTCGACGGGCCGTCACCGGCAACATCGATCGTCACGGTGTAGACATACGCGCTGGCCAAGCTGGCGAAGTCGACCAGTCAGAGCTGGGGAAACAAGCCCGAACTGCCGAGCCCACTTTCCGGGTCAGGGTGGCGCTACGCCTCTCGGGCCGCCCGGCACTGCTGCAATAGCTGCGTAGCGGCGCGCAGGTCGGCATTGCCACCCGTCGCCGCCTTTATCTTGCCTATGAAGAACCCGGCCAGCTTGTCGTCGCCCCCGGCGTAACGGGCCCATTCGCGCTGGTTGGCGGCGATGACCTGGTCCACCACCTCGGCCAGGGCGCCGGCCGCCATCACCTCGAAACCGAGGCGCGCCGCTATGGCTTTGGGGTCACCGCCCTCGGCCACCAGGACCTTCAACACCGTCCGGGCCTGGGCGGAGGTGAGCTCGCCCTGCTGTTCCATAAGCACCAGGCCGATGAACGCATCGGCGTCGAGAGCCCCCTTGTCGCCCTCCGCCAGCTCCCCGGCGACTTCGTTAGCCAGCCGGCGAAGGGCCAGGGCGGCGTCCGCGTTAGCCATCACGGCGGCACCGATGATCCCGTCCAGTTCCAGGCGGACAACCGTCGCCACCGCCTCGGAGGAAGCGGGGACACCGGCGGCGCCGGCCACTCGCGCCCGTCTTTCCGCCGGGAGCATGGGCAGGCTGGCGACCACCGCCGCCACCCACTCGGGCCCCGGGTCAAGGACCACGAGGTCGGGCTCGGGAAAGTAGCGGTAGTCGAAGGCCTCTTCCTTGGAGCGCATCGAGTGGGTCCGGGCGTCGGCCTCGTCCCAGTGCCTCGTCTCCTGGTCCACCCGGCCACCGTTGGAGATCAGCTCGATCTGGCGCTCGGCTTCGTAGGCAACAGCACGGGCCAGGCTGCGCAGGGAGTTCATGTTTTTGATCTCGCAGCGGGTGCCGAGATCGGTCGATCCCTGGGGACGGACCGACACGTTGCAGTCGACCCGCAGAGAGCCCTCTTCCATTTTCCCGTCGGTAGCCCCGGCGGCAACGAGCACCGCCCGCAACTCTTCGACATACTCACGAGCCTCGTCGGCGCTGCGCATGTCGGGCTCGGAAACGATCTCGACGAGCGGGACACCGGCCCGGTTGTAATCGACCAGCGAATGACCCGCCTGGTGAATGCGGCCGCCGCCACCGATATGAGTGGTCTTGCCCGTGTCCTCCTCCATGTGGGCGCGGGTTATCCCTAATCTTTTGCCTGAGGGCAGCTCCAGCCAGCCGTCGATATTTATCGGTACGTCGTACTGGCTGATCTGGTAGTCCTTGGGCATGTCGGGGTAAAAATAGTTCTTCCGGTGAAAAAGCGATCGCTGGGCGCGGCAGTGCAGAGCGGCACCGATGCGCAGCGCGTACTCGACCGCCTGCTCGTTCAGCACCGGCAAAGAACCGGGCAGGCCCAGGCACACGGGGCACACGTTGGTATTGGGCTCGTCGCCGAAGGCGTTGCGGCACCCGCAGAACAACTTGGTCTGCGTCCGCAGCTCACAGTGCACCTCTAAACCGACAACGGTTTCCCAATCGCTCGATTGGATTGTTTGGCCCGACTGGCTCATCTCCCACCACCATTCGCGGCGGCCGCCGCTTCGAGGACTTCGGCCACCTGGAACATGACCGGCTCTCCGGCGGCCGGCGCCAGGACCTGCGCCCCCACCGGCAGACCGTCGTCACCGGTGCCGAAGGGCACGCTGATGGCGGGGTGCCCGGCCAGATTTGAGGGGATCGTACAGATGTCGCTCAGGTACATGGTGAGCGGGTCGGATGTCTTTGCGCCCAGTTCGAACGCCGTCGTCGGTGCCGTCGGCGACAGCAGGACGTCGAAGGACCGGTAGGCCTCTTCGAAGTCCCGGATTATCAGGGTGCGCACCTTCTGCGACTTGCCGTAGTAGGCGTCGTAATACCCGGCCGAGAGGACGTAGGTGCCCAACATTATGCGCCTCTTCACTTCCGGCCCGAAGCCGGCCGAGCGCGTGGCCATGTACATCTCGGTGATGTCGGCCCCGGGCTTGCGGAGGCCGTAGCGGACGCCGTCGTAACGGGCGAGGTTGGACGAAGCCTCCGCCGGGGCGATCATGTAGTAGGCGGAAAGGCCGTAACGCACGGCGGGCACGCTGGTCTCCTCCACCTTGGCCCCGGCTGCGGCCAGGGCTTCGGCTGCCTCACTGATACGGGCGGCCACGTCCGGGGCTATGCCCTCGGCCCCGGCGAGCTCGGCTATCACCCCCACGCGCAAACCCTCGACACCGCGGCCGAGGTTTTCCTGGGCCCGCGCGCTGTCGGTCGGGAGGCTGGTGGAGTCGGCTTCGTCGTGGCCGGAAATGGTGTCCAGGGCCAGGGCCGCATCGGCCACGCTGGTGGCGAACGGCCCGATCTGGTCGAGCGAGCTGGCGAAAGCGACCAGGCCGTACCGGGAGACCATCCCGTAGGTGGGCTTGACGCCGACGACGCCGCAGAGCGCGGCGGGTTGACGGATGGAGCCTCCGGTGTCGCTCCCCAGGGCGATCGCGGCAAACCCCGCTGCCACCGCCGCGGCGCTGCCCCCGGAGGACCCCCCGGGGACGCGGCTCAGGTCACGGGGGTTGCGAGTGGGCCCGAAAGCCGAGTTCTCCGTCGACGAGCCCATGGCGAACTCGTCCATGTTGGTCTTGCCCACGAAGACCGCCCCGGCCTCGGTCAGCCTGCTCACCACGGTGGCGTCATAGGGGGGCACCCAGCCCTCGAGGATGCGCGACGAACACGTAGTCGGCGTCCCTCGGGTGCAAATAAGGTCTTTCAAGGCGACCGGTACGCCGGCCAGGGCACCGGGGTCCTCGCCCCTGGCGACCATCCCATCGACCTCCGCCGCCCGAGCTCGGGCGTGGTCCGCCATCACCAGGTTGAAGGCATGGATGTCGGCCTCGTCCTGATCGATGCGGGCGAGGTGTTGCTCGATAATCGCGACGGCCGAAAGCTCGCCCCGCCGGACCGCCGCCGCCATCTCCACCACCGACGTCATGGGGCCTCCCCCAGGATCCGGGGGATGCGGAACCTGTCGTCTTCGACCTCGGGTGCCTGGGAGAGCACCTCGTCCCTGTCCAGGCACGGTCGAGGTACGTCCTGGCGGAAGACGTTCGCCAACGGGAAGGGGTGCGCCGTAGGCGGGACTCCCTCTATGTCAAGAGCACCGATATCTGCAGCATGCTCGAGGACGCTGGCCAGTTGGGTCGTGTAGCGCTCGAGTTCCTCGCTTGACAGGGACAGGCGCGCCAGCCGGGCGACATGGGCTACGTCATCTTTGGAAAGGGGCTGGGCCACCCGGCCATCGTAACTACAGTCGGGGGCCCGGTGAGGAAGCGCTATCTTCGGAGGGCACACCTATCACGAGCGGGCGGTGGGCCTGCCAGGTCGAGGGGGACATGCCGAAGTACCCTTTCTTGAGCGATGAGTGGGTCGTCGAGGCCCAGCGGATATACGCCGAGGTCGAGGCGTCGGGTGGCTTGGCGGGAGCCTCGTTCTCGCCCGTGCGGGTCAACCTGGTCATCACTGACGCACCGTTCTCCGACCGCCCCATCGACGCTCATGTCGACACGTCGTCCGGTGGCGTGGCCATAAGCACGGGGCACCTGCCGAGCCCGGACGTCACTGTTTCCATGGGTTACGGCACAGCCCGGGCGCTGTTCGTCGCCGGCGACGTACAGACCGTTATGCAGGCATTTCTGGGAGGACGGATCAGGGTCGACGGGGATCTCAGCAAGCTCTTGGACCCCCGCAGCGGCATCTGGCCCACGGCACCGACCAGTTGGGCGCCGCCGGTCCAGCTCGGCGTCGGGGGTACCGGGGGTGCCGGCGAAGGCCTCAGTGGTCCCCCCGGGGGCCCGCGAGGTGCCTCGGACAACGGTGGCGATGGCCGACCTCAGCCGGAGGTCGGCTTACCGGGGGTGCAAGCACTCGCCCTGGCCACGCGCCTGAAGGAGATAACGGAATGAGCGGGCGTGACGGGACGCGCTGACAACGGCCCACCGGCCGCGCCGGCCAGTGCCCGCCTGGACAAGTGGCTGTGGGGAGCCCGCCTCTATAAGACCCGCACCGCGGCCACGGACGCCTGCCGCGCCGGCCACGTGAAGCTGAACGGGATAGCGGCCAAGGCGGCGTCGGTGGTCAAGCCCGGTGACCACATCGAAGCGAGGACCGGCGACCGCCTGCGGGCCCTCGAAGTGACCGCCCTGATCGAGAAGCGGGCAGGAGCGGCCATCGCCGCCGCTTGCTATGTGGAC
This sequence comes from uncultured Acidimicrobiaceae bacterium, assembly GCA_964481925.1. Lineage (GTDB taxonomy): Bacteria > Actinomycetota > Acidimicrobiia > Acidimicrobiales > Palsa-688 > Fen-671. Next base: position 5,945 of record CAYZVQ010000261.1, read on the forward strand.
CACAGTCCTCCTCCCCCCACCAAAGAAGAGGTCGGTTCGCCCAACTTCGCCCGGGACAGGGGGACCGGGAGGCCGACCAAACGCGAGCGCCGTCAACTCGACCGGGCGCGCCAGCAGTAGGCGGTCCAGCCGGGATCAGCGCGTAACGAGGACCACCGATTTCCCGTAGAGCACGGCCGTGCCCACCGCCGGTTGGGAACCGGTTACCGCGGAAAGTGGGCTCCCCTGGACCTCGTAGACGTACAGGCCCAACCTTGACAGGACCTTTACGGCCTGGTCGACGGACAAACCTACGATGCCGGCGGGGACCGTCACCGTGTGAGGCCCGATCGAGACGGTGACGGTCACGGTGCTCCCTACGACCTCCCTGGTCCCCGCCGACGGGCTAACCGAAACCACATCGCCCGCGGGCACGTCGTCGTTGTACACGGTGAGCTCGGCCACCTTGAAGCCGGCGGCCCTCAGCGCCGCTTCCAGGGCGGCGAAGCTCGTGCCAGAAGCGACCGGTGGCACGACGGCCACGGGCCTGCCTTCGGACACCACCAGTTGGACGGCCGTTCCCGGCAGCACGGGCCGGCCCCGTGGCGACCATGAGATCACGCTCCCGTCAAGGACCGTCATGCTCGAGCGGCGCGCCACCCTGCCCAGCCTCAGCCGGTCCGATCGCAGCTCCGAAGTGGCCTGGGCCAGGTCGAGGGTGGACAGATCGGGCACGGCGACGGGCTCGGGGCCGAGAGAGACGGTCACCCCGACGGTCGAACGGGCACGAAGGCTCGTCCCGGCCAGTGGGTATTGGGTGATCACCGAGCCCTTGGCGGCAGCGTCCCATTGCGTACCGACCACGGCAAGTAGCAGGTGGTCGCCCGCCAACACGGCGCGGGCGTCCCCGAGAGCCTCCCCGCCCAACCGGGGTACGGCGTAGGTCGGTGCCGGCCGCTTCAGCACCAATGCCGCGCCGGCGGCGCCGCCGAGTAGGACTACGGCGACCGCAACGACGAGGGACCGCCGGAGCCAGCGCCGGCGTCCTGGCCTCCCCGCCCCGTGAAGTGCGCCTGGGCCCGCGACGGGCTCGGCACCGGTGGCCCGCACGGGCGGTCCGGTCGCCGTGGCCGCCCGCTCGCCGTTACCGGGCGGGCCACTCTCGGGCGGGCCACTCCCGGGCGGGCCACTCCCGGGCGCGTGGGTACTGGGCGAGCCGGCGCCGGGAGCGGGCGCCATGATCTCCAGGTCGTCCACCAAGATGGTGATCCCGGCGTCGTGGGGCCGACGATGCCCTCCCGCGAGATCCGTCGGCTCTCGGCCGAAAACGCCCTCCAAACTGGCGGCGATGCCCGGCAACGGCAAGGGCGCCGGCGCCCGCAGCTGGCGCGCCACGATCGCTATCCCCTGAGCGAATGCCTCGGCGCTCAGGCGG
>CAYZVQ010000262.1:0-7308 GCA_964481925.1 uncultured Acidimicrobiaceae bacterium
GCCAGGTGCTCCTGCTGATAAGGCGGGTAGAGCCGGTCACTGCTAACCGCGGCGACGGTGCTGCGGGCTGTCACCGCCGACAGGGCCGCAGCCATGCCACCCCGGCCCCGGCCCACGTCGTGGTGGTCCATGGCCCGGCTCAGTACGAGGTAGGAATTGGCGTCAAAGCGAGAGACCAGTTTGGCCGCATGGTGGTCCAGGTAGCTCTCGACGGCATAGCGCCCGCCTTGGAACGGGTCTTCGCCGTCCTGCGCCTGGCGGTCGAACCGCTGAGCCAGCTCGGCCTCGCTCCGGTAGCTGATATGACCGATACGGCGGGCCAGGCCGAGGCCGGCGAGCGGGCCGGGGCCGCCGTAATAGTCCCCGCCGGCGAAGTTTGGGTCGCTGCGGATGGCGTGAGCCTGCACCGCGGTGAGCGCCAACTGCTCGGCGCTGGCCGCTGCCGTCGTCGCCACGACTATCAGCCGCTGGACCCGGCGCGGGTACTTAACCGCCCATTCCAGGGCCCGCATCCCGCCCATCGACCCGCCGACGACGGCCGCCCAGCGCCTGATGCCGAGGGCGTCGGCCAGGGCCGCTTCCACCGTGACCTGGTCCCGGATCGTGATCTCGGGGAAACGGTGCGCCCACGGCCGTCCATCTGGCCCGGCCGAGGACGGTCCGGTGGTGCCTTGGCAGCCGCCCAGGACATTGGCGCACACCACCCACCAGCGGTCGGTGTCGACGCCGAGGCCGGGACCGATCAGGCCGTCCCACCAACCAGGGGACGGGTGACCGGGCTCCGGTCCACCAGCGACATGACTGTCACCCGTAAGGGCGTGCTCGACCAGGATGGCATTGGTGGCGTCAGGGGCAGGTTGGCCCCAGGTCTCATAGGCCACTGTGACCGGCCCTAGGCGGCCGCCCCGCTCCAAGACGACGGGGCTCTCGTCAAAGAGCTGAGCAAACCGGCGCCGCCCCGGCGGGTCGCCGGGACGCCAGGCCGTAACAGCCACCGGACCTAGGCTTTCGCGGCCCGGAAGCCAGCGTCGAGGTCGGCCAACAGGTCGTCGAGCGTCTCCAGGCCCACCGACAGGCGCACCAGGTCGGGAGTGACCCCGGTGGCGGCTTGTTCGGCCTCGGTGAGCTGGGAGTGCGTGGTCGTGGCCGGGTGGATGACAAGGCTGCGGACGTCGCCGACGTTGGCCAGGTGGCTGAAGAGCTCGAGGGCCTCCACGAACTTACGGCCCTCGGTCGCCCCGCCCTTGATGCCGAAACTGAGGATGCTCCCGGCGCCCCGGGGCAGTAGCTGCTGAGCTCGGGCATACCACGGCGAGGACGCCAGGCCCGGGTACTTGACCCAGCTCACGTCGGCCCGAGCTTCAAGCCACTGAGCGATGGCAACCGCGTTGGCCACGTGACGTTCCATGCGCAGGCTCAGGGTCTCGAGGCCTTGTAGCAACAAAAACGACGTGAACGGGGCGATAGCCGGCCCGAGGTCGCGCAGGAACTGGACCCTGGCCTTGGCCACATAAGCCCCCGGCCCCAGGGCATCCCAGTACTTGAGGCCGTGGTAGCTGGGATCGGGCTCGGTGAACGAGCGGTGGCGGCCGCTGGCCCCGAAATCAAAGTTGCCGCCATCGACGATGATGCCCCCGATGGCCGTCCCGTGGCCGCCGATGAACTTGGTGGCCGAGTGCACCACGATGTCTGCCCCGTGCTCCAGGGGACGCAGGAGGTAGGGGCTGGCCAGGGTATTGTCGAGGATGAGAGGCAGGTTGTGGGCGTGGGCGACCCCGGCCACGCCGGCGATGTCGAGCACGTCACCCCGGGGGTTCCCGATGGTCTCGCCGTAAAAGGCGCGGGTGTTGGGCTTGACGGCGGCGGCCCATTGCTCGAGGTCGTCGGGATCGTCAACAAAAGAAACCTCGATGCCGAGCTTGGGCAGGGTGTAGTGGAACAGGTTGTAGGTGCCCCCGTAGAGCGAGGGGGACGAAACGATGTGGTCGCCCGACTCGGCCAGGTTGAGTATGGCCAGGGTCTCCGCGGCTTGCCCGCTGGCCAGCGCCAGGGCGCCGACCCCGCCTTCCAGCGATGCCACCCGCTCCTCCAGCACCTGCTGGGTGGGGTTCATGATGCGGGTGTAGATGTTGCCTGGCTCCCCCAAGGCGAACAGGGCGGCGGCGTGGTCCGTGTCCCGGAACACGTAGCTGGTGGTCTGGTAGATGGGCACGGCGCGGGCGCCGGTGGTGGGGTCCGGCGTGGCGCCGGCATGGATCTGGCGGGTCTCGAAGCCTTGGGCCTGGCTCACGGCGCTCCTTAGGGGGTTCGGTAAAGGTCTTTTACTACTACAAAGCTACTAATTATGACGGGAGCACTCAAGATTGAGCCTTCCAAGTTGCCCGCCCGGGCTCAGCGGGGCGCGGCACCTACGGCGTGTTCCTCTGGGATCTCGGTCCTAAGGCCCAGCCCGGTCGCCACCCGGTTGGTGTAGCTGAAGTACGCCGAAAGATTGTTCAGGGCGACGATGTCGCCGTCCGACAGACCTGCGGCGCGTAGCCGCTCGATATGGGCCTGCGTCACCGACCCGGGCGTGCGGGTCAGCGTGGCGGTGTACTCGACGATGGCGTCAAGGCGTTCGTCCCCCGTCGCCGGGGCAAAGGGGTTGGCCACCAAACGCTCCACGAGGTCGTCGGCCGTCCCGTCAATGTGCAGCTTGTGACGTGCCCCAGAGGCGCAATGGGGAGTCTGGTTGAGGACAGAGGTCAGGTAGACCACGATGTGGCGCTCCCGGTCGGTAAGGCCCGACTGAAGATTGTCGACGACCTTGTACAGCCGTAGCCGTTCATAAACAAGCTCTGGGTGCAAGCTCCCTAACTGGGTGAACTCGGTGGGCTCCCCAAGTCGTTGCGCCTGCCAGTCGTAAGCCTCCTTCAGCAGGCCCGTTGCCTCCTCGGGGGCGACGGTAACCACCCACGCCTGCGGTCGTCGAGCTTCGCTCACGTTAGGTCTCCTTTTGTCCGGTAAAGCCCGAGCGGCCGGCGCGCCACGACCGCAGGGCGGGGATGATCTCTTCGCCTAAGGCGTCGACGGCCCGGCGCGACGCCTCATCGGACTGACCGGGACGGACGGACAGGTCGGCCACGCCCTGCTCGGCATAGGCGAGCACCTGTTCGGCCAGGTAGGACGGTGGGCCGATCACGGTCTCGGTGGGATGTGACTCGTCAACGGTCTCCGCCACTTCGAAGCTCACCCGCAAGGCCAGGTCCGCGCCCCCTCGGTCGTGCCATTCCGCCGCCAGGGGAGCCAGTTCCCGAGGGTGCGCTGGGCCTCGCGCCTGGAACGGCCGTCCCGTCCTGAGCGCTCGTTCGAAGGTGGCTCGACCACCGGCCAGCCAGAAGGGCGGGCCGCCGGCCGTGAACGGCTCGGGCGACAGACGTCCGTCCCCGGGCCATCGCAACTCGTCACCGTCGTAGGGCGCGCCCACGAAGCCGGCCTGCAGAGCGAGCAGGAGGTCGTCGAAACGTTCGCCCCGGCGGTCAAAGTCGAGGCCCAGGTACTCGAACTCCCGGCGCCAGTAGCCGGGGGCAACGACCAGGTCGAAACGGCCGGCCGTGAGCTGGTCGAGCGTCGAAGCCTGCTTGACGAGCCACACGACGTCACGTAAGGGCAACACCGCAGCTCCCAGGCCCACGCGTACCGCCGGGTAGCGCCCGGCCAACCAGGCCAGCTCGACGAACGGTTCCATACCGCCGGCCCACTGCGGGAAGTCCGGGACGGTGAGCAACCCGTCACCGAGCCACAGGGTGTCCACCCCGGCGGCGACGGCCACATCAGCAGCGGCTACCGCTCCTTCGCGGGACGAGCCCCAGGGTGAGACCCCTATGCGCACTGCGGTCCTCCTTGACAGGGTGGCTTGCGGCTAAAGCCGGGCCGAGCTAGACATATATATGTAGTTCCATCAGTCTTATAGCACTACTAGATACCGGGGCGCCAGAGGGAGCTTGACGGTGATGGCTTGGATTGCGATAGCGCCCCTCATCGTCTCGTTCCTGGGGCCACGGTGACGGCGACCGGGATCTGGCTGTTCCCCGATGCCACTGCCCCCGATTTGGTCAACGCCTTCCAGACGGCTGAGTCCCTCGGGCTGGACGAGGTGTGGTTGGGCGACGAAGGGGCAGCCAACCGGGACCCCTTCGCCGTGCTGGCCGCCGCCGCCATGCACACGTCCCGGGCCCTGCTGGGCCTGGCCGTCACCAACCCTTACCTTCGGCACCCGGCGGTAACCGCGTCGGCCATGATGACGGTGCAGGAACTGTCAGGGGGGCGTGCCGTCCTGGGCGTAGGGGCGGGTGGCGGCCTGTGCTTGGGACCGTTGGGCGTCACCAGTGAACACCCCCTGCGGCGCGTGCGCGATTTTGTCCGCATCGCTCGGGCCGTGGCCGGCGGTACGGCCACTGAGGGTTATTCGCCTCCCGAAGACGCCTTTAGGGCCCCGTCCTTGCCCATCTACATCGGGTCGCGAAGTGAACGGCTCAACCGTCTGGCCTCGACGAGCGCCGACGGGGCGTTCGTCGGCGCCACGCCGTTCTTCCTCCTCGGCCCCACTTTGGCGTGGGCACGGTCCGTTCGGCCCATCCCCGTGGCACTTTACCTAAATGCCGTGTCCGGTGAGGATGAGCTGGAATGGGCCCGGCCCCGTTTGGTCCAAGCGCTGCTCGACGCCCCCGAAGTGACCAGGCGCCGCTTCGGTCTGGACGAAGGTGACCTCCGCGCCGCCGTGGCCGGCTTGGCGGACGACGATGACCAGCTGGCCCGAAAGCTGGTGACGGATGAGGTCGTCGACCACCTCGTGCTGTTCGGCAACCGGCGCCGGGTGGTACGCCGGATCTGCGAGATCGCCCGCGCCCACCAACCGGCGAGTATCGGCATCTGCCTGCGCACGTCCACCCGGCCGAAGGTCATCGAGGAATGTGGCGCCGTGCTGGCCGCGGCCCGAAGGGAGTTGTCGTGACCTTAGGCGTCATCGCCCACCTGGATAACCCCAGTTACGAAGAGATGCGCCAGCTGGCCCGCCAGGCCGAGGAAGCCGGTGCCGACTGGCTCGGGGTCGCCGATGCCTTTTGGTGGCGGGACACTTGGTTACTACTGGCAGAAGCGGCCCGGGTGACCAGCCGCATCGAGCTGGGGCCGCTCGTCACCAACCCTTATATGCGCCACCCCTTTGTCACCGTCTCTGCTCTGGCGTCGCTCCAGGACCTGGCCGGGCCTCGAGTGTTCGCCGGCCTGGGGGCAGGAGGTTCGGAGATCCGCCTGGCCGCTCGCATCTCTCGTGGCGACGCCGCTCCGCGGATCGAAGAGCTGGCCGAGCTGGTCCGCCGGGTCGCGGCGGGCGGGCCCCTCGACCCGGCCAGCGGACGGACGTTGGAAGTGCCATTGTCCCCCGTTCGGGTCACCATAGGCGCACGTGCCCCCGGCGTGCTGCGGGCCGCCGGCCGAGCGGCCGACGACGTCCTGCTCTGGGCCGTCCCCGCCAGTGACCTGGAACGGTCAGTAGCAACCGTGCGGGAAGGTCATGACGAGGCCGGCCGCCGCGCCTCGAGCGACGGCCAGGCCCCCCGGCCGTTCCCCCGGCTCATATGGGCCCCATTAGTCGACCATGGCCCTTCCTCGGCCCAGCTACTGGAGCGGGTGGCCACCTATGCCGTGCTCAACAACCGCCATGACCTGCGCCAGTCCTGGGGGGTCAAGGCGGGCGACGTGGACCGTATCCGCGCCCTGCTGGTGGCCGGGCGGGCCGACGCGGCCGCCGCCCTGGTGCCCCCGGCCGTAGCACGCGACCTCGTCGCCGACCCTGATCCCGAAATAGCCGGCGCCGTGGCCGCCAAGATCGGCGCCCGCGGGATTGCCGTGGCCGCCACAAACCTCGAGGACATCGCGGCCCGAGTGTCCTGGGGCCGCCAAGCCCTCGCCGCCGCGGCCATGTCGTCACCCCGCCCCGCGCCCGCGCCCCCCGGCGCCTGAGGACGTCGGGCCATGGACTTGTCACAGTGGTTGGTGGCCGAGTTCGAAGACACGGTGGCGCGCCTGCGCGGCCAGGTGCTGGACCAGGTCCCCCGGCAACGTCGTCACGAACGCCCAGGAGGGGGCAATTCCATACTTTGGGGGAACTTTCACATAGCCCGTCACGCCGACTTAGCTCTCGCCGTCGTCTGCGGCGAGGGGCCGGCACCCCTACCGGAACTCGAAGCTCTGGGCCCAGTGGCGGCCGGCGCAGGCAACGGGCTACAGGAAGCCGAGCAGCCATGGGCCCAGGAGCTGGAACCTGAAGGTGTCGACGCCTACCTCGCCGGCGTGGTTGGCCGAGTGCTCAGGTTCCTGGCCGCAACGGGCCCGGACCGCCTGGAGCTAGAGCCGGACGTGCCGGTGGGCTTGGCCCAAGCGGGTATCGGCACGGAGGGTTTCGGTTGGCTCTACGACCTTTGGCAAGCTAAGCCGGTGGCGTTCTTCGTGAGGTGGCCTCTTATCGGCCATGCCACCAACCATGTGGGCGAGATGATCGCCACGCGCAACCGCATGGGGCTGAGCCCGTTTTGACGCCCCTCATCGCATGACCCACGCGTCCGTGGTGGGCTCCCCCCTCGCCGTCGACCGCTCCGCCTGAGCCCGTACCTCGCTCCACGTTGATAAAATCTATGGAAATAATCGATATGGGGGCTTTGCCGGCTGACTTCACGATGTTCGGTACGCCCGCGGAGAGGAAGGTCATATGACCGAGACGACATCTGTAGGCAAGACCACCCTAGGGAGCGGCTGGATTGCCTCGGTCGTACCCGCCGCCGCCACCGGCCTGCTGGCCGAATCGTATGCCAAGCAGTTCAACAAGTTGGGCCGCGTCTCGGAACTAACCCAGATCGGCAGCCTCTACCCACAGCTCGTGGCACAACGACTGGCCCTCTACGAAGTCGTCGACGCCACCCCGTCGGATGTCCCCGAATGGGCCCGGCGGGCCGTGGCCCTGCTCACCTCGGTGCTCAACGGCTGCCTGCACTGCACGGTCGGCAACACCCAAAAACTGGTCGAAGCCGGGCACGGCACACTGGCGGCAGCGATTAAGGACGACCCCGGCGGGCACTTGACCGGAAGCCCGTCGATCGATGCCATCTTCGGCTATACCCGCGCTCTCGTGCTGCGGCCGGCAACGATCGTCGAGGCCGACGTGACCGCGTTACGCGACGCCGGGTGGAGCGACCTCGACATCCTCGACGTCAACAACATCGCCGCCTACTACTGCTACATCAACCGGGTCGCCCACGGCCTCGGCCTTCA
>CAYZVQ010000263.1:0-7263 GCA_964481925.1 uncultured Acidimicrobiaceae bacterium
GGGTCAACAGCCAGTCCGGCAAAGGCGGCGTCGCCTACATCATGGGCGCGGAACACGGCCTCGACCTGCCCAGACGTTTGCAGGTGGAGTTCTCGCGGGCGGTCCAGGCGGTCACCGAGGCGAGCGGGACCGAGATCAAGCCGTCGGAGCTGTGGGAGGTCTTCGAGAAGACCTACCTGGCCCACGACGCCGGCTTGAGGCTCTTGGGCACCGAGGTGACGACCGAGAGGTCCAGCGACTCCAACATCACCAAGGTGGTGGCACAGCTGTTGGTGAAAGGAGAGCACCGCAGCGCGGTCGGGCAGGGCAACGGGCCCATCGACGCCTTCGTCAACGCCCTGCGCCAGGTGGGCGTCGAACTGTCAGTGCTCGACTACCACCAGCACGCGCTCACCGCCGGCAGCGGTGCCTCCTCGGTCGCCTACGTCGAGGCCGGCTCGGGCGACGCCGTGGTCTGGGGGGTCGGCCTGGACTCGAGCATCCTGGACGCGTCCCTGCAGGCTGTGATCAGCGCCGCCAACCGCCTCCAGACGCAGCCCACGGACCAGAGCGGTTAGGCGCGTGGCCACCGTCACGTAAGCTCTGGGCATGTCTAGTCAGCAGTCAGAAGCCTCCGGCCCGCCCCGCGGCCACGTCCGGGTCGTCTACCTCGGGCCTGTCGCACCGCACTGGAGGGTCGACTCTGACTTCGGGGACCGCAACTTGATCGAGGAGCTACGTCAGCGGATCTTGGCCCGCTTGCTCTTGCTGCCCCCCCACGACCCGCAGTTCAGGCGCAACCGGGAACGCATCATCCGAGATGCCGAGCGAGAAAACGTGCTGCTCCAGTGGGACCTCGGTGTACCGGAGGACGACGACGATTTCGTCGGCACGACGGGCGGCTGAGGGGCAGATCAACAGCTTTGAGCAAATGCGCGCAGTAGCGTGAGCGGTATGTCGGCCGCCCCGGGTGCAGACGCGCTCGAAGAGCATCTGCCCCGGACGGTCACGCCCGTGGAGGGCAAGGCCGAGGAGGGCACCGTCGGCGACGGACGCCGCTACATCAACCGAGAGCTCTCCTGGCTTGAATTCAATCGGCGCGTCCTGGCCCTGGCCGAAGCGCCCGAACAACCCCTGCTCGAGCAGGCGAAGTTCCTGGCCATATTTTCGAGCAACCTGGACGAGTTTTTCCAAGTCAGGGTGGCCGGGCTCAAGGACCAGCTCGCCGCCGGCCTCTCGGGCACGGCGCCGGACGGGCTGTCGGTGCTCGACCAGTTAAAAGCCATCCGCATCGAAGTCGAGGGAATGCTCCGCGAGCAAGCGCGCATTTACAACGACGTGGTCGTGCCCAGCCTGGCCGTGCGCGGCTGCCGCCTGGTGCCTTGGCGCTCGCTCGGCCCCGAGGACATGGCCTACGCCGAGTCCGTCTTCGAAGCCCAGATGTTCCCCGTCCTGACACCCCTCGGTGTCGATCCGGGCCACCCTTTCCCCTACATATCCAACCTCTCGCTCAACCTGGCGGTGATGGTGCGTGACCCTCAACGCGGCGAGCGGCGTTTTGCCAGGGTCAAGATCCCGCCCCTTCTGCCGGGGTTCCTGGCGCTTCCGGACAACGAGCGCTTCGTCGCCGTGCAACAGGTCATTGCCGCGTTCCTGGCCGAGCTCTTCCCCGGCATGGAGATAGAGAGCTGCCATGGGTTCAGGGTGATCCGCAATGCCGACCTGACTTTGGCCGAAGAAGAAGCAGACGACCTGCTCGAAGCGGTCGAAATGGAACTGCGGCGGCGGCGGTTCGGACGGGCCGTGTGCCTTCAAGTGGAGCCGACGTTCAGCTCTGAGGTCCGCGAACTGCTTATGCGGGAGCTGGACCTACGCCCCGAGGACGTCTACGAGATCGATGGCCTGCTTGATTATGGAGGCCTGTGGGGTCTGCACCAGCTCGATCGGCCGGACCTGAAAGACGAAGCTTTTTCGCCGGTGATGCCAAGCCGTTTAGTCGCCCGAGAAGACGAGCCCCAGGACATCTTCGCCGCCATAGCCGAAGGCGACATTTTTTTGCACCACCCTTACGAGAGCTTCGCGCTCTCCACAGAAGCTTTCGTCAAAAAAGCCTCCCGTGACCCCGGGGTCCTGGCCATAAAACAGACGTTGTACCGGACCTCGGGTGACAGCCCTGTCGTCACCGCCCTCATACGTGCCGCCGAAAGAGGTAAGCAGGTCGCGGCCCTGGTGGAACTCAAGGCCAGGGGCGACGAAGCGGCGAACATCGGCTGGGCCCGGGCGCTCGAGCAGGTGGGCGTGCACGTCGTTTATGGGCTGATCGGGCTGAAGACACACGCCAAGACCTCGCTGGTGGTCCGCGAAGAAGGTGGCCACATCCGCCGTTATTGCCATGTCGGGACCGGCAACTACAACTCGTCCACGGCCCGCCTGTACGAGGACGTAGGTATACTCACCGCCTCCCCGTCCGTCGGCGAGGACCTGACGGACCTGTTCAATTTCCTCACCGGCTACAGCCGGCAGGCGACATACCGCCAACTGATCGTCGCTCCTTTTGCCCTGCGTTCGAAAATGATCGAGCTGATCGAAAAAGAGGGCTCGTACGGGGCGGACGGCAGGATCGTTTGGAAATTGAACAACCTGGTGGACCGCAAGGTTATCGACGCCCTTTATGCCGCGTCACAAGCGGGCACGCAGGTCGACCTGATAATCCGGGCCATGTGCTGCCTCCGGCCCGGTGTCCTCGGCCTGTCGGAGAATATCCGGGTACGCTCACTGGTGGGGCGCTACCTGGAACATTCCCGAATTTTCTATTTCAGTGAAGGCGTCGGCGCCCTGGCCAAACCGCCCGCCAGGGTAGGGCTCAGTCTCCCGGCCGGCGGCCGCTACCTTCTGGGCTCGGCCGACATGATGGAACGCAACCTCGACCGACGGGTCGAGGCCCTCGTCGACGTCACGTCCGAGGAGATCCAGGTACGCCTACGGGAGATCCTGGAGGTGGTCCTGGCCGACGACGAGCTGGCCTGGGAGCTGTCGGCCGCCGGCACCTGGGAGAAGGTGCCCGTCACTAAGCATTTCAATGCTCAGCGGCACTTCCAAGAGCTCGCTCTGTCGCGTAGCAAGCGAAGAGGCTCCGGTGAACGGCTGGTCGAGATCGAGTGAGCTACGCCTCGCCCCCGCCGAAGACCCCGTCTCAGAACGAGGCGCCGGCCGCCAGCGGCGAGACGGCCCTGCCGGGGCCGGTACGGGCGGCGGGCGGAGTGGTCTGGCGGCGGGTGCCATCCGGCCTGGAAGTGGTCCTGGTGCACCGCCCCGCCTATGACGACTGGGCCCTGCCCAAGGGAAAGGCGAAGCCTCTTGAGAGCGACGAGGGCACGGCTCTACGAGAGGTGAGGGAGGAGACCGGCCTTGTCTGCCGCCTCGGCCCGGCCCTGCCCAGCACCACTTACCTTGACGCCGACGGTCGCAATAAGGTCGTCCGGTACTGGGCGATGACAGTCGTCCCCGGCCGCGCCGCCGGCCACGGCGCCCAGGATCTTCTCCCCGCTCCCTCCGGCCAGCACGAGGTGGACGACGTGCGCTGGTCAGCCCTGCACGCCGCCCGTCGGCGCCTCAGCTACGCCCGGGACGTCGTCGTGCTCGATGCCTTCGAGGAGATGGTCTCCCGTTCAGAGGTTCGCCGGCAAAAGGTCGACGACATTGGTAAAGCTGAACCACAGAGGGACGAGGCAGATTAAGGCCCCGCACACCAGGACACCCACCTTGGCGTAGTGGTACCGGCGGCTGGCCACGATGCGGGTCAGTGCCCAACCCAGCAAAGCGAGCGCCCCCCAACCGAGCGCACCGGCCCACGCCCCGCTCCCGCTCGAGCTCGCCGAAGCGGCGACCGGTCCCACTGTGGGCGAGTCAGCCCCGGGACCACCCGGCCCTTGGCCCGACTTGCTCAGCGCAGTGGTCGACGTCCTCGAAGCTCCCTTGGAGCTGGTCGTGACCGGGACCGTGCCCTTGGTTGCCGGGTGGACGGGCGTCGGCGACGTTACCGGCGGTGGGGTGGTCCTCGGGGAGCCGGGCTCTCGCGCCGTCGCTGTGCGGGGCGCGGACGCGGGCAGCTTACCGGCCAACCGCGTGCCGCGGAGGAGCCCCTTGACCAGGTCAGCGCGCACGACTAGGCGCGTCGTGGCTTCGAAACGGGGGTTGCAGGTCGTGAGGGTCAGCTCGGGCAGATGAGTGCCGTCGAGGACGGCGGTGTCGGAGGGAGGCACTACCCACTGGCGTATGACGTCATAGACCCACGTCGTACCGGAGGTGTCCGTGAGGTAAATGAAGTCGCCCGGTACGAGCTCGTTCAGGCGGAAGAACGGGGCCCCGAAGGTCGTCCGGTGACCGGCGATCCCAACGTTGCCGTCCTGGCCGGGCAGGGGCGTCCCCGGGTAGTGGCCCGGTCCCATCTGGAGGTCGAGCTCGGCGACTCCCTCCACCACGTAGCGGTCGACCCCGATGGCGGGAATGACCAGATGGTCGAGCGCCCCTCCGGGCGGCGGGACCGGAAGAGAGACGGTGGGAGCAGCCGGTGTCCCGGCGACGATGGAGCCCTTGGCGTGCCCGGAGGAGGTCGCGTGACGCCGACGGGACCTCGCCGTGGCGCCCGAGCCGGGACCTACCTTGCCCGTGGCGGCCCCGTGGCCCGCCGGACGGGCCGTAGCGGGCGTCGGCGCCAGCCGGGCCGCGGCGACCGCAGCATTGAAGGCCCGAGCGAGCTGGCTCTGGCTGTGCTCCTCGGTCAGGTTCGTCCCGACCAGCTCGTACACCACGAAAAGAAGGACCACCAAACCGGCCGTGACCAGCGCCAGGCCCACCTCTCTCAGCAGCCGACCGCCGCCGGTGAGGCGCGGTACTCCTCGCGAATGCACGTCTACCACGCTAAGGCGGTCCTCCGGCCCAGCGCGGGTCGCGGGCCGACCTGCGGCCGGTCGGCATTCCTTTCCGCGCCGAGACCACTTTCAGTGGTCCTTTACCCTCACTATGCACCGCCGTTTCGCGTCGGTCGGCATTCTGCAACACTTAAGTGGTGCCGCTTCTGTTGGTGCGCCATGCCCAAGCCAAACCCCGCAAAGACTGGGACGGCGACGACGGTGCTCGACCCCTTTCCCCTCATGGTCTGCGCCAAGCCGAAGGGCTCGTGGCGATCATGGGCAATTTCGCCCCCCGGGCGCGCGTCCTGTCCAGCCCCTCGTTGCGCTGCCTGCAGACGGTGGGCCCCGTGGCTTCGGCTCAGCACCTGAGCGTGGAGGAGACCGATGACCTGGTCGAGGGCCAGAGCTCGGTCGCGGTGCGCCTGGTCCGGGCCGTGGCCGGCCAGGAGGTCGTCGTTTGTACGCACGGGGACGTTATCGCCGAGATCCTGGTGGCGCTGGCGGACGAGGACCGCCTAGACCTCGGGCAAAACCCCCGCCAGGCGAAGGGCTCGGTGTGGGCCCTCGACGGCCGCAAGGGCTCGTTCACCTCGGCCAAGTACTACGCCCCGGTGGTGGTGGACGCGACTTGAGCGCAGCAGCGTCACTAGGCAACGCCGGGCCAAGGAGCGCTCTCCTGCTCGCCTTACTGGTCGAGGCGGCGGACAAGGCCAGCCAGGGGATCGTCGTGTGCGACGAGGACGGTATCGTCCTCCTGCGCAATGCTCCGGCCCGCGAGCTCGTAAACGCCCGGGACGGTGACCTACTCGCCGACAAAGCGATAGAGGCGGCCTTGGGCCGAGCGCTCACGGGCTCGTACCACGAGGAGACGCTCGACCTCTACTCCCCCACTCGGCATACCTTGGAGATCAGGGCCTTTCCCCTGGGGGGAAAAGGCCAACCCGTGGGGGCGGTGGCGCTGGTCGACGACGTTTCCGAACTGCGCCGGCTGGAGGCCGTACGCCGCGACTTCGTGGCCAATTTGAGCCATGAGCTGAAGACGCCCCTGGGGGCGTTGAGCCTTCTGGCCGAAACTCTCGACGGCGAGGAGGACCCAGATGTGGTCGTCCGGCTCACCGCTCGGGTAGGGGCCGAAGCCACGCGCTTCTCACGGATCGTCGACGACCTGCTCGACCTGTCGCGCATCGAAGCCGGGGGGACGGGGACGCTGGCACCGGTCGCTCTGTCCGCGGTCCTCGACGAAGCCGTGGACGGCTTCTACGACCAGGCCACGGCGAGAGGTATAACGCTTCAGGTCTCCCCGCTGAGCCCGGGGTTGTGGGTGACCGGCAACCGGCGCGACCTGGTGTCGGCGCTGGCCAACCTCGTCGACAACGCCATCAAGTACTCCGAACCGGGTGCGGCCGTGGCCGTGGGTGGCGAGAGGCGCGCCAACCGCGCCTGCCTGTGGGTGCGAGACCAGGGCATCGGTATACCGCGACGTGACCAGGAGCGGATCTTCGAGCGCTTCTACCGGGTCGACCGAGCCCGCTCGCGTTCAACTGGTGGGACGGGGCTCGGCTTGGCTATCGTCCGGCACGTAGCCGCCTACCACGGCGGCGATGTCACCGTCGAGTCCGTCGAGGGTGAAGGTTCGGTTTTCACTTTGCGCATTCCCGCTACCGACCAGGAGCTTCCTCATGGCTGAGCAGGTGACTGTCCTTCTCGTGGAGGACGAGCCATCGTTCGTCGAAGCTCTGGTCGTCGGTCTGAAGCGCGAAGGCTTCCGAGTGGAGGTTGCCACCGACGGTGCCGAGGCCCTGGAGAAGTTCGCGGCCATCCGGCCCGACCTGGTGCTGCTCGACCTCATGCTGCCGAAGGTTTCGGGCATTGACGTCTGCCGCACGATCAGGGCCGGCGGTTCGCGCACTCCGATCATCATGGTCACGGCCAAGACGAGCGAGATCGACACCGTTGTAGGCCTCGAAGTGGGTGCCGACGACTACGTGAGCAAGCCCTATCGCCTGCGCGAGCTCGTCGCCCGCATGCGAGCCGTGTTGCGACGGACCCCACCCTCCGATGAGGTCGTCGACGTGGGGGAAGTGCTCGAAGTCGGTGGCTTGCGCCTTGACCCCGAGCGTCATGAGGTCTACCTCCGGGAGCAACTTGTCAGCCTTCCCCTCAAGGAGTTCGAACTGCTCGAACTGCTGATGACCAACGCCGGCCGGGTCCTCACCCGGGAGGTGCTCATCGACCGCGTGTGGGGGCCTCACTATGTGGGCGACACCAAGACCCTCGACGTGCACGTAAAGCGCCTTCGGGCGCGTATCGAGGACGACCCTTCTCGCCCGCACCGGATCACCACGATCCGGGGCCTGGGCTACAAGCTCGA
>CAYZVQ010000264.1:0-7254 GCA_964481925.1 uncultured Acidimicrobiaceae bacterium
CCGCTTGGATAAGTGCCGCAGGGGTAAGGTTTTCTGATGGCATCTCACGAGGTTGTCCCAACCCTTGTGGAAGTTGAGGTGGCGGTCCCCCGCCTGACTCCTGCCATCTGGTAGGCATTCGGGCGTCCACCAAGACATCCGAACCAAGAAAGGGACCACCACCAATGAACAAGAAGATACCCGTCATGCCGGCTGCGGCGCGGGAGGTTGAGGCGGCCAGGGTCGCCAAGCTGTCCGTGCGGCCGGACCTCGACATCGCCGACCTGCAAGGCGCCATCAAAGAGGGGCTGATGGCGTTCTCGTGCGCAACGGGCCTGGTCGTGATCGCCGAGATGATGGAACAAGAGTTGGCCCGCGTCGTCGGGCCGAAAGGCAAGCATGACCCCGAGCGGGCGGCCGAGCGCAACGGCAGCGCCCCGGGCTCGGTCGTGCTGGGGAGCCGGACGGTGCCGGTGCGCCGGCCCCGGGCGGTACGCACCGACGGCAGCGGTGAGGTCGGCGACCAGGGCGTGCTGTTCGTCCTGGACGGCTCCAAAGCCCTGGCCGCCGGCGTGCAACGGGTCTTC
Source organism: uncultured Acidimicrobiaceae bacterium (assembly GCA_964481925.1). GTDB lineage: Bacteria > Actinomycetota > Acidimicrobiia > Acidimicrobiales > Palsa-688 > Fen-671. The sequence goes on from CAYZVQ010000264.1 coordinate 567, forward strand.
GGCGACCGGGCCCTGGTGCAACGGTGCCAACTCCATAAACGCCGCAACGTGGGCGGTTACCTGCCCCAGGGCTACGCCGCCAGCGTCGACCGCCAGCTGGCCAAGGCGTTCGCCGACACCGACGCCGAGCGGGGCCTGAAGGTGGCCAAAGGTATCGCCGCCCAGCTCGACCAGCCGGTGCGCGTACTTGCCCCGCTCGCCATGGCGGCGGGTGATGCCGCATCGTACCCGGAGTACGTGGCGGCGGCCAAGGCCACCCAGGCCTGGGTCGCCTGGCAGAGCGGGCCGCCAGCAGACGTGGTGACCCTGGCGGCCGAGGCACTCGAACTTTGGGAGACGAACGTCGTATCGTACTCGTGGTACTGGCTTTGTCTTTGGCCTCTCATCGCCGTGCGTTTAGCCCGCGGACAGCTGGCTGAGGCGCTCGAGGCCGGCCGCCAGTTGCTCGTACCTCCCCAACAGCGCCTCCCCGACGAGCTGGAGTCGATGGTACAAAGCGCCATCGCAGCGTGGGACAACACCGAGCGAGACCTCGCCGGCCAGAGACTGGGCGAGGCGCTCGTACTGGCGCAGCGGCTCCGGTACGCATGAGCGGGCGCGACGCGCCACTGGCTGCCCACCGGCGGGATTGAAGTCAGCCTTTGCGTCGTGCAAAGCAACGAGTTCACGGAAAATGGGCCATTGGCTGCGGGCCCGGTCAGCGACCTACCCTCAGCCGGCGACGATCCGCTCGACTGGTTGCCCGGTGACCCGCGCGATCAGCTCGAAGTCTTTGTCAAGGTGGAGAAGGGTCAGTTGTCCCAATTCAGCCGTCGCCGCTACCAACAGGTCGGGGATCGATGCGGCGCGGTGCTGGCCGCGCTCCGCCAGGACCAATTGCACCTCGACGGCACGGTCTTCCATCGACGGCGTCAGGTACTCCACCGACATGCGAGCCAAGGGAGGACGCGCGACTCCGGCCCGAAGATCTTCGGCAGACCTCGCCGAGAAGCCGACCTCGAGACGAGTGACGGTAGAGATCCGGACCAGCCCCCGCTCGATCCTTTTCGCCCACTCGAGAGCGTCGGGGCTGTCCGCAAGACGGACGAGAGCAGATTTGTCGATCAGCCAGGTCGTCACGACCAGGCGCGTCTCATGACGTCCTCGTCGTCAAGGTCGGCAAAAGTCTGTGCGAACCCGACGAGGTCCTCCACCCTTACGTGTTGAGTGGTGTCGCTCCCCTCGCGTGCAAGAGCGCGCCGGATGTACTCCGCGCGCGACAGGCCGGCACGACGCGCCTTCGCATCTATGGCCTCGAGCACGTCGTCTGGTACGTCTCGGATCAAGATGTCAGCCACTCGACCACCTCCTGATATCCTATGATATCAAACGCGCCATGGCGGGACCGGGTGGGACTAGCCCCCTACGACCGGGGTCGTAGGCGTTGCGTTCCAAGTTCATCCTCGGGGTGGTCGCCACCGGCCTCGAGGCGTCGTTGAGCATTGCCGGCCACCAGCGGCCGCTGCCGCCGGGCATTGAACTGGCGGCGTACCGGATCGTGCAAGAGGCGACTACCAACGCGCTCAAGCATGCGGTGGGCGCGACCGCCCTGGCCTGGCTGTTGCGGGCCGGTGCCGCTCGCTCGGGCCCGCCCCAATGACCATCACTGTGCTGCGGCCAATAGATCTGAAAGCAGGTAACTAGACAATGCTCAAGCAACTCATTTCCCTAGCCAGGGTGGACTTTTCGCCGCCGCACCGACCTCCTTCGGCTGTTCGCGTCGGCTTGGCCACGCTCATGTCCGTTCTCGGGTCCCTGCTGGCCGACGCCCTTTTGGTAGCGATAGGCGAAAGCGTCTTCCCGGGCACCAAAGGCTATGCGCATTTCCGCTTTTCGGATTATGCGAAGTTGACGGTGATCGGCGTGATCATCGCCAGCGTGGCGTGGCCGGTGGTGGCCCGCTTGAGCTCAGCGCCACGGTGGCTGTTCTTCCGTCTGGCCATCCTGGTCACCCTGTTCTTATGGCTCCCCGACCTGTACATCCTCCACCAGGGCCAGTCGGGCCAGGCGGTCGCGGTCCTGATGGTCATGCACTTGGCCATCGCCCTCGTGACGTACAACCTTCTCGTGCACGTTGCCCCGGTCCGACCGGCGAGCAGGGACCTCCCCGTCTCCCCGGCGCCACGACGGGCCGTACCCCGTTGACCAAACGCGCGTCAAGGCCCTTTCGGCTTGACCAGACCTGCTTCGAACGCAAGCACCACGGCTTGTACCCGGTCGCGCAGACCGAGCTTGTTCAGAAGGTGGGAGACGTGGGTCTTCACGGTCGCCTCCGATATGTACAAGTCCGTCGCTATTTCGGCATTGCTCCAGCCCTTGGCCAAAAGCTTGAGCACCTCCAGCTCCCTGTCGGTGAGCTGGGCGAGCATCTCTCGGCTGGCCCCGCTCCTCGCGGACGCTCCGGCGGGTGCCTGGCCCAGAGTCGGCAGGACCTGGGCCAGCAAAGTGGTAGTCACCGCAGGGGCCAACAAGCTCTCGCCGTCGGCCACGACGCGCACGGCATGTACCAGTTCTTCAGGGGTGGCGTCTTTCAGCAGGAAACCGCTGGCGCCGGCCATTAGCGCCTCGACCACGTACTCGTCGTGGCCAAAGGTGGTGAGGATGAGGACGCGTGCCTCACGGATCTGCTTCGTGGCTTCGATCCCGTCCAGGCCCGGCATACGGATGTCCATGAGCACCACGTCCGGGCGTGTACGTTCCACACCTTCTAAGGCGGACAAGCCGTCTTCGGCCTCGCCCACGACTTCGATGCCGGGTTGGCTGGACAGGATCATCCTGAAGCCCTGGCGCATCAGGGGTTGGTCGTCGGCGATGAAAACACGGACGGGGCCAGGGGCCGCCTCGCTCACGGCGCGGCCACCGGCAGCCACGCCTCCACCGCGAAGCCTTCGCCTTCGGGCCCGGCCTTCACCCACCCGTGGCAATGGGCGGCGCGCTCGGCCATGCCCATCAATCCCTGGCCTTGGTGACCAGGCACGGCGGCCACCAGGACCAGCGGGCGCCCGTTGCACACCCGGACCGCGACCCCTTCGGTCCCGCAGTCGATGGCTACGACCGTGTCTGCCCCCGGAGCGTGCTTGACGACATTGGTCAGGGCTTCCTGGGTGACCCGGTAAACGGCCAATGCTACGGCGGGAGGCAGGCCGGTGCTCTGCCCCCTGAGCTCGAGGGTCACCGGCAACCCGGCCAACCCGGCCCCTTCCACCAGGGCGCCCACGTCCTCGAGGGTGGGCTGTGGGGCCCGAGGCGCCCCTTCGATGGCACCGGCGCGGGCCAGCGCGGCGGCGGCCGCCGCCGCGCCCTTGGCCGGGGCGCCAGGGCCCAGCGGCAGGCTGCCACTGTCAGGCCCCGCCTCCCGGAGGGCGCCCAACATGGCGCGCAGCTCGGTCATGGCCTGGCGGCCTCCCTCGATCATGGAGTCGAGGACCTCACGGCTCTCGTGGCCCGCTGGCAAGGTCTCGCGGACGGCGCCCGCCTGGACGACCAGGAGGCTGACGTGGTGGGCGACCACGTCGTGCAGCTCGCGGGCAATGCGCACCCGTTCTTCAGCCACGGCCCGAGCGGCGTGGTAGTTGCGCTCGCGCTCGGCCTGCTCGGCCCGTTCCTGGGCGGCGGCCAACAGGGCGCGCTGAGAGCCGATCACCAAGGCACTGGCTACGGCGGCCACCAGGAACACCAGGTAGGTCAGCGGGGTCACCAACGCTCCTCCCGCTAGCAGCCCGGCGGCCGAGACCACTGCCCACGCCGCCGCCACCATGGCCAGGGCGCGGCGCGGGGGGCGACGGACCACCAACGAGTACGTGGCCAGGGCGAGCAGGGTGAACTGAAGGTTGGTGCCGGGACCGCTGACGGCGTCCCAGGCCACAAGTACAGCCGTGACAAAAATGACCGTGGCCTCGGGCCGCGTCGCTCGCCACAACAGGGCCAGCAGCGCCGCCCCCTCGAGGGCGACGGTGACCGTGGCCGGTGCCCCCCAGCCGGCGACGCGGACGTGCAGCTGGTGGGCGGTACTTCCCAGCAGTACTAAGGCGTAGCAAGCGGCAACGGACCACTTGATGGCGCGCCACACGGGGGTGGGGAGCCGGACCGTGTCCGGCAGCCCCCCACCCCAGCCCGGCGCCGAGGGGCCCGGCCCGTTGGCGTCCCCAGCCGTGGCTATCTCACTTGCCTCCCGCGTCCCGGCGTTGGAGCAGGAAGTAGCCGAGGGCCAACAGCACGGCCACGAACAGCGCCAGTTCCCCGAACCCGAGCCAGGCGGGCAAAGTGTTGGCGTCCCTGGTGACCACCAGGATTTGTTCGCCCGCTCGTGTGGGCCAGTACTTCTCCACCGGTAGCCGCCAAGAGTTGGGTAGGGCCTCGAGCACCCCGGGGAGCACGAACAGGACACCGATCACGGCGGTGATAGCCGCGGCCGTGTACCGCAAGATGGTGCCGGCGGCGATGGCCATAAGCCCTATGAGAGCGATGTACAGCCCGCCGCCGACCACAGCCCGGGCCACGTCGGGCTGGCTGAGAGAGGCCGTGGGCTGGTGCCCGCTGATCAGGAGCTGGCCGACGAAGAACGCCACCCAGCTCACCAGCTCGCCGGTCACCAGGGCCACGGCGCCGAACACGGCGGCCTTGGCCGCCAACAACCGGCCGCGGCGGGGCACGGCCGCCAGACTGGTGCGGATCATTCCCGTGCTGTACTCGCCGGTTATGGCCAGCACCCCGAGCACGGCGATCGTGAGCTGGCCGATCACGAGCCCCGACAAGCTTATGGAGGTCGGGTCCCACGGCCCGTTACCAGGCCCAAAATGGACCGACGATTCGTAGGAGATGAGGGCCCCCAGCCCCACCACGAAGGCCACGGTGGCCACCAGCGTGAAAAATGTGGAGCGCAGCGTCCTGATCTTGGTCCACTCCGACAGAAAAGCATGCGCGAAGGTGGCGGGCCGGTAGCCGGCCGCCGGTGGAGGACCGATAACGGTCGTCGGTACTTGCAACATCGTCGAAGCCATCGCCCTACCTCCCCACCACAGCGGACGGCACCGGGTTGGTGGGACCGGCCCCAGCGTGGAACTCCACACTGTCCTGGGTCAGTTCCATGAAAGCCTCCTCCAGTGATACTTCCTGCGGGGTCAACTCGTACAGCACTGTCCCCCCTTCAGCGGCGAGCTTGCCGATAGCCGGAGCTTCCAGGCCCTGGACCATCATGGCCCCGTCGGGGCGGGCTTCTACCGAGGCGCCGGCGCTTTCCAACCGGGCCTTCAGGGCAACGGCGTCGGGAGTGCGGACGAGCACGGCCCGCCCCGAGCTCGCCCTGATGACGTCGTCCACGCTGGAGTCGGCGATGAGGCGCCCTTTGCCTATCACGATCAGGTGGTCGGCGGTGAGGGCCATCTCGCTCATCAGGTGGCTGGACACGAGCACGGTGCGGCCCTGGGCGGCAAGGGCGCGCATGAGGGTCCTGATCCAGCGGATCCCCTCGGGGTCGAGGCCGTTCACCGGCTCGTCGAACATCAGTACCGGCGGGTCGCCCAGCAAAGCCGCCGCTATGCCCAGTCGCTGGCTCATGCCGAGCGAGAACGCGCCGGTGCGCTTGCGGGCCACGTCGGTGAGCCCCACCATGTCGAGGACTTCGTCGACGCGCCGGCCGGGGATGCCGTTGCTCTGGGCCAGGCAGAGCAGGTGGAAATAGGCACGTCGGCCGCCGTGGAGCGCTCCGGCGTCGAGCAGGGCCCCGACTTCGCACAGTGGTGCCGGCAGGTCCACATAGGGCCGCCCGTGCACCGTTATATGTCCCGAGGTCGGCCGGTCAAGGCCGATGATCATGCGCATAGTGGTGCTCTTGCCGGCGCCGTTCGGGCCCAAAAACCCCGTGACCATCCCGGGGCTCACGTCGAACGACAGGTCGTCCACCGCCACGGTCGTGCCGAAGTGCTTTGTAAGGTTGCGCACTTCGATCATCCACGTACCTCCTCGTCTGTCAGCCGCGTTCGCGGCCTCAAGGACATCGTCTCGCATCAAGCGCGTCTGCGCATCGGTACCAGGTCTGAAATTTCCCTCATCCTCCAGGATGAGGTGCGGTGGCAGCCGTCGAGCCGGAGCCGTTGCGTACACCAAGTCTTCGCGCGCAGTTCACCTGGACGTTGTAAAGCGGAGGCTAAGTTCTCGCAACACGACTATTCGCCGTGTGACTGCAGACCCATCCACAGGTCGGCTCATAGCCACCGTCAACGAGGACGCCCATTCGAGCATCTACCTCATCGACCCGGCTACGGGCACCGTCGTGCACTACCGTAACAACGAGCCGTTGCCGAGCAAGGGAGGCACCGACGCCATCTCGGTCTACGACGGTATGGTCCTCATCAGTACCTCCGCACCGGGCGCTATGGGCAAGGCGGCGCGGCAGCCTTCTTATCCTGCCGTGTACCGGGTAGTCTTCGACCCCACGACCCGAACCGCCACCATTTCCCCTCTCTTTTTCGACGAAGCCCAGGCCACCGTCGCCGATCGACCCGGCCCGGCCTCGGGCCGGGTCGAACAGCTGGCTCTCACCGATCCCGACTCCAACGAGGACGTCCCCTCCTTCGCTCCGCGTTTCGCGGGCGACTTCATCAGATTTTCACCGAGAGAGCCGAGACTTCAGTCCGGGGAGCGATAGGCA
>CAYZVQ010000265.1:0-7242 GCA_964481925.1 uncultured Acidimicrobiaceae bacterium
GCCCTGGGAGAAACAGGCCAGCACGGAGCTGCGTGCCGGTTCGGCTTCGGCCATAGACGCCTACCTGCGCCAGGGGCGGGTTACCGGCGGTGACCGGGACGACATGCTGGCCGCCTGCTACCAGGCTTGGAAGACCGACGTCGAGGCGGGCAAAACGTTGCTCATGATCGCCCAGGACCTGGTAACTGTGACCGAGCTCAACCGCCTAACCCGGGCCGACCGGGTGGCCGCCGGGCACGTTGCCGCCGGGGGGCTGGCCCTGTCCGACGGCCTGGTCGGTGGCGTGGGCGACCTCATTGTCACCCGCAAGAACGAACGCGCTTTACGCCTCTCTGACGGGGAGTGGGTGCGCAACCGGGACCGCTTCGTGGTCACGGCCACTCACGACGACGGGGCCATGACGGTGCGCCGCCTGGACGGGGACGGCCAGGTCGTCCAGCCCTCGGGCTACGTGGCCGACCATGTCGAGCTCGGGTACGCCACCAGCGTCCATGCCGCCCAAGGCCAAACCGTGGGCACGGCCCACGCCTTGGTGAGCACGGCCATGACCCGCGAAGTGCTGTACGTAGCCACCACCCGGGCCCGGGAGTCCAACCGCCTGTACGTCGACGTCGAGCCGCAACCAGCCAGGGCCGAGATGGCCCACGGGCGGTCGGGGAGCAGCAGGCGATGATCTCCGCGTTCCTCTACGCCACCGACCTCGATGCAACCGGGTTGGGTGACAGCCCCTCCGAGCGGTTCGCCTGGAGCTTCCCTAGCCTGAAGTTCCGCAACAAGATTGTCAACTTCGGGGCCGCACTGCCGCTCCACGCCGGAGCCTCCGGAGTCTGGTGGGACCTCGCCAACACGCTTCGCGAGGTCACCCGCCCCGACCACGGCCCCATATCGGTCAACGGAAAGTCGGTCACCAAGGTCGATCCCTCGGACTGGGGCATCAAGCTCCACGTATGGGAGGTGTCCACCTGCGACCCGGGGAAGGGGTCTTGCGAACCCGGGTACGCCAACGACCCGGGCGTTGCCGTGCTACTGCGAGCCGGCATCCGGCCCGAGCTCTGCTTCGAGGTAGTGCTCACCTACAACGGCTATCACTACAGCGACTACTTCTTCACGGTGCCGTACGACGCCATCGTTTGGACAGAGACTCAGTGGGACCTCCAGGGCGTGCTGAAGACCTAACGATTTTCGAGGCTGCGAGCATACCCCCTTTTGACCTGCAAGTTTTCCGTCCGTGGGCGGGCGAGACTTGAACCCGCGACCCCCAGACCCCCAATCGCGGGTAGGCCCTCCACCAGGGTCCATCTGTGTCTGTCGACATGCCTCTGACCAGGACGTTCGTTACTGACCCTGTGGGCGGTCGGCTTCGGTCTGAGGAGTTCTTGTTGTCGTGAGCCGAAACCAACCTCTCGCCGGGCCGAAAGCGCATAACCGACACTTCTGCACCCAGGTGGTAATTCGGAGCAGAACGGGCGGGCGAGTACATACTCGGCATCGATCCCGCCCGAGGGCAACCTGGGCGCCGACAAGGAAAGCCGGCGCCCAGAACAACGGGATGGGCTAACGGCTGGCGCCAGCTATGAACGTGGCGACGATATAGGTCGCATGGCGGTCAAGGGAGACCCTTGCCCGCTATGGGGGAGCGCATGGTCGTTCGAGGGTCGGCGTGCGAAGCCGCCTCCTGGACGTCGCGAAGGGGCACGCCCGCGTCCAGTGCAGCCGTTATGAAGGCGTGCCTGAGCGTGTGGGGACCGATCGGCTTGTTTATCCGGGCACGACGGGCCACCCGGGGCACGATCCGTCCGGCACCGTGGCGGTCCATTCGCTGGCCGTTGGCGCCCACGAAGATGGGACCAGCGAGGCGCTCGCCGATCGCCAGGTCGACCGCCCGGGCTGTGCGCGGCGCCAGGGGGACGGTCACCACCTTGCCGCCCTTGCGCAGCACGGTCAGGGTGGGGTGGCCCCGCTCCAGGCCGAGGGCTTCGATGTCGGCGCCAAGGGCCTCTGACACCCGCAAGCCGTTCAGCGCCAATAGCGAGATGAGGGCGTGCTCGGCCGCCGCCCCGAGCCCGGCGGCGACCAACAGCGCACCAACCTCATTGCGGTCAAGGCCGACCGCATGCGACTCATAGTCGAGGCGCGGACGGCGGACATGGACCGCCGGCGAGGCGGGCACCAGCCCCTCCTCCTCGGCGAAGCGATAAAAGCCGGCAACCGTGCAAAGCCTCCGAGCCACGGTGGCCCGGGCGCGGCCAGCCTCCTCCAGCGCGCGGGCGTACAGCTCGATGTCTGTGCGCCGGACCGAAAAGAGCCGGAGACCGTGGCGCTCGCAAAACGAGAGGAACTGCCGTAGGTCCAGGGCGTCGGCGTCCCTGGTCAGGCCCCTGTAGCCGGCGAGGAAGCCGGCCAGGGCCATTCGTTGCGGGTCGGTGAAGACGACGTCGGGGACGGCGGGGACAGTTGTTGATGTCGATGTCATGGCGTTGCCTCCTGAGCTGGTCGAGCTCGGGGGCGGAACCGACCAAGCCCCACATCTTCGAGGCTTCGACCGCAAGGCCGTTCCTGTCGGCAGCGGCCATGCTGAGCTGCAATTATGTGCGGGGCTAGGGGCGAAGCGGGGGCGCTTCCTAAAGCTCGGGATCGCCGAATCTGCAGCCTCCAGCTTCGAAAATGTCCCAAATGAGGTTGCACGCACAATAACCATTCTTGTGCGCTCGAAAGGCGCAGCCAGTCGCGTCGTCTGCCGGTATGGGTCGGGTTAGACGCGGGCAATTACGTGCGCCGGCGAGCGCGCCGCTCAGCTCGGAAACCGTTCTGTTGGCCGGTCGGCCTAAGCCCGCCCCGTCCGGCGGTCGCTTCGGTCTGACCGGATGCGAGGTGGAGGTGCTGGGGCTACTGCGGCGGCCCGCGTCGGCTGGGACGCCGCCAACAAGCTGTTTATGTCGCCCAAGACGGCCAGAAGCGTACGTGCCGAACATCCTGTGCACGCCGCCAGCGTCGGCGAGGCGTTGGCCTCGGGGTCCACGTCCTCCGCCTGCTCGACCCTATGCAGCTAGGCTCCCGGCCGTTTATGGTGGCGCGGTGGAGGGTGATAGGGCCCAGAGGGTGGTCGGTCGTGACCGCGACCTGGCTCGGGTCACGCGACTCCTGGATGATGCTCTGGCGGGCCGCGGGCGGCTGGTGCTGGTGTCGACGTTCACGCCGTCCGGGCCACTGACGACGACCCGTCCCGTGCCGGCCTGTGGGCGGCTGTGTTCGGTGACGCCGAGCGCCCGGATCTGGTCGGCGGCGCCGGCTCTGGCAGCGCCCAGCGGTTCGCGCTGTTCGCCGAGGGGCGCCGACGGCTGGCCGAGCCCGCCGGACCAGGCGGCCTCTTGCTGGTACTCGATGACCTGCAGTGGACGGACCAGGCGTCGGCGGTCCTGCTCGCCGACGTGCTGCGCCAGCTGCGGGGGACCGCCCGTCGTCTTGGTCGTCGCCACCTACCGGGGCTCGGGGACGGTCGCCGACACGAGCGCTGGGCTCCTAGCGCGCCTTTCGGCCGATCCCAACACCGAGCGGGTGGACGTCCAAACCCTCGGTGTCGATGTTCACGATCGGGACTTCGCCAAGCTCCCCTGGACTCGTCGTCACGTCGTCGGGCAGCGATGAGCGCCTTCTCCATCGCTCCGCGTTGTCGGTACGATCAGTGAGGATTGCGGCAGATCGAGTCTTATGAGACATCATCCGCTACGCCGCTCTAACGAGTAAAGGGCCGAGCGATGCCAAACGAGAGCACGCGGACCGTTTGGCTAGCCCTGGCGGTGGACCTCGGGATTGGCCTGGCGAACGCGGGCGCAGCAATCCTTACGGGTTCAGTCGCAATGGCAGCCGAGGCTTCGCATTCACTCGCCGATGTCGCCACCGGTGTCATCCTCGTCGTCGCCCAACACCGCAGCACCCGTGATCGCGACGATCAACATCCCTTGGGATACGGGCGGGAGATCTACTTTTGGACACTGCTCGCGGCGCTCAGTGTGCTCGTTGCCGGTGCGGTGTTCTCCTTGCGCGAGGGCATCGAGGAGCTGATTCACCCAAGCGTGACCTCTCGGTTCGCCGTGGCCTATGTCGTGCTGGCAATCTCCGTTGCTTTGGACCTCATTTCATTTCGCCGATCCGCCGGCCAGATGAGCAACCAAGCGCGCCGCAGGAACCTCAGCCTCCTGAGCCAGTCCAAGATGACGTCCGATCCCAGCCTGCGGAATGTATTTGTCCAAGATGCGGTGTCAGTCTCGGGAGATGTGATGGCCTTCGCGGGTCTGGGCCTCAATCAGATCACCGGATCGTCCATACCCCAGGGAATCGCCGCTGTGCTCATCGGGTTACTGCTCATCCGTGCCGGGTTGCGGCTCGTCCACCGCAGTCATGATTTCCTGGTCGGCGCCTGGTTGCTCAACTCCTCGGCTCCGCCCGGACGTGATGCTGATGACTTTCACCCATTCCAACCGAATGACGAGGAGGGGTTACGGACGTTTCTCCTTGGGTACCCTGGAGTGACCGCGATTCGCGAGCTCCTCCTTACGTTCGTCGGCCCAGGTCGAGTTTGGGTGATCGTCCACCTCGAGATCGACAACAGCCTTCGCGGAGATCAGGTCGCTTCACTGGTTCGCGGAATAGATTCGGGACTAAGGCACGAGTCGGAATACATCTACCGCGTCGATGTCGTGCCCATTGGAGCAAAGGCCCTGCCGTAGTCGGTCATCTTGGGTCGACTGGGGCCGTCAGCAGGGCGCAGGACCGAATGGGCCACCGCGCCATGCAACCGGCCGTCACCATTGAGGGAACCGATGTGGCATCTGCGACGGAGGTGCCGCACCTGGGGAGAGTGAGAGCCCCCCGGCGACGCGGGCGCAGGCGGCCATGGAATCGCGGAAGTGGCCGCGGTGCCTCCGTTCGCAAACGGGCGACTGGGCGGTCCCGCTCCACACCGGCGAAGAAGCGGTCCACCAAGGCATCGGAAGTCGTGACCATAAGTCCCGAGCACCACCATCGCTAGGCGTCTCCACCAGGAACAATGGTCCGGGAGGGCAGACGAATGAGCACTCAGGTGGCGCTGGAGGAGGGCGGATCAAGCACCGGCACGACAGGTAAACAACCATGCAGGTTGCAATGTAGATGTATGGTATGCTAAACACTTGTTCAACTCCCCAAATGGAGGCTCTGCCATGAACATGCGATCTCCGACCGTGCAGGATTCAGACCTCAGCGCCCGGACCAAGATTCGAGAGGCAGCCCTCAGCCTTTTCGGTGCCGAGGGCTTCGCCGTCTCGGTTCGGGCCATCGCCGACGCGGCGGGCTGCTCCCCGGGGCTGGTCATTCACCACTTCGGGAACAAGGACGGCCTCCGGGAAGCCGTGGACCAATCGGTGATGGACGCGCTTCTCCAAAGATTCGGGGCTATCCCGTCGGAGCTTCCGGCCGATGAACTCTCCCGGACTATGGGCGATGCTTTTTCTGAGGTGATTGGGGCGAGCCCCGTTGTCCGCCAGTACATCCGTCGGTCACTGCTCGAGGCCACCCCGGCGAGCCAGACGATCTTCGACGAGCTGCTCGCTCTCATCAACGCGAGTCTGTGTCAACTGCAGCGAGCCGGTGGGTTGCGGGAGACCTCAGACCCGCAATGGCGCCCGTATCAACTCCTTTCCGTGATGCTCGGTACCCTCCTGCTTGAGCCGGCGATACAGAGCCACTTCGACCAGTCCGTCTTCGAGCCGGATCTCCGTCGCGAGCGCACCGTGGCCAACTACGACCTCCTCCTCCATGGGATGTTTCGCACATCGGCAGACGCCACACCTAAGAGATCGAAGCCTTGAAGATCACCGGTAGTGCAGTCATCCCATTCGAGACAGAGCAGGGTGCCAGTGAGGCTACTCAACCTAGGGGAGCACGGCTCGAGAGCGGAGTGACGCTCGCTGCACTAGAGGGGATCAGCACGCGCCAGAGCCGGCAAGATCCCCGTGGCTGGCGACCGATACCGGGCCCCGGTCACCTCGTGCGCGCGATGACGGGTGCAGAGTCGCCGATCTACACCCTGGTCGCCTACGGTGCAGGCCTCTGCTTCGCCATTCCTGGATCTCGACGATTGACGTCGTCGCAGCCGTCGACCCCGTCCACGACATGCGGCCGGTTCTGGCCCTCTTCGACGAAGGTGATGAGGTACCCGTCACCCGTCTGTCCCGACGGTCCCACTATCAACTCGCACCACGTTGGCAGGTGCTGTGTGGTCGATGGCGGAGAGGTTCTCGAGGTCGTTGGTACCCGCGTCAGCGGCAGCGGGTCGTTCTTGTGACACTCGAGTGGAGACGGCCTTTCGCCTTCGTCGGGCTGATCGGTGGGCGCTGGACACTCATGGTGCTGGCCGAGTTGGCGGCTGGAGGTCGCCGCTACCAAGACCTTCAAGATGGCTTGGATGGGATCTCGCACAAGGTGCTCACCGATACGCTGCGACGTGCAGAGCGCGACGGTCTCATCAGGCGGCATCTCGATTCTCAGATGGGCACTGCAAACCTCTACGCGCTCACCGATCTCGGCCGCTCGCTTGAAGAGCCTCTCGCGGCGGTCGAGCGGTGGGTTGACGCCCACTGGCATCAGGTCGAATCGGCTCAGCGCAGTTGGGCCGGCCAGGCGAAGAGTTGATGGGAACGCAGGCTGACCGTGGAACTGCTGACGGGCACTTCGAAGTGCCTTGATGTGCCGTTCGACATGCCGTATGGTCGATTGTGACACGGCCGGCAAGTCCCGTAGCCGTGTTGGGCTCTGCTTAGACCATTGGCAGCCTCTGGGAGCGTTGCTCCAGACTCTGGTAGCGCTGGCTTGGCAGATTGATCCACGAGACGCCTGGTTCGGGCAGGACGACCGCCTGCGGTCTTGTCGCCCCGTGCGGGCTCGGCGCCTCCTCGGCCGCGGGAGCGCCGTGACATCGACCGTCTCGACCAACGTGAGTTCTGTCGTCTCACAATGCGTAACGACTATTGATGATTGTCAGCCTTCCCGTGGTTGCCAGTAGATGAACGCAGTACCACTGCTTAGGTGGCTGCGGACAATGGCGACGCGGACCTGATCAGAAAGGACCCGGGAATGGCCCAGTACGGTGATTACCAGAACGAGATCTACGAGGCAGGCATTGTTCAAGGAAGGCTGCCGCGCTGGCCGATGGACTACCAGACGCTGGAGCGGAACGGGTCGGCGGCCCTTCCGGACTGGATCCTG
>CAYZVQ010000266.1:0-1172 GCA_964481925.1 uncultured Acidimicrobiaceae bacterium
CGACGGCAGCGCCCACCACCACGAAGCCGGTCACTACGACGGCAGCGCCCACCACTACCGCGACTATCGAGACAAACGAGCCCGGTTGTGGTTGCCCCACCCACGGTGCCCTTTTCGGTGGCAGCAGCTGCGGTTGGGGCCACGGCTCATCGTGGTGCCCCCCGGGCAAGTGGGCCCCCAGCACCACGACCACGGTCGCGCCGACCACCACGACCACGGTCGCACCGACCACCACGACCACGGTCGCGACCACGACCACTGGCCCCCGAAACCCGTCGGGCCAACCCGTCACCACCACGTCGACGACGACCACGACCAAAGCGCCAGCCACCACGACTACCACCACCAAACCACCGACGACGACGACGACCAAGGCGACGACCACCACGACGACCAGCACCACCACGACCAGCACCACCACGACGACCAAGCCGACGACGACCACCACCAAAGCACCTGCGACCACGACGACTACGACCAAGCCCCCGACAACCACGACGACCACCAAACCAACGACCACGACCACCACGACCACCACGACCACCAAGCCAACGTCCACGACCACCACGACCAAGCCCCCCCCGACCACGACAACGACAAAGCCGACGACGACCTCGACCACCAAGGCGCCGGTCACGACGACCACTAAGCCACCCGTCACGACGACGACCACCAGGTACGCTCCGCCTCCCACGACCGCGGCGGCCCCCCCATCGCCACCGGCGTCCGCGGCCCCTACGACGGCCGTCCCGGTCATCGTCCCGTCCTCGCCGCCGACGACCGTGCCGCCGACGACCGTGCCGCCGACGACCGTGCCGCCGACGACCGTGCCGACGACCGTTCCGCCGACGACCGTTCCGTCAACCACGGCCCCGACCACATCCGGTACCTCGACGACAACGACGTCGCCGACCGGCCCGCCCGCCACGGCGACGCCTACTACTCGGCCCGCACGGCGAGGGCACACGGGCCCGACGACGACGACGCCTCTCACCACCTCGCCGCCGACCACCTTGGCGACAACACCCACCTCTGCGAGCACGCCCAGCACCACCGCGCCCGTCACGACAGCGACGACCGGCACGGTACTCCCGTCCACGACGGCGCCCACGACGAGGGTGACCACGACAACGGCGACCACGACGACGGTGACCACGACGACGGTGACCACG
>CAYZVQ010000266.1:1272-7178 GCA_964481925.1 uncultured Acidimicrobiaceae bacterium
GGTGACCACGACAACGGCGACCACGACGACGGTGACCACGACGACGGTGACCACGCGACCGGCCGGCAGAGCCCCGACCACGACCAGACCGCCCTCGACCCGGGCACCCCGGACCACGCCGTCCACCACGGTGCCGCCGCCCGGCGCTCAGCCTCCAGGCGGGGTGCCGTCAACGCCCACGCCGCCGACCCCGACGCCGCTGGCCGTGCTGTCCACGACCGTCCCGGCCGTGACGCCTCCCACCACCGTGCCCTCGTCCCCGTCCACAACCACGCCCCACCGGGGCCGATCGAAGAAGTCCGTAACCCCGCCCAAGCCGCCGGTCCGGGCACAGCTTCCCGGAAGCAACGCAGCGGCTACGGCCGGTACGAAACCGGCTCCCAGCCCCAGGCCGGCGCCCACCGGGAGCGGGGTGGCGTCAGCGGTCGCCCCGGCCGGGGCCAGCCCCTCCCTGGAACTTCCCCCGCAGCCCAAGTTCACCATCCCCCCAGGCCCGATGCTGGCCCCCCCGCTGGTGCCGCTGGGCGAGAGCCTCGCCGGTGGCGCGCACGTGATCCCGGCCACACCGTTGTGGACCGGGGGTTCGCTCCAGGCCCGCACAACCGTGAACGTGCCGCTCGCCCTCGCCGGGCTGGTCCTGGCCTTCGCGTTGACCCAATGGTTGATCGACCGGCGTGACCCCAAGTTCGTGGAGGCACCGAGCCGAAAGGACGACGACTCGATTGGCTTCGAATGAGGCCCAGCTGGCCCCGCAGGGCCGAAGGGAGCCGCCCGGTCGCACGCTGACCGACGGGGGCGCCGGCGCGACATGGCCGGGGCGGCCGCGCGTGGCCAGTGCCGAGCACACGAGCCTGGAACAGCGTCTCGGCGCGCTCCAGCTCGTCCGACTGGCGATCGTGCTGTTGGTCTTGGCCGCGGCCTGGGTGGCACCGGGGCAATTGGGCATGACGGTGGGCCAAGTCCTGTGGCGCAGCCTTGCTTATCTCGCTGTTTGCCTCATTGGCCAGGTGGCCGACATGGTGTGGCAACGAGGGCACCGTCGCTCTGGCCGCGTGCGTTCGGGGGCCCCGTTCCAGCAGCTGCTGCTGCCCGTCGACCCCGTCTACCTCACCGTGCTCGCCCTGCCCTCCGGGGGGGCGCAGAGCGACTTCATCCTCCTGTTCACCGTCCAGCTGATCTCGGTCACCTTGCTGGCCAGCCCGCGTGCCGGGATACGCCTGGCCATGTGGGACTCGGTCCTGCTCGTGTCGGTGACGTTGTTCCAGTTGGGCGGCCCGCTCGGCCAGGCGCTCGGCACTCCGCAGGTCGTCAACCCGACGGCGGGAGCAGTGGGGCTGCGCATCGGCGGGTTCTGGGCCGTCGCCCTTACCACGGCGTCGTTCTCGGCTCTCAGCGAACTGGAACTGAGACGCTCCAAGGCCCATCTGGACGCCCTCAGCACCATGGCGGCACACATGGAGGAAGCCATGGAATCGGGGTGCGAACCGGAGGAGATCGCGGCGATCCTGTTGAAGGGCGTCCTGTACCCGTTCGCCTTCAAACAGGTCGCAGTTATATGGGAAAGAAATGACCAGGTCCTGGCCGCACGCTTTGTCACCGGGGCCGCCGAGGTCATCGATATCGAGGCCGGTCCCCCCGATGACAGCCCTCTCAAAGGTGCGGTTGCCGCCCGGGCCTTGCAGGGCCACCAGCCCTTGTTGGTGCGCGACATTGCCCCCGACGACGGGCCGGCCCTGCAGGCCCTGCTGCCCGGGGCCACCAACATCGTCGTCGTCCCCCTCAAGGCGGGCCGCGAGGGCCAGGGCCTGTTGTTGGCGGAGTGCGGGCCTCCTCCCAGCCGGCGGATGAGCCGGCGCTCGCTGGATATGGTGGCCCGTTTCGCCGGCCACGCCGCCCTGGCCCTGCGCAACGCCGACCTGAAGGCCGAGATTGCCCGGTTGGCCGCTTCCGACCCCCTTACGGGATTGGCCAACCGGCGGGCGCTCACCACCGCCCTGACCCGGGAGGTGGCCCGCTCGGTGCGGACCAAGGAACCGCTCTCCCTGGCCATAATGGACATAGATTTCTTCAAGAAGATCAACGATACTTACGGTCACGTGGCCGGTGACGACGTGCTGCGGGCGGTGGCCGACGCCATGGCCGCTACGGTACGCGACGTCGACGTGGTGGCCCGTTACGGTGGCGAGGAATTCGCCATCGTGCTGCCCAATTGCCCGAGCGAAGGCGCATTGATAGTCGTAGAACGAGTTAGGGCCGCGGTCGCCTCCCTCAACACGGTGGCGAAAGTGACCGTTAGTGCCGGTGTGGCGACGGCGACGGGCGCGGACGGCGCCGACGCCGAACGCCTCATGGCCGACGCCGACGAGGCCCTTTACTCCTCCAAGCGCGCTGGCCGGGACCGCGCCACTCTGGCCCCGCCCAATCCGCCGGGCGCATCGCGGCCGCCACTTGACCTCGGCCCCGCCGGGCCGGCGGTCGGGTCGACCGTGAGCTTGGTCTCTGATGGTGACGAATAGCAGAACCCGCCTTAGGTGTTCTTTTGCGCGCGCGGAGAGCCGACTGCCTTACCGCCAATTGCAAGTAATTAGCAACCTCATTAAGGTTCGGGCCTAACGGCCTGCTACGCCTGAGCCGGCCACACCCTTGGAGGTGGACGTGGACCGTGCTCGAGGTCGCCAGTTGGCGCTGCGCGCCGTTACTGCAATTCTGGCCGCCGCGGCATTGTTCCTGAGCGTCTCTCCGTGGGTGCGGGCCGCCGATGCCGGCACCGGCTTGACGCAAACCCTCTTGCCGAGCGGTTTCGGGTCCATCGCCGTCGACAGCGCCAACTCACACGTGTTCGTTTCGTCTCCCACCTCGGGCGCGATCACCGTGCTTGATTTTTCCGGCGACGTGGTGGGCACGATCGACGTGGCCGGAGGGTCGATGGTCGTGTTCGACGGATCCCTTTACGTGGCCCTGCCAAACGCCATCGACGTCTTCAGCACCTCCACCTTTGCCCTTACCGCCACGCTGGCCTCGGGCCAGCTGGTCGATCCCGGTTCATTGGTGGAGTCCGGCGGCGAGCTGTGGACGACCACTGGTGATTGTGCCCAAGACACAAGTGAGCTCGTCTCGGTTAGCCCGGAGAACGGCACGGTCCAAAGCTGGCCCATGCCGGCCGATACCTTCATGGATTCCTGCATCGGGCTCGAGGCCAGCCCGTGGGCGAGCGAGCTGCTCGCTTACACCGTCAATACGAGCCCGGCGACGCTTACGGAGATGCTGATTTCGCCCGAGGGTGCGCCAGACATCGCCGCCGGCCCGGTGACCGAGGAAGGCGTGGCGAACCTACGGCAGGTGGCTTTCGACTCGGACGGCTCGCTCGTGATGGCCGCCGGCTCGCCGTACTATTTCGCCGAGATAAACGATTTGAGCCTTGCCCTCAACAGCGTGACCTACCCGGCCAGCGCGTACCCCGTCTCGGTGGCGACGAGCGCGGCTGACGGCGGCCTCATAGCCGGCGCCACCTCCACGGCCGCCAACACCGTCTACGTCTACCAGGTCGGCCAGCCCGGGACCGCGCTTCTTACCACCAGCCTGGGGACCTTCGAACCTGATTACGGCGGCCTGGCCTTCAGCCCTGACGGCACGCTAATGTTCGCCGTCGTCGAGAGCAGCTCCAACGATACCTATCTCGACGTTATACCCACTTCCCTCGGCACGTCGGGCACGACCACCGGCACCACGGGCGGGACCCCCGACACCACGGGCACCACTACGTCCAGCGGTGGGACCACGACCACGACGAGCGGCTCGGGCGTCACGGTACCGGCGGCGACCGCGGTGGAAGGCATCGACGCTTTTGGCATCGGACCGAGGCAGCTCAATCTCCCTCAAGGCGTCGCCTTCGACAGCAAGGGTGACCTCTTCGTCGCCGACTCTGAAAACGACCGGGTGCTGGAGTACACGCCCGAGTCGAGCACGTCTTATTCGCCGGTCGGCACTGCAGTTGGGGGTACGGGCCAGCTCTCCGACCCAAGTGGTATCGCTCTGGACACAAACGGGGACCTCTTTGTAGCGGACACCGGCGGCAATAACGTGGTGGAATATGCCTACAACGCTTCGACCGGTGCGTATGCACCATCGGGGACCGTCGTTGCCGGCACCGGCGCGGCCGGCCTAGAGGACACCCAGCTTGATGACCCGATCGGGGTGGCTGTCGACGCCAAGGGCGACCTTTTCGTAACAGCTCCTGGGAATAACAGCGTCGATGAGTTCACCTACGACAGCACGACCGCTACGTATTCTTCGGTTGGGACCGACGTGGCCGGTAACGGGACGAGCGGATCGGCGGCCAACCAGCTCGTCGCTCCTCATGGCATCGTGCTGGACGCTGACGGCGACCTGTTCGTAGTTGACACGGGCAATGACCGCGTGATGGAGTACCCGTTCAATTCCGCAACGGGTACCTATGCAACCAGCGGCACAGAGATTGCCGGCTCGTTGCCCAGCGGAGCCGATTTTCTCAGCTTTGAAGCCGCCGGGGACTTGTTCGTCTCCTACGGCTCCGCCAGCGGGGGCGGGGTGCTCGAGTTCGCTTACAACTCCGCCACCGCCTCTTATGCCAGTTCGGGGACAGCGGTGGGCAATGGCGCCAACGTGGTCAGCGCCTCCGGCCTGGCCTTCAGTCCCGGCGGCGACCTGTTCGTGGCCGAGGGTTCTAACGGCACGACCCAGACAGTATGGGACCTCGTCCTCGAGCTCGCGTATAACTCGGCCACAGGTCAGTTCGCGCCACTGGGGACCATCATGGGCCAGGACGGCCTGACGAACACCGGGATAAGCGCCATCGCCTTGGACGGTCAGGGCAACCTGTTCATCAGCGACCCCCTCTCGACCGACGGGGGTGCAGCCGGCGTCTTCGAGTTTCCGTTCAACTCCGCGGCGGGGGATTACTCGGTTGCCGGCGCCCTGATCAGCGGGACCGGGGGCTCAGCTCTGGCCTTCGACAGCAACAACGACTTGTTCGTGGCCCAGAGTTCAGGGGTGCTCGAGTTCCCCTGGGACTCCACCACGGGGAGCTATCCGAGCAGCGGCTCGGCCGTGCCCGGCGCCACCCAGTTGTCAGGGATGGCGGTGACCGCCATGGCTTTCGATGCCAAGAACGACCTGTTCGTGGGCAGCGGTAACCAGGTCCTGGAGTTCGTTTACAACTCGGCTGCCGCCACCTGGGCGGCCTCCGGGACCGTCGTGGCCACCGTCAGCCCGGGCACCTTGCCGTCTGGCTACACCAGCTTCATCCAGGGCGTGGCAGGCATCGTCTTGGACGCCAACGGCGACCTGTTCGTGTCCAACCCGTCCGCCAGCCAGGTCCTCGAGTACGCCTACAGTTCTGGCACCGGCGCCTATGCCACCACGGGGAGCGTCGTGGCCGGGACGGGCGGGACAGGCAATGGCTCGGACGAGCTGTACGAGCCCACGGCGCTGGCGGTTGACAAGAGCGGCGACCTCTTCGCCTACGACGCCGGTAACGACAGGGTGTTGGGGTTCACCAAGGTCGAGGGCAATGTCGGCTATGGCGCCGGCAGCACCCTGGTCTTCAGCGATGCGACCGGTACCAACCCCGCGAATGGCGGGATCGCTGTCAACGCCACGGGCGACCTGTTCGTGGGCAACGACCTCACCAGCGCCGTCGTGTACGAGACTCCCACTTTGACGTGCTGCACCGTCATCACGGGCGGCACCACCTCGACCAGCACCACCACGACGACCGTCGCCCCGACCACGACCACCACGGTCGCCCCGACGACCACCACCACGCACGCCACGACCACAACGACGCACCCCACGACCACTACCACGCACGCCACGACCACGACGACGACCGCCCCCACGACCACCACCACGCACGCCACGACCACGAC
>CAYZVQ010000267.1:0-7106 GCA_964481925.1 uncultured Acidimicrobiaceae bacterium
CCACCATGGACTGGATGCCCCAGGAGCAGGAGCGGGGCATCACCATCACCTCGGCGGCCACCACCTGTCATTGGGCCGACCACCTGATCAACATCATCGACACCCCGGGCCATGTCGACTTCACGGTCGAGGTCGAGCGTTCGTTGCGCGTCCTGGACGGTGCGGTAGCTGTCTTCGATGCTGTCGCCGGCGTCGAGCCCCAGACCGAGACGGTCTGGCGCCAGGCCGACAAGTACGAGGTGCCCCGCATCTGCTTCGTCAACAAGATGGACCGCATCGGGGCCAACTTCGCCCGCTGCGTGGACATGATCCAGGACCGCCTGGGTGCCACTGTCGCCGTCGTCCAGCTCCCGATAGGTGTGGAGAGCAGTTTCGTCGGCGTTGTCGACCTGGTCTTGATGAAAGCGTTGGTCTGGGACGAGGGCCCGAGCCGGGGCGAGGAGTTCAATACCACCGAGATCCCGGCCCACATGGCGGCCGAGGCGGCCACCGGGCGCGCCGCCCTGGTCGACACCCTCTCGACCTTCGACGACGCCATCACCGAAAAGTTCCTCAACGACGAGGAGATCACTGCCGCCGACTTGAAGACCGCCCTACGCCGGGCGACCATCGCCAACCAGGCCGTCCCCGTGCTGTGCGGCGCCGCCTTCAAGAACAAGGGCGTGCAGCCCATGCTGGATGCCGTCGTCGATTATCTCCCCAGCCCCCTCGACGTCCCGCCGACCCCGGGCAAGGACCTGAAAGGCGAGCGGGACCTCGAGCGCCGGGCTGACGACAAAGAGCCGTTCGCCGCCCTGGCCTTCAAGATCATGGCCGACCAGCACCTGGGCAAGCTCGTCTTCGCCCGTATCTACTCCGGGATGATCAGCCAGGGCGACGCCGTGCTCAATTCGAGCCGTGACCGCAAGGAGCGCATCGGCCGCATCGTCCAGATGCACGCCAACCACCGTGAGCCGCGCGACGTGGCCTACGCCGGCGACATCATCGCTCTGGTGGGGCTGAAGCAGACGACCACCGGCGATACCCTCTGCGACCCGGGCGACCCCATCGTCCTGGAGTCGTTGGACTTCCCCGAGCCCGTCATCCACGTCGCCGTGGAGCCGAAGACGAAGGCCGACCAGGACAAGCTCTCGCGTGCTCTGCAGACGCTGTCGGAGGAGGACCCCACCTTCCAGGTCCACGCCGACCAGGAGACGGGCCAAACCGTCATCGGCGGCATGGGCGAGCTCCACCTCGAAGTGCTGGTGGACCGCATGCTGCGCGAGTTCAGGGTTGACGCCAACGTGGGCAAGCCCCAGGTCGCCTACCGGGAGACCATCCGCAAGGCGGTCGAAAAGGTCGAGCACCGCTACGTGCGCCAGACCGGCGGCCGCGGCCAGTACGGCCATGTCGTGCTCAACCTGGAGCCGACGGGGCCCGGCGGTGGCTACGAGTTCGTGGACAAGATCACCGGTGGTGTCATCCCCAAGGAGTACATCCCCGCCGTCGATGCCGGCATCCAGGACGCCATGCAGTCCGGTGTCCTGGCCGGCTTCCCCGCCGTGGACATGCGTGCCACCCTGGTCTACGGGTCCTACCACGACGTCGACTCGTCGGAAATGGCCTTCAAGATCGCCGCTTCGATGTGCTTCAAGGAAGCCTGCCGCCGGGCCAGTCCCGTGCTGCTGGAACCCATTATGGCCGTCGAGGTCGTCACGCCCGACGACTACCTGGGCGACGTGATCGGTGACCTCGCTTCGCGGCGAGGCCACGTCGGCGGCATGGACCAGCGGGCGAACAACCAGGTAGTAAAGGCCGAGGTGCCCCTGGCGGAGATGTTCGGGTATGCCACCGACCTTCGCAGCCGCACGCAAGGCCGAGCGACCTACACCATGCAGTTCAGGAGTTACCAGGAAGTGCCTGAGCAGGTCGCCAAGGACATCGTGGCCAGGGTGCGCGGTGAGTAGCGCCGCCGCTCGCACCTCCGCCACCTGCTAGGGTACTAGACCGCCTCCGGCTGAGGGCCGGATTTGCACAGGGAGCATTGTTAATGGCCAAGCAAAAATTTGAGCGCACGAAACCCCACCTCAACATCGGCACGATGGGGCACATTGACCACGGCAAGACCACCTTGACCGCGGCCATCACGAAGGTGCTCACTGCGCACGACCCCAAGCACAACTCTTTCACTGCCTTCGACGCCATCGACAAGGCACCGGAGGAGCGCCAGCGCGGCATCACGATCAACACCGCGCACGTCGAGTACCAGACCGACAACCGCCACTACGCGCACGTCGACATGCCCGGTCACGCCGACTACATCAAAAACATGATCACCGGCGCGGCCCAGGTCGACGGTGCCATCCTGGTCGTGTCGGCCCCCGATGGCCCGATGGCCCAGACCCGCGAGCACGTGCTCCTGGCCCGCCAGGTCAACGTGCCCTCCATCGTCGTCGCCCTCAACAAGGTCGACGCCATGGAAGACGAGGAGCTGCTCGAGCTGGTCGAGCTCGAGGTGCGCGAGCTGCTCAGCTTCTACGAGTTCCCCGGCGACGACATCCCCGTCGTGCGTGTGTCTGCGCTCAAAGCCCTCGAGGGCGACCCGGAGGCGGCCAAGGGGATCCTTGAGCTGATGGAGGCCGTGGACAGCTACGTACCCGAGCCCAGTCGTGACATCGAAAAGCCCTTCCTCATGCCCATCGAGGACGTGCTCACCATCGCCGGGCGCGGCACTGTGGCCACGGGCAAGGTCGAGCAGGGCATCATAAAGGTCAACGACCCCGTCGAGATCGTCGGCCTCCGGCCCACGGCCAAGACCGTGTGCACCGGTGTGGAGATGTTCCGCAAGCTCCTCGACCAGGGCCAGGCCGGCGACAACATCGGCGTCCTGCTGCGGGGCACCAAGAAGGAGGACGTGACGCGTGGCCAGGTGCTGTGCAAGCCGGGCTCGATCACTCCCCACGCCAACTTCGAGGCCAACGTCTACGTGCTGACCAAGAACGAGGGCGGGCGCCACAAGCCCTTCTTCACCAACTACCGGCCGCAGTTCTACTTCCGGACCACCGACGTCACCGGGTCGGTCACCCTGCCTGAGGGCACGGAGATGGTCATGCCCGGCGACAATGTCGTGATGACCGTGGAGCTGGGCAAGCCGATCGCCATGGACGAGGGCCTGCGCTTTGCCATCCGTGAGGGTGGGCACACCGTCGGCGCCGGTCGCGTCACCAAGATAATCAAGTAACAACGGGCTGAGGACGGAGAGATCTCGTGGCTGAAGGTGCCAAACAGCGGATACGGATACGGCTGAAGGCTTACGACCACGAGGTCATAGACCAGTCGACCAAGAAGATCGTCGAGACGGTGCTGCGTACCCAGGCCAAGGTGCGCGGCCCCGTCCCGTTGCCCACCGAGATCAACCGGTTTACGGTTATCCGGAGCCCCCACAAGTACAAGGACAGCCGCGAGCACTTCGAAATGCGCGTCCACAAGCGCCTGCTCGACATCGTCGAGCACACGTCGAAGACCGTTGATTCCCTTCAGCGCATCGAATTGCCTGCCGGCGTCGACATCGAGATCAAGATCCAGAGCGCTTAGGCCACAGCGGTCCCAGAGCGGCGCTCCTTGTCCTTGAAGTGCATGTAGATGGACGGCGCCGTGACCCCTACGAGCTGGGCCACGGCGCGCACGGCACGCCTTCCTGGTGCCCGGTGCTGCTCAGTAGGTCCATGGCGGCGGCCAGACGGCCGCTCCGGGTAGCCGGGCGGTGCCTAGGCGGGCGCCCCGACGAGCGCGTTCGAGCGCTCGTCCCAGGCCCAGCGGGGAGCGTCGCCCCACAGGTGCTCCAGGTCGTAAAAACGACGAGTCTCCTCCAAGAACACGTGCACCAGGAAGTCGCCGTAGTCCATCAACACCCACTGGGCATCGTCGAGGCCCTCCACGGACAGCGGCTTTCCCAGCCCGGCGAGCTTCAGCTGGCGTTCTACTTCGTCACGGATCGTGCGAACTTGGCGAGGGTTGGCGCCACTGGTGACCACGAACGCGTCGGTGATGCCCAGCAACTTCTCCACGCCCAGGACTACCGTGTCGCGCCCGAGCTTGGAAGAGGCTGCTCTGGCTACGACGGCACAACATTCCCGAGTGCGCTCGCTGGTGATACCGGCGAAAATGGCACCAGTGCCCTCCCAAGCTCCAGGAGCATTGGGGGCTAAGGTCAAGAAGCTTGCACCTCACTGATAAGCGTCTGGCTCGCCGAAATCGGGGCGGAACTCGCCGTACCCTGGTTGCCGAGCCATTGCAACCCGAGCAGGACGACAGTCACTGCGAAGGCAATGAGCAGCACAAAGACCGCCAGTACTTTCTCCCGGGCTCGCCGGCGCCTACCGAGCCCGTGCTTGCCACCACGCGAGGTGGGCGAAGCGGTGGGCGTTGGGCCGGCCCCGAGGGCAGTGGTCATCCACTCACAGAGTACAGGCTGCGCTCCCTGATGACGCGAACTGCCGGGCCCGGGACCAGATAGTCGAGGGGCCGGCCGGTGGCGGCCCGTGCCCGCAGGTCGGTACTCGAGATCTCGAGGTTGGGCACGGTCACCTGGCTCAAGCGCCACCCTTGACGGCGCAGACCGGCCGGGGGCGGTGTGCCCGGGCGGTTGACGACCACCAGGCTGGCTAGGTCGCGTACCTCGTCCAGGCGCTCCCAGCTCTGCAGCTCGGACCCGACGTCCCAGCCCACGATCACGAACAGCTCCGCCCCCGGGTGCAGCGCCGCGTACTGTGAGACAGTGTCCGCCGTGTAGGAGGGCCCGCCCCGGTCGATCTCCATCCGGCTCGCTTCCAGCCCCTCCACGCCGCCCACGGCCGCCCGCACCATCTCGAAGCGGTCCTCGGCCGGGGAGACTTTGCGCTCGCCGGCCTTCTGCCAGGGCACATTGGCCACCATCATCACGACCCGGTCGAGGTCGAGGTCATGGAGAGTGTTGACGGCAGCTACAAGATGTCCGACGTGGATCGGGTCGAACGTCCCGCCGAAGATCCCGAGGCGCGGCGTCATCCCCATGCAACTTAGCCTCGTCCGTTAATCGACTTGCTCTTCACGGGGGCGCCTGTACGGTTAAGTGCGTGAACGAATGGGCTCCTACCTCGTGGCGTTCGCGGCCCGTCGAGCAGCAGCCTGAATGGCCGGACGACCACGCCCTCGAGCAATCGCTGAAGGTCCTGTCGACGCTGCCCCCGCTCGTGTTCGCGGGCGAGGCCCGGGGGCTGCGCCGCTCCCTGGCCGAGGTGGCCGAGGGCCGGGCCTTCCTGCTCCAGGCCGGTGACTGCGCCGAGTCCTTCTACGACTTCACCGCCGACAGCATCCGCGACAAGCTCAAGGTGATCCTGCAAATGGCCGTGGTCCTCACTTACGGCGGCGGGGTCCCGGTGGTGAAGGTGGGCCGCATCGCTGGGCAGTTCGCCAAGCCCCGTTCGTCGCCTTATGAGGTGGTGGCGGGGGAGCGGCTTCCCGTTTTCCGGGGCCACATCGTCAACGACGACGCCCCCACGGCCGAGGCCCGCCGGCCTGACCCCAACCGTCTTATCGCCGCCTACCACCAGTCGGCGGCCACGCTCAACCTGGTGCGCGCCTTCACCAAGGGTGGTTTCGCCGATCTGAGCCAGGTCCACATGTGGAACCAGCAGTTCGTCGCCTCCAGCCGGGAGGGCCAGCGCTACGAGGCCATCGCGGGCGAGATCGACCGCGCCCTGCGCTTCATGGCGGCTTGCGGGATCGACCTGCAGGCCGAGGTGGGCCTGCACCAGGTCGACTTCTACACGAGCCACGAGGCTCTGATCCTCGGCTACGAGGAAGCCCTGACCCGCAAGGACTCGCTCACCGGCACCTGGTACGACACCTCCGCTCACCTCCTGTGGTGCGGCGAGCGCACGCGTCAATTGGACGGCGCCCACTTGCACTTCCTCTCCGGGGTCAACAACCCCGTAGCCGCCAAGGTCGGGGCCGAGGCCAAGCCCGAAGACCTGGTGTCCCTGTGCGACATCCTGGACCCGGAACGGGAGCCGGGCCGGTTGACGCTCATCAGCCGCATGGGTGCCAAGAGGGTCGAGACGGTCCTTCCCCCGCTCCAGGAGGCTGTGCGCCGCTCGGGCCACCCCGTCGTGTGGGCGTGCGACCCGATGCACGGCAACACCTTCGTGTCCGAAAGCGGCCGCAAGACCCGGCACTTCGACGACGTGCTCAAGGAGATCTCCGGCTTCTTCTCGGCCTGCGCGGCGACCGGCACCTGGCCGGGAGGGGTCCACGTGGAGCTCACCGGCGACAGCGTGACCGAGTGCCTCGGCGGCGCCGAGGAGATATTCGAGGACGACCTGGAGCTCAGGTACACCACCACTTGCGACCCCAGGCTCAACGCCCGCCAGTCACTGGATCTGGCTTTCCGGGTGGCCGAACTGCTGCGCCGGGGCTAAACCTCCACCTTCGCTCGTACCATCCCAAGGCAAAATGGCTGCTCCAAGCCCGATCGGGGTATGCCAACTAAAAAGTTGACTAAAGCGATCGGGAATGATAAGAATGGCCGTAGTGACCGTTGCCATCCTTACCCGGGACATCTCGGCTGAGTTGGAAGCCGACATCGTCAAGTTCGACCGCATGCTCGAGGCGTACCTGGACGGGCGCCTGGACGAGGACGTCTTCCGTGTGTTCCGCCTCAACAACGGGATATACGGGCAACGCCAGGGTGGCCGCCACCAGATGGTCAGGATAAAGGCGCCCTATGGGTCAATCACCCCTGAGCAGCTCGAGGCGCTGGCAGACATCGCCGATGGCTACAGCCGTGGCTGGGGCCACCTGACCACTCGCCAAAACATACAGTTCCATTTCGTCGAGCTCGAGCGTGCCCCCCCGCCCCTGCGGGACCTGGCCAAGGTGGGGCTGACGACACGCGAGGCGTGCGGCGACACCGTTCGCAACATCACCGGGTGCCACCTGGCGGGGGCCTGCCCCTTCGAGGTCCTGGACATTAGCCCCTGGGCCGAGGCAGCGTTCCGCCACTTCCTGCACCACCCGTACGCGCAGCGCCTGCCCCGGAAGTTCAAGATCAACTTCTCGGGTTGCATGACCGACTGCGGCCAGGCGAT
>CAYZVQ010000268.1:0-7101 GCA_964481925.1 uncultured Acidimicrobiaceae bacterium
CCGCCGACAAGCTGGTGCTCGTCGCCGGCGGGCCACATGTCCGGTACGCCGGCGTTTACAACATGGGCAAGCTCGCCACCCAGGCGTCCCCCGACGGCCCCGCGGGCATAGCGTTCGACCGCGCTGGTGACCTGTTCATATTCGGTGCCAACACCAAGGCCCTTTTGATAGTCGACCCCCATGGGCCCATCCACGCCCTCATCGGCCAGAAGCCCGGGACCGGCTTCTTCCCCCATTCGGCCAGCGGGATCGTGACAGCCCCAGACAGCGAGGTCTTCGGCCTCGACGACACCTCGCTCGACCGCATCACGACCAGCGGCGCCCGTAGTGTGGTCGACTTCACAACGGCGCCGTTGACCCGGAACTGGCGAGCATTCTTGCCCAATGGGGTCGCCGTGCTCGCGAACGGCTCGTTCTACGTCGACACCAACGGGGCCAGTGGTTACACCCAAACTCCCGGCATCGTCGAGATCGGCCACGACGGAGAGGGGCGCGTCATCTGGAGGGGCTGATCAGTTTTAGTTGCGTGCGAACCGGCATGCGGTGCTGGTGCCCTCCACAGCCAGGATGCCGCCACCGAAGTACCGGATCCTGCTCCGGGCCATGGGCGGCGAGGACGGTTTCGGGGCCACCGCCCAAGAGGCGTGCCGGCTCATCGACAACCTGGTCGAGCAGCGAGAAAGCGTGTCAGAGCGATGACCCGCTGCTCTCGCTCATCGGGCACAAGCTCCTTGCCCTTGACACCCCACTCTCCTTGACAACCCCGCACATAGGTGGGACTGTTGGCTCGGGAAGCTCCGCGAACTTGTCGCCGTCGACACTGTGCTGAACGTTCCCGTCAACGAAGGGGGACTTCGATGCCAAGCAGCACTCGACCCACCATCGCTCATCGGCTCAGGTCTACAAAACGTCGGCCCCGGGACGTCTTCCCTCTGGTGGCGGCGAGGGCTGCTGTGGTGGCCGGTGGGGGTGGTCGGTCGGCGTGGCGGCTAGCGGCGGTGGTGCTCCTCGGGCTGGTGGTGACGGCTGTGACTGCCACACCGACTGTCGCGCACGCCGCAGCGCCACCCTGTGTCGGGCCCAGGTGCCAGAACCGGCCCACCCCCACACCAGTTCTCGTTCCAATTATCACGAGCGTGAGCCCGACCTTTGGGCCCCCTGGCACGACCATCGTCATTGACGGTAGCAACCTGGACCTCGTTTCGGAGCTGGTCATCGGTGGGGTCGACGTAAACGAGGAAGCCGCTGTCGACCTGCAGGACGCCCCGGGCTTCTACGTTCAGAACGATCGCGTAATCCGCGCTACCACCCCCTCGCCGAAGTACAGCGGTTCGCCGGTATCGGTCACGGGAACGGATACCGCTGGTAACACGGTCGCGACGAGTGCCACGTACACCTATCCCATCGGGCTGTTGAGCATGACCGGGCCCCTGCCCTACACCCCGGGCCAGATCGGTGACCAGACATGGGCCGACGGCGGCGGACGTTCCCTTTCGCTTTACCCGGACAAGCAATTGCAGTTTACGACGTCAGCACCCTTGTTCCACATAACTACGAGCTTCGTTGACGATTCCGACTCGTACCCTGAAAACCCTCCGAGCTCCCATCATGCGCCGTACGCCATCGGGAACGAAGGGCAGTACACCGCTATCCTCGAGATGTGCTCCCTAACGGCCTCGCCGAGCACCACCGCATCGACGGACGGGGGACCGTGCACGAACTGGGATAGCAATGTGGGTTACTGGGTCGACACGGGAAGCATTGATAACCTGCTCCCGATAGAGCAGCACTCGACGCTGGTTGCGAACGGGGGTGTCACCATTGGCGACATCGCGCTTCCTACTACTGGGCTGTTCGACCAACAGAACTACGCGCGAACATTCCGGATTTATTCGTTCGTCACCGAAACGGACACGAACACCGCAGTGCTGGGTGACCAACGCTCGGACAACACCCTGTCAGCTCCGTTCACGGCCGTCGTCTCCCCCGAAGCCTTGATCCAATTGAATGTCCTGCCCTATACGATCCTTTATCAGCCGCCGGGCGACATGAGCACCGTCAGCTACGCCGTGAGCTCGAACTACGGGACGACCTACACTTTAGGCAACAGCCAAACTCAGACCGAGACCACCAGCACCCAGGAATCGAGTTCACTAAAGTTCAGCGAGGCCCTCTCCTTTTTCGCGGGCTACTCGCTCAGCAGTACTTCAAGCTTCGACCAGACGGACACGGAAGGTTGGGGAGCCACGGGTAACACGTCCACAACGGTAGGCCAGAGCATAGCCCAGGGCAACACCATAGGGACCGGGCCCGACCTCAACCTGATCCCCGGTGACGGTGACCTTTGCTTGTCTGCGACCAATTGCCCGACCCATGGGCCCTACAGTCAGGTTACGGACATGTTGTCGCACGAACCGTTCCTGGACGACGAGTTCGTCCTGCTCGTTCACCCGCAATTCGCGATCTACGATATCGGCGGGGGCCAGGACACCGATGTCTATTACGGAGCCGAGCCGGTCACGGCTACCATATCGGTCGCAAGCCTCGATGCATGTGCCCGAGGCATTCCCAGTCCCTACCAGGGACAGGACCCTTGTAGCGCCAGCTATTCGGACACGACGCTGATCGCGCCGGCAACCGGAATCGTGTACCGTGGCAGCGCCAATACGGTCGAGCTGACCGCGGCCGAAGCAGCTAGCCTGCTGAAACTTGACCCGTTCTACGAGGGCGGGCAAGGCGCAGATCTGGCCCCGACCCGCGCATTGGAGATCCAGCAAGAACCCTACGGGAGTTATTACGGCTTCGGCGAGAAACCGTACTCGGTGATGCGTACCTTTACCAACACCCAGGTTTCCACGACGACGACAGGCCAACAAACCGTTTCGTCCAGTGGCGTGACCGATGTGGTCGGAAATGATTTCAACGCCGGCTTCAGCTTTAACCTCGGTGGTGGGGGGGCGAAGGCGAGCGAGGGTTTGACCTTGGACAACAGCGACAAGGTGACAACTGGCTCGATGGTCAGTACGACCTTTTCGGACTCGACGGCGGTAAGCCAACAGCAGTCCACTACGGCGACGGTGACGCTCAACGACGTCGACAACACCACCCCTGGCAAGTCTGCTTGCGCGACATGCCACGGCCCCCTTCCAGGGCGCCCCTCAACGGTCGTGTTCTTGGACCGAGAGTTCGGCAGCTTCATGTTCCAGGACCCGGGCGCCCCCGGTCCGGCGACCTGCGCCGCCTGCGCTCATTTGCAGTCGCTCAGCGATACCGAGACTGCTGCCTTGTTCGCTTCGCATGAGGTCGACGCCGATCAGGTCCGCGAACAGTTCCCAGACGTACTCCCGACCTCTCGCGACGACGCCGCCATCGCTTTCCTCGTAGCCGACCATGCTATGAACACCTACGGTAGGGCCTTCAGGCCGGACAGCCCCTTGACCCAAGGAGAGCTGGCAACGCTGATGGGCGAGGTGGCCAAGGTCCCCGCCAGCACCGCATTGGCCGACCTCACGACGGGAGGTGCGGACCGGGACGTGACCGCGGGCGAACTCGAGTCTGTGATCTCTCGTGTGTTCACGGTGCCCGCCCACAGCGCTGCAGCGTTCGAGGAGGCGGGGTACGGAGTCAAGACCGCCCCCGCGCCGAACAGTGAGCTAACACGCGCCGAGGCGGCCGGCACTGTGTTTGCCGCCCTGCAGAACAGGTGCCTGACCGCGTGCCACCTCTTGGTGGCCCATACGGGCATCTCACCCGTCCCGAGGCCCGCTGGCGTCCCGTCCGTGCTCGACCCGCATGCCGCTTCTTTCGGCGCTACGGCGGTAGATGCGGCCGGTGCGCTCTATGTCACGTGGCTCCGCAATGGCAACCCGGAGACCGACATGTTCTGCAAGATCCCTTCGGGTGGGACCTGCACCGACCCGGTCGTGCTCCCGCTACCGAGCGGTGGTAACCTTGCCGCCACCGATCAACCCTTCCCGGTGTTGGCGCCGGGTGGCGTCGTCTACGTCGTGGCAGGGCGCTATATCGAAGACGATGTAGTGGTCTGGACCTCGAGCGACGGTGGGCTCACGTTCGGAGCACCCACTGTCATTGCTCAGGGCAGCTTCCCGGACAAGACGAATGTCGATGACGTCTTGCTGGCGCCGAGTACGTACGGGGGTGCGGCCGGCGGGCCCGGCAGCTCGTTCTTGATGAGCTCGAACCATGTCGGGTTGGGATTCGGTTTGGTGACGTGCGTGTGCACGTCGTCCGCAGGACCGACCACCTCGTTCAGCTTCAGCGGCCTGAGCACGGCGGAGAACGTCAACTCCCTGTCGTCCTCGCTCGCCCTCGACCCGAACGGGAACCCCGTCGAGGCGTTCTCCACGTCGAGCGGAACGCCTACGGTCGGCTTCTACCGCTACAACGGGGGCGGCGCGATAGGGACGCAGCAATCCTGGAGCGGGCCGTCGACGGTCGCCCAGGGCTACCTGGCAAGGCTCGCTGGCGGCCCGGCAGGGCTGTTCCTGCTCACGGAGGACCGAGCGCCTGGCAGTGCGGGGATAACCGAGGTCGACATCCGCAAGTACGACCCGGCCGCTCACGTCTTTGGTGCACACAGGACCCTGGCGGACGAGCCGTTCGCCAAGCCCGACGCAGGTGGGGCACTGTACGAGAACCAGAAAACCGGCGAGCTGGCGGTGGCCTGGCCGCAGTACCCGGCGGATGGCACGCCCAATATGCAACTGTGGACATCAACCACCGGGGGCAAAACCTGGTCCGGCCCAATGGATATCGCCACCATTGCCGCCGGCTACGCCCAAGCTGACAACGCCCGCCTGGCAGTGGCCGACAACGGCCGAGTGTCCCTCACCTTTCAGGACGGCAACGGCCTGGAGGTAGAGAGTCTGCAGGCCAGTTAAATTTATTTGGTGTCAGGTATAGCTAGCTGTCGTCTATCGGTACGGGGTCGAACATTTCTCGACGTAGCTCAGCGAGCGGACGTCTGGAGGGACGGTATGGCTGACGCCTCGCCTCAGCCCATTTTGTCTCGCCCAACGCTACCATGACCACGGGTAGCGCGGGCTTGCCGGAAAGCAGGGGGCGCGCCGTGACCAAGTCCCGGTGGTTCCCCTTGGGCCCGGGTGTCACTAACCAACGAAACGCCAGGGCTCGGGTCAGGGGTCCCGTCGCGTCGGAATGCGTCATCGCACCGCTCGATGCTACGAACCCGTTGCGGCGCAAGGGCTGAACACCACAACCATCCGACAATGGCTCATCGCGTTGCAACCGCCGCGGGGCAAGGCACCTGCCGCGCCGGCCAGCATCCAACAACTTCTGAACTGGAGGAGGCGATAGCCGAGATCCACTTCGACCTCACCTGCTGGCAGGCTACGCCATCGACTTGCAACGCAGCCGCCCTCGGGCAGTCCCGGACGCCATCGTGGTTTGGCGTCCTTCAGCTCAAAGAGCCGTCCGGCTCGCCGACATCGTCGACGACCGTGTCCACGTCGACTCTGAGGTAAAACCTGCCTGGACGCATGGGCCTGGGGACTACCTCGCCCTCTACCGGCGCATCCTTGACAAGCTCCCGCTGAGCCGGAGTGCACTCTCCACGCGCTGTAACATCACTTCGAGCGTGCCTCGTTCAAATTGGCGACCATCCAAAAGTCGCAGTGACGTCCACCAATTTCGGTTTGTTGTCGCACTGACCCCTTATCGTCGGGGCCTTGGTGGACGCTAGTCCGTGGTCGCCGCTACCGAAACAGGTCCAGCCCGTCGGGCTCGCTATGGCCCTAGCTTGCGCGCTCGCCTTTTTTCCCTGGCCCTCGTAGGTCAACTTAGGAACGAGCCGCTCGGCTACTTGGCAACGTTCATTTTCCGTGTCGACCTGATATGTGTCACCAGTACTGCGCAGCCCGTAGACCACATAGTCGTAATACGCACCCTTGACGTGTTGGGGGCAGAACCCGCTGAACTGGGCCGCCACCGTGGGCTGCCCGGTCGTGGCTGGTGCGGACAGGGCCGGCAAGCTCACCGCCAGCACCCCTACGGCGGCGCCAAACACGAGGCGACGCCGGGGACCGCCGGCTCGGCCGAAGCGAAAGCGCAGGCTCATATCTCTTTCTCATTCTAGGTACACGAACCCCTTAGACCTGGCGAGGGCCAAAGAGCTAGACCACCTGGCCCAAAACGATACACCGCGGGAGACTGGTTGCGTCAGGAAATTACCGACGAAGTGCGCAGGCCCTTGACAGGATTCGAGCTCAGCCTGAACCGCACGTACCGCGGTCGGGCGCCGCCTCCTAGCGGGCTAGGGCCTGTACCTCTTCCGCCTGCCCTCCAGCCCCTTGACCTGCCAAAACTGGGGTGTAACGTCAGCCAAACTCCCCTGAACTTTCGATGGCAGGGTACTCAGCTCAGAGCTGTTTACCGCGGATCGGATACGACGTCGGTGGTCGTACGAGCCTCGCTGGAGCGAGAGAAGGGGAGACATGGCCGGGGTGGCCGAAAACCTTTGGCCGGGGAATTGACCATTCGTGCACAATCCCTGCCCCTCGTATGTAACCTTTGGGGCCCTCGACACCTTCACGGTAGCGTCCATTCCATACGTGAGCGACAACTCTTCGATCGTCGCCGCAGGGGGGTTGCCGACATCGCCCGAGCTCCAAACGGCGCTCACCCGGATCGCGGCCATCCTTGGAGGGCTCTACACGCCGCCCCGCACCTACTGAACCACTTCCCGGTTAAACGCCACGGCTGAACACGACCGCACCATGAGCTTCACCCCGGGGGGGGTCCGCGGACGCCGACGATGAGATCCGTCCGACGTCTGTATGTAGAAGTCGTCGTCGGCGACCTACGTCCGCACCCGAGCGCCGCCGCTCTGGACCAGGAAGTCGATCTGATGACGCAACATGCATCCCGAGGACCGTCCGTCCAAGGAACAGGTGGCTCGGGATCTTCGGCGTTTGGCCTCGATGTCACATGCCGTGGGTGTCAAGAAGGGAGGCTTGGTATCTGAATGAGATACAGCACCCTGTCGGTTGACACCCATGGCCAGTGGGGTCAGGATAGGTGTCATGGAAGAGGCATCCGTATCAGGTCCCGGTACTTTGCGGG